>JAILFA010000136.1 GCA_024687125.1 Lachnospiraceae bacterium
CTGCGATACTGGTCTTTTAGCGTATCTGTCCATGTGGACCAGCAGGGATACGCTGATGAACGGAGCCGCAAGCGGACATTTTTTCGAAAACTATGTTGTGATGGAATTCCTGAGAATGTATTCATATTCAAAGAGCAAAACGAATATGACGTTTTACAGGGATACGAATCAAAAAGAAATCGATATTGTTTTGGAAGAAAACGGAATTCTACATCCCTTGGAGATCAAAAAAGGCAGTAATCCTGAGAAGAAAGTAATCAGCTCTTTTCATCTTCTTGAAAAGAGTTCTCTAAAGATCGGAGAAGGTGGAGTTGTATGCATGATAGAAAAACCTTATCCGCTTGATGCAAACAATAACTATATTCCATGCAACATTATCTGAATTTGTTGCGCATCGTAAACGACGTCGAGACGGTGGTATTGCTTTCACGGGTTTAGGTCGAATCGGAATTTGAGGAGCTGCTGTATTTATGAAAATAGAGTACAGGCAAGCGGGAATTGAAGACGCAGAGCTGTTGGTAGATATTTATAACGCTTCTTTTTATGACGATTATGTGCGATACGGTTCCTGCCCGGGATATGGACAAACAAAGGAAATGATGGAAGGGTCCATCGGCAGATATCTGAAACACATCATATTATGTGATAATGAACCTGTTGGATGTGTTTCATGTATAAAACTGGATAATGGAGTGTATGAGGTTGGATGCTTGTGCGTTATTCCTGAGTATCAAGGCAAAGGGATCGGGACACAGGCAATACGATATGTAAAGACATTTTATGAAGATTGGAAGAGGATCACTTTAGTAACACCAATAGATAAGAAAGAAAATGTGAAGTTTTATACTGAAAAATGTGGCTTTCGAATAGAATCAACTGAAAGAGACGGCGATGTGGAACTTTTTCGGTTCGTTGCTGATTAAGGAGTGATAAATAATGACAGATCTTAATGAAGTTTATAAAAGTGTAATGGAAGCTGACAAGGCTGCAATAGTTATATGCGATCTTGACCACAAAATCATCTATATGAATCCAGCAGCGATAAATCGATACGAGAAGTGGGGCGGTAAGAACCTTATGGGACAAAGTCTTCTCAACTGCCACAATGATAAATCACGCGAAATGATCATAAAGGTGTTGGATTGGTTCAAGACGTCTAAGGATAACAATATCATATGAGCTCTTTGTTTGAATCAACTCTAAATACACGGGCTTTACCTGTCGGATCTTTGCGGTATATAAGAAGTGATTATCCCGGCAATCTGTCTGATGCCGAAGTTAACTGGCTTGTCAAAAACAATATCACAACGATCGTTGATCTTCGCGAAGAGAAGGAATACATAGCCAGGCCATGCATTCTTGAAAACAAAGAAGAGTTTACTTACTATCATCTGCCTGTTACCGGCGGTGGAGACACACCGGAATCACCTGAGGCTGTGGCTGATTCTTACCTTGGAATGCTGGACGGGCAGATGGATAAGATCATCAGCACTATTATGAATGCAGACAGTAATGTGATGTATTTCTGTGGTGCAGGCAAAGACAGGACCGGCGTTGTATCGGCTGTCATCTTAAAAAAACTGGGATATGATGATCAGATAATCATCGATGATTACATGGAAACAAAAGATAACCTGATGGGATTTCTTACTGCATATGTAAATGAACATCCTGAGATAGATATAAACATTATCATTCCGAATGAGGAAAACATCAAAAAGGTGTTGGATGTATTGTAAGTAAAGAGAGTATGCGGAGCAGACACATAATGGCGATAAAATACAGACTTGCCGGTGAAATGAAGGAGAAAGAAAAATGATCCAGTTTGGGATGCCGACACTTATCGAAAACAGGACATTGGAAGACAATGTTGCCCTTTGCCGGAATCTGGGACTGAAATTTATCGAGCTGAACATGAACTTTCCGGAGTATCAGGTGGATCAGCTGGAACAGGCGGAGCAGCTGATCGGTCCGGCTGAGAAAGCGGGGATCTATTATACCATTCACCTGGATGAGAACTTGAATATTTCGGATTTTAACCGTCTGGTTTCGGAAGCCTATCTGGAGACAGTCATGCGCTCTATCGCCGCGGCCGGAAAGCTCATGCTCCTGCGTGACAGGTATGGCAGCAGTCAGCCGCTGACACTCAATATGCATATGAACCACGGCATCTATATCACTTTGCCGGACAGAAAGGTACAGATGTATGACCGGGATTTTGATACCTATATGAACAGCATGAAAGAGTTTCGCGCAAAGTGCGAGGAATGGATCGGTGACAGTGATATACGGATCGCTGTTGAGAATACGGACGGATTCCGGGACTATGAGAAAAAGGCGATCGAATATCTGCTTCAGAGTCCGTGCTTCGGACTGACCTGGGATATCGGGCATTCCAAGGCGATCGGAGAGAAGGATGTTCCGTTTATCCTGAAGCGGCAGGAGCATTTGATGCATTTTCATATCCATGACGGATCTGAGAATCCGCCGAGGAATCATCTCGCCCTCGGCGACGGCGAGATCGATCTTTCAGAGAGATTACGGCTTGCGGAGAGCAGAAACGCGAGATGTGTCCTGGAAACGAAAACGGTAGAAGCCCTGAAAAGATCCGTACAGTGGCTGGAAGCTGAGGGCTGGAAGTGAAACCGTCGATTCAGGTTGCCAAATCGTGGTAAGAGGAATACGATAAAGTCTGTATTTCAATTGAAACAGTCATTGGAGAAAAAACAACCATGAAGAATATTCTGGAAGCCCCCTTTATGACGGATATGATCCGTACGACAGCGATCATGTATGATCACGGCTGGGATGAACGGAACAGCGGCAATATCAGTCTTCTGCTGGAAGAAGATGAGGCTGCGGAATATATTGATACAAAGGCCGTTCTGCGCACGATCCCCACCGGGTTCTCGGAGCCGTCGCTGGACGGCAGGATCTTTCTGGTCACCGGAACCGGGAAATATTTTAAGAATGTAGAGTATGCGCCCGAAATGAATCTGGGACTTCTGCGGCTGGCGGACGGCGGCAGACAGGCCGAGGTCCTCTGGGGTTTTTCGGACGGAGGAAAGTTTACCAGCGAGCTGCCGGCGCACATGATGAGCCATGCGGCGCGTCTTTCGGCGGATCCCGGCAACCGCGTGGTCCTGCACTGCCATCCGGCGAACCTCCTGGCCATGACCTATGTGCATACGCTGGATGAGCGGGAGTTTACACGCACACTCTGGCGGATGTGCACCGAATCCATCATGATCTTTCCGGACGGTATAGGCGTGCTGCCCTGGATGCTCTGCGGTACCAATGAGATCGGAGAGGCCACGGCGGAAAAGATGAAACTGTCGCGGATCGTCGTCTGGGCACAGCACGGTATCTACGGCGTCGGCAGGGATCTGGACGAGGCCTTCGGTCTGGTCGAGACCGCGGAAAAGGCCGCGGAGATCTATATGAAAACGGCCCATCTCAGGATCCTGAACACGATCTCCGATGCGCAGCTTAAGAAGATCGCGGATCATCTGGGGCATACTGTCCGGGAAGGATATCTGGACTGATGGTTTTGGCGGTAGTCAAGGCATATGTGGCGCTGTGGGCGCTGCTGCTCATGGCGGGAATGAGTGCGCGCAGTATTCTGTCCTTTTTCCTGTACGCCGCACTCTGCTTTTTATTTGTTGAAGAAGAAAAGCATAAAAAGGTGTCCCGCCCCTGGGTACTGCGCATTTCCGCCGCCATCTACACGGCGTTTACGGCGCTTGCGCTCCAAGGACAGATATCGGCGGGATTTGACAGCCGCCTGTTCGCGGCGGGCATGATGCTTATCCTGATCGTCGGCTGGTATCTTTTTGCCCACGCCCTGCTGGTGGTGCTGACAACGCTTCTTTCGGGCGACGGCGTATTCCGGTTTCTGCGGCGGGATCCCGCGGATGACGGGTGCTCGGATCTCTTCGGCAGACACCTTTTTCTCTTCTCGTTCCTGATCTGCTGTGCTTTTTATCTCCCCTGGTTCCTGTACAGTTATCCGGGCATCTTTTCACCGGATCCGATCAATCAGGCGGAACAGTTTCTTGGGCTGGAGCCCTGGTCCAACCACCATCCGGTCGCGCATACGCTCCTGATGGGACTTTTTTATCGGCTGGGGATGATGCTCACGGGCGACATTACGTCATCTCTTGCGCTTTATACGCTGTTTCAGATGCTGCTGCTCGCTTTTACGGGGGCATTTGTCGTTTCGACTCTGGACCGCGTATTCTGCTTCCGAAGGATGATCTGTGTTTTTGTTCTGGTGTTCTATGCGGTATATCCGTTCATGCCGATCATGAGCGTCATTGTCGGCAAGGACACGCCGTTTTCGTCGGTTGTGACCCTTTTCTCCTGTGTCCTGGTCCGGATCTGGCACGACGGACTAAAGCAGCAGGGAGCCGGCAGGTGGGGGCTGACCGCGGCGTTCTGGGGGCTGGGGTTGTCCGTCTGCCTGCTGCGGAGCAACGGGTTCTACGCGTTTATTCTCACGGCGGTCTTTTTTGTGATCCTTTTCAGAAGGGATCTGAAACGGGCACTGCTCATGGTCCTGCCGGTGATCGCGGCTGCGGTGGTCATCAAAGGACCTGTGATGAACGCCTCGCAGGTACGGCAGCCGGATATGATCGAGTCGCTCTGCGTCCCGCTGCAGCAGGTCACACAGGTGCTGGTAAATGACAGGGAGCTCTCTGACGCGGATCGGGAATTGATCAGCTCCGTGATCGACACTACCTATATCAAGGAATTATATGTTCCCGGATTTGCGGATAACATGAAGGAACTCGTACGTGCGGGAAATGAGGAATATCTGGTCGAACACAAATGGGAATTTCTGTCGCTGTGGATCCGGCTGGGGCTTCGCTATCCGGGAGATTATCTTGCTGCCTACGGCGCGCAGGTGCGTGGTTTTATCTACCCGGATTATACAGGCGATGTCCTTGTCATCGAAGGGGTCTATTCAAACGGGATCGGACTGGAGTACCGCCCGCTCATCGGAGGATCGATCCTCGTCAAGCTGCGAGAGCTTGTGATCAAACTGGGCAGTTATGTGCCGCTGGATTCTGTGCTCTGGTGCATGGGCTTTTATGCCTGGGCGCTTCTTTTCACGATCACTCTCATCCTGTCGCAGGGCAGAGACCGTGGGAGGCTCCTTATTCTACTGCCGGTTCTGACGATCTGGCTTACTTACCTGGTGGCGACGCCGATCAATGATGAGTACCGATACGCATTTCCGCTGGTGACGGCGTTCCCCCTGATGCTGTGTGCGCTGGTCAGGAAGACAGGGCAGGCATCCGAAGATTCTGAAAAACCTGCAGGTAATCTTAAAGAATCCGGTTGACAAGCCCCTGTACGTGTCATACAATAATCGGGCGCGACTCTTGTCGCGTGTATGCGTGCGTCTGTTTGTGACAAACCCGGTACACGAAGGGCGTACGAGCCGGAGCGTCAGGTGAAGGACGGCTCTGAGCAGGCTTTGCCGAAGCAGGCAGAGCAGAGCAGTGGTAAGCGCCATAGGCGCAGGCACATTTTTGGAGGTCAACATGAAGACAACAATACCCACCGCGGAAGCTGTCGCGGACAAGAAGTGGTATGTGGTCGATGCGGAGGGACAGACCCTCGGACGTCTTTCGACGGCTGTGGCAAACGTCCTGCGCGGAAAGCACAAACCTGATTTTACGCCTTTCCTTGATATGGGCGACTATGTGATCGTTGTCAATGCGGCAAAGATCAAAGTAACGGGCAAGAAGCTCGACGAGAAGACCTATTTCCGGCACTCTGATTACGTGGGCGGCGTCAAGGAGACGACCCTGCGCAAGATGCTTGCCGAGCACCCGGAGCGCGTCATTGAGCACGCGGTCAAGGGCATGCTGCCCAAGGGTGCGCTGGGAAGCGCCATGTTCCGTAAGCTCCATGTCTATGCGGGGCCCGAGCATGAGCAGCAGGCACAGAAGCCCGAAGAGCTGAAGATTTAATATCGGATTGGAGGATATCATGGCAAAAGCAACGCAGCACTATTACGGCACTGGCAGACGCAAGTCTTCGGTTGCGCGCGTTTTCCTGGTTGCCGGCAAGGGCAAGATCACGATCAACAAGAGGGACATCGATGAGTACTTCGGTCTCGAAACCCTCAAGACCATCGTTCGTCAGCCGCTCGTAGCGACGAACACCGGCGACAAGTTTGACATCATCTGCACCGTCAAGGGCGGCGGCACCACCGGACAGGCGGGCGCCATCCGCCACGGCATCGCACGTGCACTCCTTGAGGCGGACAGCGACGAGTATCGCGCAACCCTCAAGAAGGCGGGTTATCTCACCAGAGACCCTCGCATGAAGGAGCGTAAGAAGTACGGTCTGAAAAAGGCACGCCGCGCACCTCAGTTCTCAAAGAGATAATCATTTCGCAGATCATTCATACCCGGAAGCCATTTGGTTTCCGGGCTTCCTTTTTATCTATTTCCGCTCTTGCTTTTTCTTTTGTATGACCGCAAATCAAGAAAGTTCAAAATGAGTCATGCGCTGCGGTGACGCAGTATGACCGCAAATCAAGAAATCTCAAAATGAGTCAGTCGCTGCGGTGACGCAGCATGACCGCAAATCAAGAAACCTCAAAATGAGTCAGTCGCTGCGTCAAAACAGCATGACCGCAAATTAAGAAACCACAAAATGAGTCAGTCGAACCAAATTAAACCATTCAGGAAGGAGGAGAAAATGTACGGACTGAAGGAAATGTTAATGCAGGAGCAAAAGCATCTGGAGAGTATTCTCAGAAAACTGAAAGGAAGCCGGGGTACTCCGCCTGAGGGCAGATTGCGCATTTCAGTGGATGATGGTGATGTCAGGTATTATCAATGCATATCTGACAGGTATGGTACATATATACCCAAAGATAATATGCAGCTGGTCAGACAACTGGCGCAGAACACCTACGATACGGCAGTGATCGGAAAGGCTGAGGTAAGGCTCAGGCGGATCATGAACCTCCTGAAAGATTATTCCGACGATGAAATAGAGCAGGTATATGAGTCTATGCATAACGAGCGCCAGGCACTGGTGACGCCTGTAGAGCCGACTCTGAAGCAGCTGGAAGAGCAGTGGCTTTCGGAGCCATACGATGGAAAAGAATTTCAGGAAGGGACGCCAGTGATCCTTACGGAGAGGGGAGAGCGTGTCAGGTCAAAATCGGAGAAGATCCTTGCGGATTTTTTTTACAGGAAAGGGATCCTGTATAAATATGAGAAGCCTTTGCTTTTGCGGAATTTCGGAACGATATATCCGGATTTCACTTTCTTTTCCGAAAAACGAAGGGAAGAAATCTACTGGGAGCATGAGGGAATGCTGGATAATCCGGAATACGCGAAGTCGGCGGTAAAGAAGCTCAACGCGTATCAGATGAATGGGATCCTTCCGGGAGAACGGCTGATCCTGACTTATGAAACTTCACAGGATATGCTCAATTACAAGGTGATCGGCATTTTGACGGAAAGATACCTGAGATGAGGTAAGATCCGAATATGTATCTTTCTTTTTTTTCGCGCATCGTGTACAATACATTGATTATATTGTCGAATCGCAGCGCCGGATAAAACCCGGCGGCACGG
>JAILFA010000036.1 GCA_024687125.1 Lachnospiraceae bacterium
CAAATTCTCAGCCATAAGAAAATCCCGAAACGCTCTGTTCATGAGCATTTCGGGAGATATCTGCCATAGCCCGTAGCGGAATCGAACCGCTGTTTCCGCCGTGAGAGGGCGGCGTCTTAACCGCTTGACCAACGAGCCACACGCACGCGATGCGCGCAAAAGGTATAATACACTATTTGCCGCCATAGTGCAAGCGTTTTTTCTATGGCAGCTTGTGGCCTGTCACGCCTTAGCACATCCGCCGAGGAACGTCCTGACATCCGGGAGCCTGCGTTCCGCTTCCCTGCGGCCGATCTGATAAACACGCTCGAGCTGATCGGGGTCATTTTCCGTGCGTTTGATCCCGAGGCTTTCCGGGGGACGGATCACCAGGGATTCGCCGGAGGCTTCACGCTGACTGATCTCCTCCATCTGGCGGTTGTACATCTCGTGGCGGACAGCCATCGCTTCGACGACCTTGGGATACTTCCGGAGCATCACCTTAAACAGCGCCATCTTCACGGGTTCCTTGCAGTAGCCGGCCGGCTGCGTGAGCACGATGACATTTCTGTTGTATTCGCGGCGCTCCATGAATCCGTAGGGAACGGACGTCACGATCCCGCCGTCGAGCAGTTCGAAGCCGTCGACCCGCACAATGCGCGACACCAGCGGCATGGAGGCGGATGCCCGCATCCACTGCAGGTCCTTTCTGCCCATATCTTTGCAGAGATGGAAGACTGCGTGGCCGGTGTTCATATCCGTGGCGCCGATGTAGAATTCCATCGGGTCCTTCCGAAAGGTCTCCTGGTCAAAGGGATCCAGCCGGTTCGGCAGATCGTCATAACAGAACTTCGCGCCGTACAGATCTCCCGTGCGCACAAGAGACCGAATGCTGCAGTACCTCGGGTCCCTGCCGTACTGCTTGTTGTACCGGACTGCCCTCCCGATCTGATGGGATTTGAAATTGCATCCGAACACCGCACCCGCGGAGATCCCGGCGGCCCCGTCAAACGTGATGCCGTTCTCCATAAAGACATCCAGCACGCCGCAGGTGAACATCCCCCGCATGGCGCCGCCCTCAAGCACAAGGCCTGTCTTAACCGTTTTCTGCTCCATTTCTTCTCCTCTGCTGCCTTTTACTCTCCCAGACACTCCTGCGTGTGGTCGAACAACGCCAGGTTGATCTGGTAGATATCAAAGACCTCGTTTTCGATGAAATACTCTATGATCAGATCGAAGACGCTCCCCGGAGAAAACGCGTACCCCGCGCGTCCCAGGAACTCCTTTGTTTCATCCAGGTTGAGACGCAGTGCGAGCGCAAGCGCCACCACCGTATTCTTCCGGGGCCTGTACTGCGCACTGCTGCGGATCTTGGAAAACAGCTTTCTGTCGATGTTCGCCCGCTTGTACACCTCGGAATCCTTGTATCCGCGCTCGTCGATCAGGCGAAAGAGCATGTCGTGAAAGGATTCGCCGATGTTCGCGACCGCGTCCTCGAGGGAACGCTTTTTCCCGCCCGTGGACATCGGCTGCGGTGCCTGAATTTCCTCGCATCTCCACTCTTCAGCATCTTCATCGAAAGCAGCCGCATCAAAGCAGACCGTGTCCTGTGCATCTCTTTTGCGAAAAAGCGACCGGCGGCTCCTCTTCTCCTTTTTCTTCGGAGAAACTGCCCTGTCCGCCAGAGGGGAAGCCGCGCCGAAGGCCGTCGGTCCATTCTGTTCGAAAGCCATATCGAGCCCCGGGCCTGCCGCGGACGCCATGGACATCGCGGAAGCCGCGGCCGCGCCGAAGTACTCCGTCTTCGTCTGCTCCGCCACATAGTTCTCATCGATATAGGAATCGATCCCGGAAAAGATCCTGCCCGACAGCACAAAGGATTTCGGATCAAAGACGACGAGCGTGATCTCCATGTCCGCGCTGCTTAAGAAGCTGCTGAACACGGATACAGCGATCTGCAGCGCCTCATCCCTGGGAAACCCATAGACCCCGGTCGCTATCAGAGGAAAAGCGATGCTTTCGCATGAAAGCTCCCGCGCCAGCTTCAGACTGTTCTCATAGCAGCGGCGCACCGCCTCGCGCTCACCGTGCTCTCCGTCGATCCACGCCGGACCGACCGTATGGATGATGTACTTCGCGTCCAGCGCAAACGCCGGCGTCGCGGCTGCTTCTCCGGTCCCTATCTCACCGATCCTGCGGCGCTCTTCAAGAAGCTCCTCCGCGCCCGCCGCCGCGTAGATCGCCGCATCAGTACCGTCTCCATAGGTCGGTTCCGAATTGGCCGTATTTACAATGGCGTCCGCGGAAACCCTGGTGATATCGTTTCTGATGATCCGAAAGGACATGTGCCTTATCCCTCACTGTCGGTCTTCGCCGTCTCAAAAAGGTATACGTTCCAGGAAAGCGGCTTCACGGGAATAGTCAGTTCACCGTTCGCAAAGACATAGTTTTCTACACTCTCCGGTGCGATACGCTCATCATCCCCGAAGGTGTTCCTCGCCTCGGGATCGTCCGTCCGCATCGTATAAACAGCGGCCGGCCCGTAACCGGAAAAGCCTTTGATGTCGATCGTGAGCGGATACTCTGTCTCCTCGTTCCTGTTGATGGCAAAGACAGCAAGCCGTCCGTTTTCTCTGTCCCAGGCGCTCGCGGAATCGATGAAGTTCACACCCTCCTTGCCCGTGTACTGCGACGTATCCTCGATGGCATAGCCCGGCATGTCAAATGTCTCGCTCTCGACCTTCGTCACCATCGATGTACCGCGGGCGTATTCCATCAGCTGCGTGTAGATATAGTGAGAAGCGGACCGCCAGACATGATCGTGGTCAGATGCCGCGAGTGCACCAAGTCCGCCCGTCATGCAGCCGATCCTGACACGGTCGGCATGACGCAGGAGCGCCAGCTGGATCGACGCCATCCCCAGCGCGTTTGTCATCTCGCCGCCCGGGAACCGGCGGTGCTGCATGTTATCCGGATCATGCAGGACATACGTCCTCTCCGGATCAAAGTGATAGTGGCGCTTCGTCATGTTATAACGCCCGTAGCCCGGATGCAGCTCCTCGAGCGGCCGCACCATCGCGCCGTACTCGTCAAAGGAGAGCATTACCTTTTTCGGGGATCTGTGTTTTGCCGCTATGTAGTCGATCATCGCGATCTCCGCGTTGATGAAGTCTTCATAATAGAGAGCGCCTCCCAGAAGCGCCCGGGTATCACCGGGAGGGGCTGTATGATAGTGATGCACGGACAGATAATCAACGACGTCATAGCACTTGTCGAGTACCGCAGCGTCCCATTCGGGGAAACCTTCCATGAAGAGCGCCGAGGAGCCGCAGACACCGGTCTCGATCGTCTCATCGATCCACTTGATCGCCTTGGAGGTCTCGAGCACCTTGTGGCCGTATCCTTCGGGGTTTTTGTCCCAGGCACCCAGCTGCCAGGGACCGTCCATCTCGTTGCCCAGATACCACATCTTCACACCGTACGGCGCTTCGTGTCCGTTCTTCCTGCGCAGATCCGACCAGTAGGTGCCGCGCGGATGGTTCGTGTATTCCACGAGATCCATGGCATCCTGGATCGTCCCTGTCCCCATGTTCACGGTATAGAGCGTCTCTGTCCCGACCTTTTCCGCCCACTGCAGATATTCGTCATGCCCGACCTCATTGGTGACATACTGGTGCCACGCGGGATCGAGATGCACCTTTCTCCCGGCTACCGGTCCGATCGAATCCTTCCACTGCCACGCGGAGACAAAGTTGCCGC
This sequence comes from Lachnospiraceae bacterium, assembly GCA_024687125.1. Lineage (GTDB taxonomy): Bacteria > Bacillota > Clostridia > Lachnospirales > Lachnospiraceae > Butyrivibrio. The sequence continues at coordinate 3,739 of JAILFA010000036.1, forward strand.
CGGGCATCCGCACCGCGGGAACGTGCGCCGCCTTCAGCGCATCGATGAAGTCCCTGCGGAATCCCTGTTCATCCGCAGTCGGATGCTTTGGATTAAACATGCAGCCGTTGACAATGGTTCCGATCGGCTCCAGAAAAGCCGAAAAGAGTCTGCGCGAAATCTCTCCCGTCTCATAGGCGGGATGTACGGTGATCTTAGCGTTTTTGCCCATAACTGCTCCTTATTATGATGAACTGGAGGATGAGCTGCCGCCGCCTGACGCCGCGTTCGCTCTGTCCTTGATCATATGCTGCAGCGTCACCAGGATCGCGATGACGGTTTTTTCCTGCTCCGGACGGTAGATATCGATGCAGTACTTGTCATGGAGCGAGAGCATCTTCTGGCCGATCACGGCGATGATGCAGTCGTTCTGGTCATACAGTTCGAAATTCAGGGCCATGATATTGCCGCGCAGCTGCCAGCCCAGCCCCTCGATGTTCGTGACGTCCTTGATGAGGTGGAAAAACTCATTGGAGATTTCAAACTTGAAGCCGTCCGCCATCGTGATGAAATGCCGCTCGTGAAGCGTGAAGAACTTCCTCTCGATATGCGCCACCTGGTTGCCCTGTGCATCGACGATATCGGTCTTGTCATGCAGGGAAGGAAACTTTGTGCTCGATGTGTAGACCGTGTTCTCATCCTTGTCCATGATCGTGATGCGGTGATGCAGCGTGAACACCTTGGTGCTCGTGTAGAGCGAATAGGCCGGCTCGCCGAAATTGGTGACATTGTTCACATTCGCCTGCTCTCCCGCTCCGTGATACCTGTGAAATTTCGAAAAAACGCCCATGTTCTGCTCCCTTCTCTGCTGCCGACATTACGGCAGTATTATACCATAAATTCCCGGATGGGACGATTCCCCTTGACATAACAGGTGTTACCCCGGTATGGTGGGGAGAGTTACTGAACAGGAGGCATTATGAAAAGATTTTTCCGTCTCGCCGCCCTGGCTGTCTGTACGGTCCTGATCGCGCTTTCACGTCCCGTACCGGCCATCGCCGCCCCTGCCGCGCAGCAGGAGGACACGAGACCTGACTATACCATCTGCGTCAACCGCGCCTGGAACTGTGTGACCGTATATACCACGGATGATCAGGGCGAACTCGTGCCTGTAAAGGCGATGGTCTGCTCCTGCGGCAGAAAGGGCCACGGTACGCCGGTGGGCACCTATCAGACTTCTGATTACTATGAATGGCGCTGGATGTTCGACAACTCTGTCGCGCGCTACGCCGTCAGGTTCAACGGATATGTACTCTTCCACTCCGTCCCCTACACACGCATGTCTCCGGACGCTCTGGAATGGGATCAGTACAACCTGCTCGGAGAGGTCGCCTCGATGGGATGTGTCCGTCTGTCCGTGGCTGATTCGAAATGGATCTATGAAAACTGCAAGCCCGGCACGAAGGTCGTCATCTATCTCGACGAGGAATCTCCGGGGCCGCTCGGCAAGCCCGAAGCCGTTGTCATCGATCCGGATGACCCGCGGCGCGGCTGGGATCCGACGGATGATGATGAAAATAATCCGTGGCTGGCGCAGAAGCCGGCCGTCGGAAGCAGTGATACCGCAAAAGACGCCGCAGCATCCGGGGCTCCCTCTGCCGAAAGCACCGGCACTGTCAAGGTTGGCCGCGTCTTCAGGGATTCCGCTGCCTCAGAAAAAGCTCAGGACTTCAGTAAAAAGACTCTGCCGCGGTGATCACCGTCGAGTTCTGATCCAAACGTCTCTGCGATCCTGTATTTCCCCAGCAGATCATCGATCGGCGGATTCGCTCCGTTCCGGAAGGTGTGCACGACCAGGAGCGCCTCTTTTTCCAGTACCCTGAGTACCGCCTGATAACCCTCGGGATCGCCGTAGTCCACTGCTGTCGTGCGGATGACCGTCGTAGAGCCGTCTCTGATGATATGCGCGGCCTTTCTGTAAAAACGCACAGCCTCTGCCGCCTGCGCCCACTGCTCCTCCTTAAGATCAAAGATCTCCCCGGAAAGACACAGACGCCCCAGGAACGCGCCGGTAAGGACATAGTTGACCCTGTGGATGTCCGCGTCCGCCCGCAGTACCGCCCAGATCTGGCTCTGCTCCGGCCGGATCAGCCGCTGCAGATTGGCCGCGATCAGCGGGATGGATACGCATTCATGGGCATCGGAAAAGCTCGCCTGCGACACCAGTTCCATCATGGAGGGCTCCAGGCGGTGGCCGCCGCTCGAACAGTTCTCGATCACGAGCTCCGGAAGCTCCTCCGCGATATGCCTGAAATACGCTCGGGACTGCTCCACGCTCTGCCTCAGCCCCTCTCCGGGGCTCTCCGCGCCGTCGACGCCCGCGCCGATATTCTCGTTGTAATCCACCTTGAGGTAGCCGAATCCGCACTCCTTAAGGAGTCCGATCAGCCGCCTGTCCAGATAGTCCCAGACCCATATCTGACGCATATCCCAGAACCGCCTGCTGCCGACCGTGACCGGAAAACCGTCCCGCCTCTGCAGATGTTCTTCCTCGCGGAACGCGTCCGATTCCGACCCGACATTTTCAAACTCAAACCAGATCCCCGGGATCAGCCCATGCGCACGGATCATATCCGCGGCACTTTGGATCCCGTCCGGGAACAGTACCCTGCTCGGCTCCCAGTCGCCGGCGGTGTTGAACCAGTTCTCGCCGTCCTGCTTCTTGTACCAGCCGCAGTCGATCACCAGGTACTTCACGCCCGTTCCCTGCAGGCGTTTCGCCGTGCGCTCGAGGTTGTCAAACGAGGGATTCCCCCAGGTGGTGCAGTACTCGTTGAAGATGACCGGCAGATCCTTATCCGGCTCCGCGATCCGCGGCTTCTGCGCCTTCACCAGCCTGTCGCACACCTCAAGGAGCGTGTTCCCTTCCGCGATCACCGCACAGGGTGTCTCAAACGTCTCTCCCGGCTGCAGGCACTTGGTCCACTGTCCGAAATCCCGATCCGCAAGGCCGCCCTGAATGTAGAGCTCCTCCTCCCTGCGCATCACCTCGATCTGCCAGCTGGATGCGCAGCCGAGCTGCAGGCCGACAAAATGCCCGCTCTCCGTATCCTCCAATGCCAGGAACGGAAACCACTTGCGCACCGGCATCGACCCGATCTGTCCGAACTTCTCGATCCGGATGCCGTGTTTCGCCCAGGACTGCTCCATATTCAGGTCATTGATCCTCTGGGAAAGGAGCCTGCCCTCGGCGCTCCAGAAGGAGGTCGCCCGGTGCATCCGGTCCGCTTTGATCCCGCGTACGGCAAAGCTCGAAAGGAGTTCCAGATATACCGGTTCTCCGGTCGTGTTTTCAAAAATACTGCGGCAGCGTGTCACATCGCCCTGTTTCTCATGGATGCACCGGATCCTGTGTCCTTTTTTCCCTTCAAAGACAGTCTCATCCGCATCCTCCCGGACGATGCGCATCCCCTGCACAGACTCCCCGCCGGAGAGCGTAAAGCCGTTGCCGTAGCTGTCGTTGTAACGGTCGCCCCGCAGGCGCCATTCCGTATAGAATTCCAATGGCTTCCATTCCTGCCGCTGCTTCTGACTTATTGACTCATGCGGTCTGTTTCCGGTCATATTCCCGGTTACCCCTTCCTCATCCCCCAGGAGACCGGCAAACAATGATCCGTCCAGTTCCTGCGCGGTATCCGATATCTTTACGAAGCCTCTTACGTTTTCCTGCCGTACGGTCTTTTCCAGTTCATCCCTGTCCATCACGCTCTCCCTTCGGTAATCTCCGCATCAGTGCGCTTCCGTTCTTTTTCAGCCAGTCATCCCATTTATGATACTCCGGAAAGTACTTCAGGACTTCCGCGTAAAACGCCTTCGAATGGTCCATGTGTCTGATATGGCACAGTTCATGCACGATCACACTGTCGATCACTTCCCGCGGCGTCAGCATCAGCAGGACATTGAAATTCAGATTCTTTTTGGCGCTGCAGCTCCCCCATCGCGAGGTCTGGTTGCGGATCGTGACCCTGCCGAAATCAAGATCCATGATCGAGGCGAAATGCGCCACCCGCATCGGGATATAGTCAGCAGCTGCCCGGCCGAGTTCTTCCAGTTCCTCCCGGGTCAGCGGTACGACCGGGTTCTCCTGCTCCAGGCGCTCCCGCTCCTCGCGTTTTTTCCTTGCCTCCAGGATCTTGCCGGCAGCCCACTCCCGATTCTTCTGCGCAAAAGCCAGGATCTCCTTTTCGGACATCCTGAGCGGCGCCCGGATGAGCAGATCTCCGTCCGCTGTCACCTCCAGAGCAAGAGTTTTTCGTCCGGAACGGATGATCCGGCAGTCAAAATCGGCCTTCACAGTCCTTTGATGATCTCGCACAGCTTCTCTGCCAGCACTCTGTGCCCCTCCGGTGTCAGATGCAGCGAGTCGGTCTCAGAGGGATAGATATGCTGTGCCGCGTCGAAAAACACGCAGCCGTAAAGGTCCGCGATCTTTTTGTAATACTTCGGAAACTGACGGGAGGTCTCCACGGAGGCATCTCCGAAATCCTCATAATACGGTGAAGTCCGGATGCCCGTTCCGATCTCCGGCGGCGATACAAGGATGATCTTCGGAACGAAGCCCTGCTTTTCGAACGTAAAGCTCCGGATCACCTGCAGCAGCTGCCCGGCGCCCTCCGCGATCTCCTGCGCTTTCAGATGGAACTTGGCCTTGAGGTCGTTGCTGCCCAGCATGAGGACCACGATGTCCACGGGCTTGTGCGACTGCAGGCACGGGCGCAGATAGTTCAGGCCGTTCTTCCACTCGTCGATCGGGTCATCGTTGACGGTCGTCCGCCCGTTGCATCCCTCCTCGACTACGTGATAGTCCTCCCCGAGGAGCATCTGAAGCCGTCCGGGGTATCTGACATCCGCCGGATACCGCGCTCCGGTCGCGGGGACAAAACCGTACGTGTTGGAATCACCGTAGCAGAGAACTGTCTTGGTCATCCTGTTTTCCTCCGAATGTTCTATTTCTTCCGGTTAAACACATACCCGACACCGGCTCCGATCAGGCCGCCGATGATATGCGACAGGTTTGAGATATTGTCGTTGACAAAAATGCCGTCATAGACCTGCTGCCCAATGTAGATCACGAATACAAGGATAAAGGTGAGAGGGATCTCACCGTCCTTAAAGCTCGTAAAGGAAGTCAGCAGGATAAACGCGAACACCACGCCGCTGGCACCGCAAAGAGCGACATCCCAGAAGAAAATATAGTTGACCAGACCTGTGATGAGCGCCGTGATCAGGATCACCGACAGTACCCTCTTCGAGCCGTACTTCTCCTCGATCATGGGACCCAGCAGCAGAATGTAGGCCATGTTTCCGATGTAGTGATCCCACCCCGCGTGTCCCAGCACATGGGTAAAGAACCGCACATAGGTCATCGGGGACGCAAGTGACGAATGGTATGTAGAAAAAACAGCCGTCGTACTGCCGCCTCCCGTCGCGATACCGATCAGCATCACCACGAGACAGACGAACGCAAAGCCCAGGACGACCGGCGCGTTAAAGGTGATCTTCAGGTTCGGTTTCTTCATATCTTTCTTTCCTCCTTTATCTTTGCAGTACGCGGTAGATCTGTTCCATGACCGTCATGTTGTCCTTAACGACGATCGCTATCTTTTCTTTGGCCCTGCTGAGGCCGTGGAACAGGTTCATGATCCGCGCTGGCGAGCTTTGGCTGTCGGATTCGCGGTTCCGCAGGAATCCCCTTTCATCATAGTAAAAAGTATCATCCAGGAGCATCACGACCTTGTCAAATTCCCTGCCGGTCACGGTGGCGGACTCGATGCGGGTCAGCCCCTCCCCCGGAAATTCATCCGTCCGTTCATAGTCTGTACCGAGACTCCGGTCCCAGATGAACATGTAGCCTTCCCTTTCATGATTCATGATCAGGCGGGAGGCCTCCTCCTGATCTCTGCCGTACGTGACCGTCACGTTGGGATACTCCCTCTTAAACGTGGCCGGTGCGGAAAAAAGAGAACGCAGGAACGCGGACAGTTCGTTGTTCAGACGGATCCGGTTCGTCAGTCTGTATCCTTTGAAACCCTCCGCCGCTTCGATGACAGGCGAGCCGATCCCCGCGCGCTCCTTTTTGGAAACGCAGTCCACATTGTCATAGGAGATGATCACCGGCGCGCTCCACTTCTTCCCGTACGTCAGGATCTCGGAAAAAGCGCCCTCGCCCATGCCGTGTCCCTCATCCACGAAGATCGCCGTGTACTCCCGGGAGACCCCCGGCATGCTGTTCCTGTAACAGGGATAAAAATCGATGCGCTTGAGCCGTTCATCGAACTCATTCAGCTCCGTCCGCCGCGGCCCAAAATAGAAGACGCACACCGGGTTTCGATGCGACAGCTGCATCGCGATATCGTACAGAAGGATGGTCTTGCCCGTTCCGGGAAGTCCCGTGAACCCATGCAGCATGTGACCTTCGGAGATGCCCTTCAGGATCTGCTTTTTGATATCCCGCTGCTGCGAGGTCAGAAAGTACTCGCGCCGCAGAAACCGCGCGGGATCCGTGAGCGGGGAGAGGAGATATTTGTCCGTCTTGAAAAGATCATCGATATCGACGTCCAGGCAGCCGCCCTGCTTCTCCAGCACAGAGGCCAGTTCCTCGAACGAGCTGTTGACGAGGCGGCCGCTGTTTGACAGACGCACGAGCCGGTCCTGGCCGCTGATGTAGGTGTAGAAATACATGCTCCTGCCGAGCGTCGCAAGATAATACTTATTCTGGATCAGCTGGCTGCGCACAGCATCGTTTGAAACATTTCCGCTCTTGAGTTCGATATTGACGACCAGTTCGTCGCTGATCCTCAGAAGATCGAATTCCTTGCCGAGCTTCTGCATTGTGAAGGAATAGAAGAACATCAGAGAGCAGGCGTCACTGTAGACATCCTGCAGCTTTTCCGAAAAGAGCCGCAGTCCCTCGATCTCCCAGGATCTGATCTTCATGGCGCGCCCGCGCCGGGACAGCTGCTTTTCGACTTTGGAGAGCAGTTCCGGAGCGTCAAGCCTTGTTAACGCGTAGATATTAACCGGTCTCATACCGCTTATTATACCACATCCGGCCGATCTTCATTTCTGCAGCTGTTCCGAATCCAGGAAGATCGTAAACGGTCCGTCATTGACCAGGGACACTGCCATATCGGCGCCGAAAACGCCGCACTCGACTCCGGCGACTTCTTTTCTGCACAGCCCGATGATATACTCATACAGTTCCTCGGACCTCTTCGGATCCCCTGCCAGGGTAAAGCCCGGGCGGTTTCCGTGCCTGCAGTCCGCATAGAGCGTAAACTGTGAGATCAGCAGCAGTTCGCCTCCGACATCCTTAAGCGCCAGATTGGTCTTTCCGTTTTCATCGGCAAAGATGCGCAGTCCCAGAAGCTTCTTCACCATCTTATCGGCCACGGCCTCCGTGTCATCCTGTCCGATGCCGATCAGCACGACAAAGCCTTTGCCGATCTGTCCCACAGTCTGACCGCCGGTCGTCACTAAGCCGTTCGTTACACGCTGTATCAGAAATCTCATCGTTCAGCCTCCCTGTACATAGTCAAAGCGCCCGTCATTCTTTTCCTCGAGCGCCTTGATGAAATGATAGGCATAAGTACAGCAGGGCACCGGCACATGAACCTCAGCCGCGATCCTGATCAGCACGCCGAGGAACATTTCCACCTCCGTGTGCCTGTGCGCGTCCAGATCCTGCAGTGTAGAAAATCTCGCGCTTTTGTCCACGGTCTGCCAGGCTGCCGCCGCGTTTCCGGCCATCGGCGGGATCTTTATCCCTTTTGCCTGTGCCACCGCGTGCACCTCGTCATCCATCACATTCCTGAGATACGTGACATGCGCGCTGTCCTCATAGGCCCCGTATCCCACGCCCAGCATGGCCTGCGGCAGGTTCCTGCTGATGTTGCTCGCGAACTTGTTCCAGATCTCCCCGGGCATATCCTGCACGAAGTTACAGCGGACGCCCGTACCGTCAAACAGTTCCTCGACTGCAAGCACGCGCTCTGTCTTTTCGTGCACATCCTTTTCACCGAAGAACAGGCCGGCTGTCCCCTTTGGATCAAAGAGGATCTCCCCGCCGTCGCGCCAGGACTGTATCCGCATGATGGAGTACAGCATGTGCTCCGGCCCTGCCGCCGCGCCGACGATCTCCTCGCTGTCGATCCCGTTGAGAAGCGACAGGATGATCGTTCTCTCTGTCGTGATCTCAGCCGCCATGCGGGCAGCCTCATGAACCGCCTCGTACTTGACCGCGATCAGGATGAGATCCGCGCCGTACGCTTCCTGCGGGGTCTCCACGGCAGGAAAAAGTGTCCGGCCGTTGATCTTAAGCCCCTGTTTCTGAAGGCGTTCCCGCCGTTCTCCTTCGGCGATCACGGAGAAGCTGACGCTCTCCTTTTTCATGAGCCCCTCAACAAAGTAGGCGCCCACCGCGCCCGCGCCGATCAGGACAACCTTTTCAATCTTCATCTTCCCTGTTCCTCCTGCAGTATGCTGTTGACATATTTCTCCAGATACGGGTCATCCTCGCTGATAAAACCGTGTCCGCGCAGCATGGAGACGATCTGCTGCGCCAGCTTCTCCGCACCGGTAACGACGGGATCCGCCGTATTAAGCTGATCGGCGTCATACCGCACGCCCTTCCACGCGGCTTCGGCGCATGTCAGTGCGGAAAATTTCCGGACAAGTCCGGCAAAAGTGCCGTCTTCATCCATTTCCTCCAGTCTGCGGAACGTCCACTTGTAGTACGGCGAATATACCCGTTTCATCAGGAAAAACAGTTCCATCGCGGCACGCAGTCCCTCCGCGTGGCAGATCCGGGCAGCGACAATATCGCCCCGTGTCATGCACCGCGCGTAGTTGACCTGAACGCTTGCGGAAAACCTGTGCAGCTCGCCGGCGATACGGATCCTCCAGATCCTGTCCGGATAATAGGCAAGGAGCTTATTTCGAAACGCCGTAAAGACACCGGCATCGTCCCGGAACACCCGGCCGTTGACAGCCGTCGCCAGACACGAATGATCGAGCGCTCTCCAGTCCGCGTCACTGATGCTGCAGTTCCTGACGTCACAGTCGATTCCCAGAATGTTCGAGTAAAAATCATGAACCGTCATAACGCCGCGCCGCTCGCGGAGCCTCTGTGAAATCCCGCCTGCGCCGTTCTTCGCGGCCATCTCGTTGTATACGATGGACAGAAGATAACCGAATTCCTCCATATCCTCTTCCATGACCCAGAGACAGACACCGGTCCCGAAATCGTGATCGCGGGAGATCAGGTCATCGTAGCCGAAGCAGTCGGAACCCTCCCCGGCAAGGCCGACGGCAATCCTCGAGGCATACTCCGAAAAACGCTTTTCGATCAGCGGAGCAACCTTGTTCTCATAGAACCGCAGGCTGTTTTTTATTGTTTCAGGATACTGATCAGTTTCCATGATCGCCTCTGCTCATCTGCCCGCCTTTTACAAGTTGCCGAACAGTTTATCCTTGCACACGCCGCAGAATTCCCGCAGCAGGTTGTTTACGAGAAAGAACGGATCCGAACCGGCCGCGATCCCGCAGACATGCTCAAAATCCTGATTTTTCGCGATCGCTGTGCCGCGGTATACGTGGAAGTTGTTGGTCACGATACCGACCCGCATCTTCCGGAGATCAACGCCCTGCCGCTCAAGCAGTTCACTGCTGCATGCGATGTTCTGGACCGTATTCAGTGCTCGGTCCTCCAGCAGGATCCGTTCCTCCGGAATGCCGTGCGTGACCAGATACCCGCGCATCCCCTGCGCCTCCGCATACGGTTCATTATACCCCTTTCCGCCGCTGACGATGCAGAGGGTCTCAGGATTCTCCTTCAGATACTCCGCCGCCTTATCGAGCCGGTACTGCAGCACGACGCTCGGTCCGCTGTCATAGATCTGCGCGCCGAGGACAATGATGCAGTCCAGTTTTTCCTCACCCTGCTCCCGAAAGTGGCTCAGGATCAGGCCCTCCACAAAAATGAACAGCAAAAGGGCCATGCCGAAGACCGTAAAAGAGGTCAGCCGGAGCACCTGCGGAACCGTTTTCCAGAACGCGTTCTTTTTGGCGATCGCGTAAAGAAAGGCCAGGAATCCGGTCATCATCCAGATCAGGAAAAAAGAAGTGCCGCTGCCGACCGCACGGACCGCCAGTCCGTACAGACAGAAAGCGACACCCAGTATCACATAGATGATGGTCATTACCGCCTAATACTCCCGGAGCACCAGCTCCGTGATCCCTTCATTATCACCGCCCACGATCCGAAGCACCTTGGGATTGCGGCCGTAGCTGTATTCATCCCAGATCATGTCCCGCAGCCCGTGTCCCCGGTGATATCCGTGGATCAGTCTGATCCGGTAGACCGTCGGATCAGCCTCGCGGATCGCCCTGTCGATCTTCTTTTTCGCCTCCTCCGCACGGAGGCCGTGCAGATCGATCTCCTGATTGCCCCTTCCCAGTGCCATGTGATCTCTTCCCTCCTTAAGCAGCCTAAGGACATTCTATCACATTTACCTGTTCCTGCGGGCCATTGTTGCAATGCATCCGCTCAGGCTGTTTCATGGCCGATCCTGACGACCTTTGTCGCCACCTTTTCCTGAAACCGCACATCATGTTCAACCAGGAGCATCGTGGGTTCATAGGTCAGGATCAGCTTCTCGATCTGCATCCGCGAGAACACGTCGATATAGTTGAGCGGCTCATCCCAGATGTACAGATGCGCCGGCGTGATCAGGCTCGCGGCGATGAGGACCTTTTTCTTCTGACCCTCCGAGTACTCCTCCATGTTTTTTACGAACTGCTCCCGTCCGAGATCGAGCTGCCGGAGCACCGCGAGGAACAGCCGCTCCTCGAGGCCGCGCCTCTCGGCGAATTCGCGAAGCGACCCCGCAAGAAACGACGTATCCTGACTGACATAGGAGACCGTCATGCCCGCCGCCACGTCAAAGCGGCCCGAGATCAGGAGTTCCGATGTCTCCGGCCTTCCCATCTTTTGAAAGACCGCACGCAGGATGCTGGACTTCCCGCACCCGTTCTCGCCGGCCAGAACCAAACGCTCCCCTCTTTTTACCTGAAAGCGCAGCCCTTCGAACAGCTTCTGCGCGGCGCCCGCGTACTGCAGAGCCAGATCGTCCGCGTCGATCAGGAGTTCCTTGTGGTGCGTAAGAGGCATGACCTTTAAGTCGACCACACGCTCGATATCGTTCAGGAGCCCCTCCTTTTCCTCGATCTCGCGGTCGATCCGGTTTTCATAGGCCTTGACCCTCGTCTGCATCTTCTTGGTCTTGGCGCCGATAAAGGATCTCGTGGCGATGCTCCTGTCATGCTCTTTGACCGGATCAAACCCAATCTTGGCACGCTCGCTCTTTTCCGCCCACCGGGCGGTCCTGTCCGCTGCCGCTTTGAGCTTTCCGATCTCCCTCAGGTGCTTCTCGTTTTCAGCCTGCCGAAAGGCATCCCGCTTTTCCTTGTTTTCCCACCATGAGGAGAAATTTCCCGCCTGCACCTCGATCGATTCCCGGTTCAGCACGAGCACGTGGTCGCAGACCCCGTCCAGCAGGTCGCGGTCGTGCGACACAAGGATAAATCCCTTCTTCGAAGCAAAGAACTCCTTGACGATCTCCCGCGCCCTCCCGTCCAGATGGTTGGTCGGCTCGTCGATCAGCAGAAACTCATTGTCCGCCGCGAACAGGACCGCGAGCATCACGCGCGTCCGCTCGCCGAAGCTCAGTGTCTGAAACGGTCTGTACAGGCACTCCGGATCCATCTTCAGTTCGTCCATCCGGATCAGCACCTGCCACAGCTCGACCTGCGGCTTCCATCCCTCCATCAGTTCCTCGGCAGTCCTTTGCAGATCCGCGTCGGATACGCGGTACGGAAAGTAGTCAAACCGCTTGCCTGTACTGATACTGCCGCGATACTCATACTTCCCCAGGAAAAGATTCAGGAGCGTGGTCTTGCCCTTTCCGTTCCTCCCGATCAACCCGAGCTTCCAGTCCGTGTCGATCCGGAATGTCGTGTTTTCAAAAATATCATCCGCGCTTCCCTCATAGGAAAACGTCAGATCTGTCACCTGTATCTGTGCCATGAGGCATCACCTCCGATCAGGGCCATAAAAAAATCTGCTTCCTGCCGGAAACAGATCATACGTACCAGTGAAGGCCCTGAACACGCCTGTATGCGCATACTTTTATAATGAGACGGCTTCAAAACGACTACGATAATCCGATCCGGCATACGCAAACAGACCTTTTCAGGCCATTATTACTTGTCTGCATGTACCAAATGAATTATCGAATCTTCATTTTTTCACCTACACACGGAATGTGCGCCTTTCTCTTTTAATCTTCTGCCACGATATCACAGCCGCAGGGAAAATGCAAGCGTGGTTCGCGTTATTGTCCCAGCTGCGACCTGATCTCCTCATAGCTTACGTACGGCGTAGTTTCAACGACCTCAAACTCCGGTACATCCTCGGTCATGGAGGCGTTCACTCTGGTCAGACCATCCAGGTCGATCCGCGTCATCGGAGAATATTTGGTGAAATAGTCGTTCATGGCGCTGCTGTACTCTTCGAGGCTTACGCTTTTGCCGTCAACCAGAAATTCCTGTCCGGACGGATCATCGCTGATATAGCCCGAACTCTGTGCCTCAAGCAGCACCTTAATCTTGCCGCCTTTGACCTCTTTCCACAGAAAAGTATCTCCCATCAGATGCTGGGTCGTCAGAAGAATGCTTTTCCCTTCACTGAAATAAATGGCCGCCCCGTCGTATCCGGTCATGCAGCGTTCGTGCTCCACCACCTGGCCGTCGCTGCTGATCGTATACAGAAAGGTGTTGGCCTCAGCCGGTCCCTCGGAATCAACCGCCGCAAGCTCCGGGGTGCTGTCGCCGTCAACATCGACCAGCGCAAAACTGTCAGCCGCGCCGGACGCGTGCAGTTCCTCCAGTGTCGCGGCATAGACCGCCGTCGATGCCTTTGTCTGCTGCTCCTGTTTTGTTGCCTGCTCCGCCGTCTTTTTTGCCCCGCAGGCTGTCAGCACCGCCATCGCCGTGATCGCCACTGCCGCATATGTCACGTATTTCCTGTTCACCATCATATCCTCTCCTGATATGCAGTCTCAGTTCCTGCAATACGTGCTATTGTATCATGAAGCGTCGTATCCCATAGGTTCTTTTGGTATACTAATGCATTCTCTGTGCCAAAAGCCACGCTGTGACATGCATGCTCATCTGAAACCTGCCGGCAGCGATCATCTCTTCGATCTCTTCGGCGGAATGTCTGACGACTTTCAGGAACTCCGTATCGTCGAGCTGCTGCCCCGAAACCTTTCTGCAATTGCGCGCGGCAAACAGATATGCATGGTTATCCGCGATCGACGCATTGGAGGGCAGTGTGAGCAGCGGTGTCCAATCGTCCGAGGCGTAGCCCGTTTCCTCGCGAAGCTCTCTTTTGGCGGCAGAAAGCACATCCTCAGCGGTGAGCCCCACAGCCGGGTCGCGCATATCACTTGCTTCAATGTGCCCCGCGACAAACTCGGTCGTCACCGTCGAAATCCCTGGCCTGAACTGCCGCTCGCAAAGGAACTTCCCCTCCGTGTCCGATGCCACGATCACCACATAATCCTTCTGACTGTATGTGTAGAATGGTCCGAACACTCTGCCGTTGGGCAGGCGGTACATGCATCTGCGGAAATCCATCCACTCGTCCGTAACGAGATGCTCAGTTTCTACTTCCTCCCAGGCGAGAGGATCCTTTTCGTTGTCCATGATATTCTCCATATACTCCCAGGCGTTTTCAGTCCCTGGCCCTCTGGCCGGGCAGCCGGATCACTGCTTTTTCTTCTGCAGATCCCTGAGCCAGTCCTCAAGTTCCCTGCGATAGCCTGAATTCTCAGCCTCCTCGTGGTTGCTGTAGGAAGCGCAGTATCTCATCTTTCCTTCCTCGTCATAGATATGCACCTGGGAGAACTTCGGGAATCTTTGGAAATACTCCCAGAACTCATTTTCCAGGGTTCGCTCATGTGTGTCGTTGATCTGTACCACCACATTTACGTAAAAGCCTGCTCCTTTTGCGTCAAGCAGCGCTTCCAGCCGCTCGGGGCGCGACAGCTCGAACAGATTGTCCGACCCGTCCATCATGCAGCTGATACCGTCGGGATACCAGAGATCCGTCACCGTAAAGCTTTTAAAATAGATCGCATTCGTCCTGCACAGTTCCAGCAGATCGTCGTGCAGCTCCTTCTGGAAGTAGACGGTGCCGTAATCATCAAAGCCGTCTTTATAGGTAAACTCCGTACCCTGCACACTTTCTACGTCCGCTTCAAGACTGCCGGCATCCGAAGAAGTGTCACGGACAGCCCACAGGACCTCAAAATCCCTGTCGTATTTCTCCCGCAGATACTCCTCGACCTGCAATACATCCTCGGGATCGTTCTCGCCGCTGTCGGAGCCCGCACAGCCGCAGAGCAGGAGCAGGAGCCCAACGGCCGCTGCATATCGGATCACTTTCTGTCTCATCATTTCTGTCCTGTCACCCCCAAAAACATCTCCAGCATACGGTCCGCGGCCATATCCGCGACGGCAAGCTTGTACTGCAGGCGCGAAGAAAGAAGCGGCAGCCGGCAGTGAAAGACTTCCATGCGTTCCCTCCGGGCGATCGCGAAATTGACTTCCCCGGGGATACTGTCTTCATTGTTCGGATCGATATTTCCGAAAGTGCCGGTGATGCCGATCGCGAAGTCAGCCGCATAGGCGTCCCTGCAGACCCTGGCCATTGCTGCGGCGGTCTCGGGGGAATACACGCCGAACGTGCTGATGATATCCGCCGAAACGCCCTGCTTGATCTTTGCCTCATTGGAATATGTGACAAAAGCCCCCTTCATCACTGCCGAGGAGCCCTCCGTATCCGTGATGAGCGAAGCCACCAGACCGGATGTGCAGCTCTCCATGGTGGTGATCGTCTGCTGCCGCGCGATCAGGGTCTTTGTCAGCAGTTCATATTTTCCGCGTACTTCCGCCTCGTCCGCATGGTCCGCCGGATACTTAAGTTCTAACATTTCGCGCCGCCTTCATACCATCTGATGGCTCTCTCCGGCCAGCCCTCCATGCACATCCCCACGCCGTCCGCAAAACCGTGGCCGCCGGTCGGCCCGATCTCCAGCCTGCAGGGGATCCCCTTGTCGGAAAGCGCTTTCGCGAGCCGTTTTGAATGCTCCGGATCGACCAGGTCGTCTTCCGCCGCGGCAAACAGCGCGGTCGGCGGAAATCCCTGTACATGCTCCGGTATCTCAAATACGCTGCTGCACGCTTCCTTCATCGTACAGCCAACGCTGTCAAGCGCCATCTCGTCCTTGTCATTTTCCTCATCCCATTCCTCGGCCTCCATGATCCTGTAGGATGTGACCGGGTAGATCGGGAAGCACGCCTGCGGCTTCGGAAGGCCGAAAGCGGAATAGCCCTTCTCCGTGTTCCAGAGGCACACGACGTAGCCGCCCGCCGAGAATCCGCAGATGATATAGCGGTCGGGATCCACGCGGAACTCCTCTTTTCGTGAAGCGATGATGCGGAACGCCCTGGCTGTGTCACCCATGGCCTTTACCGCCGCGCCCTCGACCCCAACCTGATAGGTAAGGATAAAGACATGGTATCCCAGCTCGTTAAAGATGCGTGCGACCGGCCAGCCCTCCGTCAGGTTCCACACGTTGACAAAGCCCCCGCCCGGCACCAGAAAAATAAAGGGTCTGTGATCCGCTTCAGGATCATCGGACGGAAAATGTACGATATTGGTGTTCTCCATCTGCGGATTGCCGGCGCACTCGCTCTGCTCATAGAGCTTATAGTAATACTGTCCCCTGTCCGCGTTCTCAAACAGTCTGACAAAGCCTCTTTCCAGATTCCGCCAGCCCATTTTATCAGCGATCTCCTGGAGCGTCCAGTTGTAGAATTCCTCTTTGGACAGATCCCACTTACTGATGGCATCCTTTGCGATCTCCGCGATCCGGGGATCTTCCAGAAGCTCCTTAAGGGTCTTTTCCATCAACATCTCTTTCCTCTCCTTCCTTTCTTCAAAAGATCACCATGTCCGTCTGATCGTTTCTATCAGTTCCAGGTCCGCCGGGAGCCACTTCACTTCATCAAGTTCCGCGCAGGAAAGCCACCTGGCGTCCTCCGCTTCCTTAAGCACCAGCTGTCCCGCGCTCACATACGCCCAGAAGCAGTCCATCGATAAATGAAACTCCGGATAATCATACTCTATTGTCGCGATCAGGTCACCCACGGTGATCTCAGCTGTCAGCTCCTCCCGGATCTCCCGGACGAGCGCCTGCTGCGGGGTTTCCCCGGCCTCGATCTTTCCGCCCGGAAACTCCCACCAGCCCTTATAATCTCCGTAACCTCTTGCCGTCGCGAAGATCCGTGTCTTTTTCTCCGGACTGTCACAGATCACCGCCGCTGCAACTCTGACCGTTTTCACCTGTCTGCTGCCTCTTTCGTCACTCGCTGATATCGTGCGATCTCTATTGATACTTCTCCACCGTCCGCATCACTGCCGCATAGTAGCCCGAGCCAAACAGGTTCAGATGATTCAGCAGGTGATACAGGTTGTAAAGATCCCTTCTGTCTTCATAGCCCGGTTCCGTGTGCGCCTCACGAAAATACGCTTCATAAAAGGACCGCGAAAACCCGCCGAACAGCTCCGTCATGGCAAGATCTGCCTCCGCGTGTCCCACATAGACCGCCGGATCGATCAGCCATGCCTTTCCGTCACTCCCGACAGCGAAATTGCCGCTCCACAGATCTCCGTGCAGAAGCGAAGGGTGCTCCGGCTCGACGAGAAACCTGTCAAGACGCTCCAAAAGCCTGTCGATCCTGCGCGAAGCCTCCCTGTCAAAATAGCCCGCCGCCTTTCTGATCTGCGGCAGGAGTCTGCACTCCAGAAAAAAGGTGATCCAGGAATCCCGGCAGTCGTTCTTCTGCTCTCCGGCGCCGATAAAATTGTCCATCGTGTACCCGAAGCTTCCGCCCGGCGTGAGCGACGCCGTATCTGCTTCATGCATCAGGAACAGTTCGTGGGCAAAGGTCTCCCAGAAAGCATCGATGCGTTCCGCCGGCCGGATAACCTCCATCAGCAGATAGGAAAAGCCTCTTTCCCGGTCATTTCCCCGGCAGTACAGCCGGGGAGTCGCGATCGCTCCGGCTGCGGCGATCGCCTCCAGACCGTTTTCCTCGGCAATGAAGAACCGCTCGCGTGAAAGCGCATTGGATTTCATGAAAACCTGATCACCACTGCTCAGATCCAGCACTGCGGCATCGTTCGCGTCTCCGCCGGAAACGCGCCGCACCTCCGTGATCACGGCGTCATTTCCGAAATGCGCACGGACCGCGTCATCCAGAGAGCCGTATGTCTCAATCGCCATTGCCGCGTTTAGTTCCTCGGCCTTCTCGTGGCGCTGATCATCGGTTTCTTCTTCGCTGCCTGTTCCCTTTGCTTTGCCATCAGCGCCGGGTCCGTCACGACCCCCGTGCCGCCGGACACGTTGTCCAGCAGTTCGTCGTCGATCCTGTTCCTGCTGCTTGCCGCATTCTTTTCGTCCTGCATGTTCGTACCTCCATTGTTTCTTTCATCAAGGTGGAGCGGAAGACATCGGATACCCAAAAATCCTGACAGATCCCGCACAGCACAGTCTGCCCGGCGCACCTTTTTACACATCCGCCCGGCGCATTTCCCTATAAAATCTACCGCTCGGCCATATTTATCGGGGCAATGTATCCGGCTGTTTTTGCGTCCACCCCGATACATTCATCGATTCTGTCTCATTTATCGGGGCAATGCGTCCGGCTGTTTTTGTGTCCACCCCGATAAATCCATCGATTCTGTCAAATTATCGGGAAAAGTCTCCTGCCGTTCTACGTACCCACCCCTATAAAATCAGTCATTCTTTCAATTTTATCGGGAAAACCGTTTCACAGCCCTCCAAGCTCACCCCTATTAAACGCGGAAAGCCACGAATTCATCGGGATTTTCAGGATTTCAGCCGCACGCGGTATAAACATCATAGTGCGGCACCCGATCCATCATGTGTGCTCCACAAACTCTACGTCCAGGTCCACGGGGGAGCTGACCCCGCGCACTCTGCCGGATTCCGAATACTGCCAGTACCTGAACCGGTACGGTGTCTGCGGAAGCTCTTCATAGTCCGCGTACCAGATGGGGTAGCGGCTCAGGCTCGCCATGTCGTACTGATAGGCCTGCCACATCATGTTGCTGTAGACCATGGGGCGATACCCCGCTTCCTCGATCATAGCACAGAAGCGGAGCGCGTTCCGGGTAAACTGCTCACCGGTCACATCATCCGTGCGGGCGGGCTCATCCAGGATGTTCTCCGCGTCAAAAACCACCTCCAGATCGATCGGAAGATCACGGAGATGCTCGATGACAAAGGCCGCTTCCTCTTCGGCTTCAGTCTCGTTTACCGCCTGGGAAAAGAAATAGACCCCGAACTGAATGCCCGCCTTGTGCGCACCGGCCGCATTTTCTTCAAAACGCTCATCCAGTTTGATGTTGCCGGCCTGGCCATAGCCCCGGTATCCCAGCCGGATAAAGGCGAACTCGATCCCGTCATCACGGACTGCCTGCCAGTCAACGGCCCCCTGATGACGCGCAAGATCGATCCCGGTCCTGGAGACATGGGAGGCACTTTCATAATGGGCCCGACCATCCGCGTCCCGTGAAAAGCACGCCGGGTCGTACTCCGACTTCGGCGCCGCCGGGTTGATCGTCGTGGTATGCCATTCGCCAAAGGCATCGACAAATTCAAACGGCTCCTCCGACGTCTCGGCAGATTCTGACGTTTCTGCAGGCTCTGACGTCTCAGCAGGCTCTGACGTCTCACCAGACTCCGGCATCTCAGCAGGCTCTGATGTTTCTGCAGGTGCCGATGATCCTTCGGGTTCCGCCTTCTCTATGGCAGAACTCAATGTATTTTCATCAGGCTCTTCTGCCTCCTGCGCCATCTCCTCAAAAACAACCGGCGCATCGACCGGCGGCGTCACAGGATCACCGCATCCGGACAGCGATAACGGGATCAGAATACCTATTCCGATGATTGACAGTATCGTCGGCAGTATTGTACGCAATAAGCTGGAGTGACGATCTCCGTGCATCCCTCATCTTCTCCTCTTTACTACAGACAGTATACCATACATACACAGATTGACCATGGTTGCCGCAAGCAGGAGCCCCGGAAGATATCCCGCACCCCCAAGCAGGCCCGACAGCGGCACGAGCGGCGTCCCCGGAACAGGGTAAAGCAGAAACCAGTAATTGCAGCCGTTTACCCGGTCAAAAAGATATACCGGCATCCCCACCCCCACCAGAAACACCGTATTCCGCCACAGATGACTGAAAGACAGCTCCGTTCCCCCGCGAACCAGAATAAAGAGCGGAAAAAGCACCTGCAGCGTATGCCAGAGATACGCATAGATGTTCATGAAACTGATCATCGGATACATCGTCCAGTCCGGAAAAACAAGCGCTGAGACGGCAGCCGGCAGAAGCGTACAGAAACTGATCTCAAAAAGAAATGCCCGCACGGAGCGATTCCCCGAAAAAGCAATGATCGGATACAGAAAGATCGACATGCTGCACAGATGAAGCGGCACATAGCCGATCCCCATATGGCCGCTTACGGTGAGGAAACCGATCTTGATCGATTCCAGCACCGGGAGGAGCACCGCGACGCATCTGATGACGCGCACCCTCACGATCTCCGAGCATTTCCTGAAAAGAATGACTCCGGCAATGATGATGAAACAGATCAGTCCAAGAACCGCCAGGTGTTCCGCCCCCAGCGGTTCATATCCGTATCCCGCGGGAATCTCTGATTCCTGCGCCCAGAAATACTCCGCTTTTATAGTATCCCCCGTCTCCTGTCACCTGTATGCTTCCAGACGCCTGAGCAGCTCTTTTGTCCTGCCGATCGCGTCCTCGACCTGCGCTCTTGCCTCGCTGATCTTGGACTGCACCAGGATATCCGCGATAAAACCGTCAAAGAAAAAATCGGCAAAAGTGAGGAAATCACCGGTCAGTGAAGAAAATTCCGGTTCCTGAACATCCTGCAGTTCTTTGCTGAAGTAGGAAAGATCCCGCCTCGCATCCTCCATATACTGCTTTGCGTCCCGCATGCGCGCGTGCTTCAGCAAACCGGAGAACAGGCCGCCTCCGAAGATATCGATGATCCCCCAGGTCCTTGCCTTGTTCAGCATCTCCTGTGCCCGATAAAGACTCTGTAGCGCGTTTTCCCCGGCACGGATCGCCTCATCTACTTCTTTTGTCTGATCATATTCTGACATTGTCAACATCCTCCGAATTTTCTACACCGAGAGACCGCATTTTTCTATCACCTCAACGACCTCCTGCAGGCCTTTTTCATCCACCTCAGAAAATCTTGCCCGGACCGGGCTGTCGATGTCCAGCACGCCGATGATCTCGCCGTTTCGATGGATCGGAAGCACGATCTCCGAGGCCGACGCACTGTCACACGCAATATGCCCGGGAAATGTGTGCACATCTTCTACACGGATGATCCTGTCTTCCTGCACGGCCGTCCCGCAGACACCTTTCCCGACAGGGATACGCGTGCATGCCGGCTTCCCCTGAAACGGTCCGAGCAGCAGCTGCCCGTCACGCATCAGATAAAAGCCCGCCCAATTGATCTCATCCAGTGATCCGTACAGAAGAGCGGAGATATTGGCATAGACAGTGATGTCCCACGAAGGATCCTCCGCGAACGCCTCCGCCTGTTTTCGGATCAGTTCATAATCTGCCATCTTACACAGCCTTTCTGCCGATCAGTCTTCCCAGCCTTTACATACATCGCACCAGCCCACTGCCTCCGATGCCGCTTCAAGCTCCGCGGGTGTCAGTTTTACGGAGGTGTATTCGCTGCCGCCGGCAGGATGCACATACGCAAACCGCTTCATCGACACATCAAGCCATACCGGTATGCTTTTATCAACGCCAAACGGACACACACCGCCCGGGACAAAGCCGATCATCTCTTCCACGCGGTCGCGGGGCACCATGCTCGGTTTCGTATGAAACTGCGCCTTGAACTTGGAACTGTTTACACGGCCGTCACCGGCCATGACCACGATAACGGGCTTATCATCAACCAGAAAAGACAGCGTCTTGGCGATCTCTGCCTCCGTGCAGCCGATCTGCTGTGCGGCGTGTTCTACCGTATCAATGATCTCATCATGCTCCGTGATACGATCCGCAAAGCCCTTCCCTTCAAGCCATTTCAGCACCTTTTCATTGATCATCCCCGATCCCTCCGGTCTTATTCAGATCACATCCGCCGGTCTGCAGCCTGCAACGCTCATCAGATCCCCGGGAGCCAGTTCCACCTGGAAGCCCACCTTTCCGGCACTCACAAACATCCTGTCAAAAGTGCCGGCGGTTTCATGAAGGAATGTCGGAAACTGCTTCTTCATCCCGATGGGAGAACAGCCTCCGTGCACATAGCCTGTCAGCGGCAGAAGCTCCTTCTGCCGGATCATGCTGACGGACTTCTCGCCCGCTTCCTTCGCGGCCTTCTTCAGGTCGAGTTCCGCCTGTACCGGAATGACAAACACATAGTATTGCCCGGATTTCCCCTGTGTGACGAGCGTCTTGAAGACCCTGGCCGGATCCTCGCCGAGAAGCGCGGCGATCTGCTCACCGCTCATCGACGCATCCGGCTCGTAGGTATGACTCACGTACGGGATCTTCTTCCCATCCAGTACCCGCATGACGTTGGTTTTTTCTTTGTCTGCTTTCATCTCACTGATATCCCGCGATCGTAAAATACATTATAACGCTCTCTGCATCCTGACATGCGGGATCCCGGCTTCCATGAATTCTTCGGAAACGCTGCGGAATCCGCACTTTTCATAAAACGGTACCGTTTGTTTCTGCGCGTCGCAGCCTATCCGGCGATAACCTTTCTCTGCCGCATAACCGACGGCACACTCGACCAGCTTCCGGCCGCTGCCGTGCCCCCGCTCCATGGCAAGGACCCGGCCGATCCTTACCGAAGTCCGGTCTTCGTCCTCTTCATACATGCGTAGATAGGCAGTGACATGACCCGCGTCATCCGCCTCTGCAAAATGGACACTTCGATAATCAACATCGTCCATATCCAGATAATGGATGTTCTGCTCCATCATGAACACGGCAGAACGGACCTTGAGGATCTCGTAAACCTCCCTGCCGGACAATTCGTCAAATCTTTTGATCAGCATATCCCTCCTTTTCTACATCCTGTCTACGCAGAAAAGTAATCACTGCTCCGCGGAAAAATGCTTTTCCGCATACCGGTATGCTCTGCGAAAATCGTGTGCAGCGTCTTTGCTGAGCTTTGACCATGGATTCATCATATCAAATGCATGCATATTCCCGGGATACACCCTGCACACCGCCCTGACGCCCGCGGCTTTCAGGCCGTTCACGTAGGCCAGTGTCTCATCCAGGAACGGCTCCCCTTCACAGACAAAAGTGTATGCCGGCGGAAGTCCATGAAGATCATCACATCGTGAAGGCGATGCCGTACAGGGCACATCCTTACGGTCGCAGGACAGCCCCTTAAGATACATCTTCCAGGCGGAATGATTCCTCTTTGTGTTCCATACCCTTCCATGATTATCCCGCGAGGATGCCGTATCGACACAGTCCAGCATGGGGTACAGCGGCATCTGATACGCGATCTTCACATCACCCCGGTCCCTGGCAGAAAGACAGACAGCGGCAGCCAGACCACCCCCGGCGCTTTCACCGCCGACATAGATCCTGCTGTCATCAATGCCGAGTTCGTCCGCGTTTCCCTTCAGCCAGAGCAGGGTTTCATAGCAGTCATCAAACGCGGCCGGATAAGGAGCCTTCCAGGATAAGCGATAGGCGGGCGAAACGACCACGGCGCCCATCTTCGCAAGATCCCCGGCCCGCGACATGAACGCCATCTCCGGCACACCCGTCGCATAACCGCCGCCGTGAAGCCATAACACGCCCGGCACCTTAACGGATGCGTTCTTCGGCTTCAGGATCAGGACACGCATCCTGCCCGCGGATACATCGATTTTTCTGTATTCGATCCTGTAATTCATGAATTCACCCCTATATCCCCATCTTCCCAAGGATCCCGTCTTCCGAAACGCCGGGATGCGTCAGATACAGTCTTACGATCTGTTCGATCAGTGATGCCTCCATTCCGGTCTTCCCGGCGATCTGTTCAATGGAGTGCCCTTTGTCTGTTTCCTTCATGACCTTTTTCACCAGGGCTCTCATATCGATCCCCTGTTTCAGTACACTGCCTGCTTCCTTTCCGGAGTGCGGCAGATCGAGCCTCTGAACAGAGAATCCGCTCTCATCCGTCTCTATGACGGCCATGGTGACCGGCTGTACAAAGCGTCTGGGGCCGCAGCTTCCCGGGTTGAGAATGCGTATGCCGTCTTCCGTCCTGTCATCATATTTGTGGGAGTGCCCATAGACGACAAGATCATATCCGCTGATATCCGCAGGGATGTCCTTTTTCCTGTGCGTCATATACACATGCAGTCCGCATACGGTCGTATCGATGGACTTCGGAAGATCCATCCCCCAGGATTCGTCCGCGTTGCCGCGTACCGCGTAAACCTCCTGAACGAGCCCCTGCAGCTCGCTCAAGACAGCACGGGAACTGATATCGCCGGCATGCAGGATGACGCTGCAATCCTGCAGCGCAGCCTTTACCTCCGGTCTGAGGAGATCATGTGTATCGGAGAGCACTCCGATCTTCACTGTCTGACATTGTGAGCGCATTCTGTTCCTGATAATACCTGAAACAGGCCGCAGGAGATCTGACTCCCCTGCGGCCTCACATTTCCTATCGTATGGTTAAGGAATCCGTCATTTATTGTAGCATCTGCCGGGTGGAAATACAACGCTGACGCCGTCGTCTGAGCTGTGCTACAATACCCCCATGAACACTCTGACGATTGGCGATCGAAAATGCCTTCTTTTTGAAGATCCGGACGCATCCGATCTCCTGATCCAGCCGACCGGGGATCATGAGACAGCCTCGCTGGAGGAAGAGGTGCGGCTCATCGGCAGGCTGCGCAGCGGACGTCCATTCTCGTTCGCGGCCTTTCCGGCGGAGGACTGGAACAGGCAGCTTTCCCCCTGGGCGGCGCCTGCGGTCTTCGGAAGCGAAGGGTTTGGCGATGGAGCGGCCGAAACACTGAAGTATATTACGGATACGCTTCTGCCCTGCCTGCGGGAACGGTCATCCTGCGATACTCTGCGGATCTTCCTCGGAGGATACTCCCTGGCCGGTCTGTTTTCCCTCTGGGCCGCATACCAGACAGACAGTTTTCACGGGATCGCTGCCGTTTCGCCGTCTGTCTGGTTTCCGGGCTGGATCGGATATGCCGGGCAGAATACCATAAAATCCGAAAGAGTCTATCTGAGTCTCGGCGACAGAGAGATGAAAACGAAGAATCAGATCATGTCTACGGTCGGTGACTGCATCCAAAGACAGTATGATCTTCTTGCATCCTCGGGCACCTGCGCGTGCACCCTGGAGTGGAATCCCGGCAATCATTTCAGAGAGCCCGCCCTTCGCACAGCGAAAGGCTTCGCCTGGCTGTAAACCGGCGAAGCCCCTCCGCGGTCTTTCTCTTACTTTTCCCGGATCGCCGACATCAGAAGCTCCAGTGTATCCACATTGCCCGCAGCAAACTCCCGGTAGGATTTACTCTTCTTCATCTCCTCATAGAATCTCTGATCGGCGTCATCCAGTCTGTCGGACTTCCTGAGTTTTTCGCCGATGCAGTAAAGGAGCCAGGCGAGCTTCAGGTTCTCCGAAGACTCTTCCCCGGGCGTGACGGCCTGTTCCAGCTCTTCACCTGTATCGGAGAGAGGCTCCTTGTAGCGAACCTTGACTGTGCAGATCTCTTCAAGATCCGTGAGGCTGGCTTTCTGATACTTCAGATCGCTCTCCCCAGCGCCTCCGAGGTCGATCTCATACAGAGCCACGCCATAGCCGCCGCTGCCGTAGGGCTCGGAGATCACGGTGTCATCCCTGAAATCCGCGTGAGCGAGAGCCCGGTTTTCATACCCCAGCAGGCGATAGCTTTTTACATAGCGGGGGTTGAATTCCACCTGCGCCTTGACGTCCTTGGCCACGATATTGGTCAGGCTGATATATCTTCTGTCCACGGACTCTCTGACATCCTCAAGGTTGTTGACCACGCAGTAGGTGCCGTTTCCATGCTTGGACAGGATCTCAAGCTTGTCGTCCTTGTAATTGTACAGACCGGTGCCGATCACGGAAAGGAACAGGCCTGTCTTTTTCTTTTCCTCGATGAGCTTTGTCAGGCCGTCTTTTGCCGTGATCCCGAAATTCAGGTCGCCGTCGGTGATGAGAATCACCTGGTTGCTCTTCCCCGCATCGTAGTGTTTTTCGCCGATCCTGTAGGCGGTCTCGATCCCGGCCGAACCGTTGGTGCATCCATGGATCACGACGGAAAGGAGTTTGCCCATGATGAGCTCCCTGTCATGATCGTCCCGGACCCGGTAGCCCTGTAATACGGTATCGTCCTCGCTGCTGTAGGTGATAAGGCTCAGGCAGTCGCCTTCCTGCAGCTTGCTCACAACAGCAGCGATCGCCAGCTGTGTCACTTCGTTCTGCGACGACATGCTGCCGGAGACGTCCAGGAGCAGGACGATGTTCTGGCCTTCCCTGGTCTCTTCTCTGGCGCCGACATGGATATACAGGAGTTCCCTGTCATTATCCTTTTTCATCTGCTCCGTACTGATCTTGAATTTCTGCCCGGTCGGCGCGGTCTCCTGATAGCGGAAGTAGTTCATGAGTTCCTCGAGGCGCACCTGGGAAAGGTTCACAGGCCGGCCTTCCCTGATCTGATTGAGAAGGATCCCGACGGACGCGGTGTTGGTCGTCATCCGAAAGGTGGAGGTAGGGGTATTCCCGGGATTCTGCGCACCTTTTTCCTCGATGGGCTCGTACTGGTCCGTCGGGGCAGGCTTGACCGGGGACTGCGCACGGGTCATCGGCTGCGCGGCGGACATCATCATGGTGCTCTCCACGGAAGGCGCGGCGAAGCGCTCGACAGCACCGTCGACGGGCATCTCATCCATCACAGCATCAGCATCATCGTACATCACCATGGTCTGCGGCGCAGCACCTTTGAAGCTCATGGACGCCCCCGCGCGCCCAAAGTCGATGAATCTCCCATCGGGTCCGCCGCTGCCGCCAAATCCGGGACCGAGGATGGATCTGAGGATGCCGGACCCTTTCATCCTGAGTCTGCGTCCTGCCGCCGCACGCCTGCGCCCGTTTTCCGCATGGAGCAGGCTTTCCCCGAATTCCGCGAAGGCTTCCTCCGGTGTGTCCTCCTCGCGCTCCGCAAGCCAGGCATGGAGTTCTTCGATGACTTCCGTTGTCCCCATCTGCGCAATGACCTGTTTCAGTTCCTCGTCCCCGTACGTCACGGTCGCAAGGACCTCGCTCGCCTTTTCCGTGTATCCCAGCGAGGTGTAGTAGTCGTACTTTGCCTTGTAGTTGTAGTCTTTGCTGATCAGAGCCTTAAGATTCATAACGTCTCCTCCTTTTCTGAAAGCCTGCCGGCATATTTCCTGTTTTGCGAGTTCATTCTATCAGGCAGGCTTTTCAAAGAGGTCGCTTTTCCGGCGACTTTTTCGGGGACGGATCCAATACTGTCCAAAAGGGCGGCCGGCTACTGATCGCCCTCATCCGCAAGATACAGGTATTCCTCGGAGCCTGTGTGGAAGACAACTTCCTCGGTCGTGCCGTCCTCGCGGATCATCGTGCCGCAAAGCCGGTCATCATTACCGCGGGTGCTCTGATACTTCAGCTCGGTGATCCAGCCGCCGCGGCAGAAAAAGCCGTCGGTCAGCACGACCTGATCGTCTTCGCTGTACGCGTTTCTATCGGCGTAGTACGGGATCGTCACAAGCTCACGTCCGTTGATCCTGACATGAAGCGTGGTGTCATCAAAATAGAGCACCACATCGGCGTAGTATCCGCCGCCGACATAATCCGTACCCGTGAGGGACATCGTCCAGTAATAGGGTTCTTCGCGCGCGGCGTCGTCTCCGCCGCTCTCCTCTTTCCCGGGTACGGGCTGCGCGGCCTTCTGTGCCCAGGTGTCCCCGGTCAGAAGCGGACAGTTCGCGAAGGCATTTTCTCCGATGACCTTGCCGCTGCCCTTTGTTTTCTCCTTGCCGTCACCTTTGGTATTTTCTTCGGCGGTTTCTTTCTTCGTCTTTTTATCTGTCTTCTTTGTGCCGCTGTCCTTATCCGAGCCGCAGCCAAACAGTCCAAACAGCATAACCACCCCCATGATCAGTACAAGTGCTCTTTTCATATGTCCGTGCTCCTATTCCGGCCGTTTACCGCTCCGCGTACAGCTTTTCAAGCGCCGCGATCTCCGTTTTGTAACTCTCCACCACGTCCTCCGGAGCCAGAAGCTTTACCGCCGCCCCCAGACCGAAGATCCATCCGAAGAACTGCTCGCTGACCGCGACGTCCACGTTTGTCTCCGACCAGCCTTTCTCCGCAGACGGATGCATCGGAATGTCCTTGCCGAAGCGATCGATGAAGACACCGGCAAACTCGTCCTTAAATGCGATCTTTACTTTTTCTGCATGCCCGCCGAACATGCCGAAGTTCATCCTGGCATACTTTGCGAGGTCAAATTCCATGAAAAGATCCCTGCCGGCGCGCTTTTCCTTCATGATCTCGATGTTCCGCATCTTGTCGACGCGGAAGTGCTTGATGCTCCCGGCTTCCTCGTCGTGGGCGATCAGATAATAGTTCTCATCGTCCCAGGTGAGTGCCCAGGGGCTGACA
This sequence comes from Lachnospiraceae bacterium, assembly GCA_024687125.1. Lineage (GTDB taxonomy): Bacteria > Bacillota > Clostridia > Lachnospirales > Lachnospiraceae > Butyrivibrio. Next base: position 31,683 of record JAILFA010000036.1, read on the forward strand.
AGGTAAGGCTTGTCGCGCCGCGCTTCAAGGGTCTTCTGTGTGTTCCAGCGCATGTATCCGAAGCGGATCTGCCGGTTTCCGGCAATCGCCCGGTGGATCTCATCCACAATGTAGTAGATGCTCTCGTTCATGGTCTTGATGCGGCCCTGCACCACGACCTGACGCTGCAGCTGCATGGCTTCATAGCTGCTGACGAGGGTCATGAGTTTTTTGATCAGTTCGCGGGATTTCTTTTCCGTGATGAACTTGGAAGACTGGATCGCATCGGTCAGAAGCTTGAGTTCGGCGATCTCGAACTGTTTGGTTGACACATGGTAGTAGTACTCCCGCCCGCGCTGCTCGCCGATCACTTCGATCCCGAGCACCTCCAGGGCCCGCAGGTCGTCATACAGGCTCTTGCGGTCGGCGGTCACGCCGTACTCCTCCAGAGCAGTCCTGATCTGCGGCATGGTCAGCTCGTGGTCTTCGTCCGTCTTTTCCAGCATGATACGGCTGAGGTAGTACAGCTTGAGCTTCTGGTTCTTTCCCTTGGGCATGGCTCCCTCCTGTCCGGTCGACGCGCGTGCGCAATGTACGCATGATGTGTCCATTATACCACGTCCTGACCCGACAGAGGGTGATTTATCACCCCAAATGTTTTCCGCTCAGATCACATATTCCTGTACTTTTCCAGGGCGCGGTTCATTCTCTCGTTTTCCGCCTTTTCCTTGAGCCGGCTGATCAGGATCGCCAACGCGGAGCATACCGCAAAAGAGATCAGAAATCCGATCCAGGCAGAAGCATCGTCCGCCGGAAACCACGCGAAGAGAAGCACAAACAGTATGATCGTACCGGTGATCGCCAGAAAGAACAGTACATTCCGCGTGATCATGGACATCGATCCGATCAGGTTGTCCGTGAGCAGGATATTACGCAGCACCGTGATGATCAGTGCCAATGCGAGCAGCTGCGCGAGCGTTCCGGCGGAAAGCCCTTCTTTTCCGTACGCAAACAGGCTGGAGTACCCGGAGGCCGCCTCGCCGACGCACAGATCCAGCAGCAGAAAGATCGCCACGATAACGCCGTAGGTGGCAAACAGTTCGCTGAAATAATGAAATACGGTCCTTCGGTCTTCCATCACTTTATCCCCAGTCTCTTTCTCAGTTCATCCGAATACATTCTGGAAACGATGATCTGCTCTCCGTTGAGCAGCGTGACTCGGATCTTCCTGTTGATCTCCGCCTTCAGGCTCTTGACTTTCCTGAGGTTCAGGATCGCCTGCTTGCTGATGCGGATAAAATCCCCGGCCGGAAGCTGCTGCTCAAATTCATACAGTTTCAGTGCGGACTCATAGGTGGCTTCCTGTGTATAGACAAAGGTGTTTCTGTCGACGGCCTCTATATACAGGATCCGCGCGGCATCCAGCAGGATCGTCTCCCCGCCCTTCCGGACTGCGATCTGCATATCCGCCATGCGCATCATGGATACGAGCTTTTCGACCTGCGGCGACAGCTCAGGCGCCGTCACCCTGACGCCGACGTCCGTGTACTTTTCATCGATGTCAATCTCGATCTTCATCTATTCCAGTCCCTTTTTCCGATAGGCCAGAAGAAACAGCAGGATGCAGGCAAGAGCGTTACCGATGAGGATCAGAGTGCCCGTCCCGGAAACATCCGCCAGAGACATCCGGTCGATCAGCAGCTTTATCTGCTGCGTGTAAGCAACTGCGGAAAACTTCTCTATGGTCTTGTTAAACATGGACAGCATCGGTGCGAACGCCAGCACCATCATGATCGGCAGGGAGACCGAGGTCGCCGTCATCTGGTTTTTGGACAGGATCCCGATGCACGCCCCTGCCAGGATCGAGAGGATAAAGCCCGCCCCCATGAAAAGCAGGAAGACGGGTCTTTCGCCCGCACGCAGCGTCGCCGACATCACAGCCGCACCGAGCATGCAGATCGTCCAGACATACACGCCGATACCGGCCAGATACTGCACGGGGGTGATGTCCGCCATCAGCAGCACCCGCAGCGTGTTCTTTTCCTTTTCCTCGGAGATCACTGCCGTCGTTGCCATGAGCGGTGCCATCCCGATGTACATCACCGCGAACAGCCTGGTGAAGAAATGCTCCTGCATCCCCTCGATATTGACGGCGTTCTCCATGATGACCGTCATCAGGGGAAAGAGGATGAACTGGATCAGGATCGTCTTGTTTCTGACGGTGTCCCGGAGCTGCTTTTTGATGATCACAACCGTATTATGCATTTATTCGTCCTCCTCAAGCTTTCTTCCCGTCAGTTCCAGAAACACGCTTTCCAGTGAAGGTTCCGTGGAGTGGATGGTCTCGACCCGCCCTTCCCTGAGCAGCGAGGCGATCCCGTCCGCCGCGTCTGCTCCGCGTTCCATTTCCATGTCCTCTCCGTCCGATAAATGCAGTCTGATCCTTTTTTGATGGTCGTATCTTCGGCAGATCTCTTCCGGTCTTCCCTCCTCTATGATCCTTCCCTCGTGCAGGAGCGCAACCCTGTCACAGAGCTTCGACGCCTCCTCCATGTTGTGCGTGGTGAGAAAGATCGTGTATCCCCGTTTTTTCTTGTCCAGGATGATCCTGTGAATGCCCCGCATCGTCTGCGGATCCAGTCCTCCCGTGGGCTCATCGAGAAAGATGATCTCCGGGGTATGCATGAACGCCCTCGCGAGCTGCAGTCTTGCGCGCATGCCCTTGGAAAGGTCTGAAGCCTGCTTGCCGTATGCGTCCCCCAGTCCTACCTCGCTCAGGATGTCCCGGATCCCGCTGCGCGGAACGCCGTAGAGGTCGGCGAATACCGCCAGATTCTCCCCGCAGGAAAATCGTTCATACACCCCGAAGCTGTCCATCATGATGCCGAACTTTTTCCTGTCTGCCCCGGTGAACGCCTCAGGTGCCTTGTCAAACACCGTGACTGTGCCGCTGTCACAGGGCAGCTGTCCGGTAAGGATCCGGATCAGTGTCGTCTTGCCGGCGCCGGACGGCCCCAGCAGTCCGAAGATGCTCCCCGCCGGGATCTCGAAGCTGATCCCCCGGAGTACCTCTTTCCGGTCAAATGATTTTCTGATATCTCTGCAGCTGATCATGTCCGTCCTCCCTGAAAAAATCTGATATCCGGAGCGTACCAGAGTCCGGGGACGGACACAACCTCACTTTACGTAAGCTGCCGTTTTAAGTACATGAGTTGCCGGGGAGCCACAGCATGGTACCGTCGGACTGGAACGTAGCTTCTCCGCCGCCGAGATCGATCTCGGTCCCATTCGCGAGGGACACGGCGATGACCCTGTCGGAGGTCGTGTCATCGATCACTGCCGGAGCGTCAAGAAGCTGCGACAGCTTCGCGGGCGGATTGGTGATGATGAACAGAACGGCGTTATCCGGCACCGCGAGCATGATCAGGGCCATCTTCATCATCTTCTCTTCCTCCGCTATTCGGACATTCCTATCCTCAGAAACCGTCACATATTTTATCACACGGATTTTTGTGTTGTAAAAACAGAACATATGTTCTATACTTGCCGTGACGGAGGAATGGCATGCGATGGACCGTGCGATCCTGCACAGCGATATGAACGCTTTTTACGCGAGCGTGGAGATGCTGCACCACCCGGAGTTCGGCGACCGGCCGCTCGCGGTGGGCGGTGATCCCGAAGCGCGGCACGGGATCGTGCTGACCGCGAACTATCCCGCGAAGCGCCGCGGGGTCAGGACCGGCATGGCCCTCTGGCAGGCCCGCCAGGCGTGCCCCGAGGTGATCCTTGTCCCGCCGCGGATGGATCTGTACCTGCGTTTCTCGCGCCTCGCGCACGAGATCTACGGGGAGTACACGGACCTGCAGGAGCCCTTCGGGATCGATGAATCGTGGCTCGATGTGAGCGCATGCGCATCGGCTGCAGGGGACGCGTATTCCATCGCGTCACAGATCAGCGGGCGCATGAAGCGGGAGCTGGGCCTCACGGTCTCCATCGGTGTCAGCTGGAACAAGATCTTTGCCAAGTTCGGCTCGGATTACAGAAAACCGGACGCGATCACGGAGATCACGCGCGATAATTACCGCAGTCTTCTGTGGAGCGCCCCGGCGTCGGATCTGCTCTATGTAGGCCACGCGACCGCAAAAAAGCTGTACACTCTCGGGATCCGCACGATCGGTGACATCGCGGTCAGCGATCCGGAGATGCTCCGGGCACACCTGGGCAAGATCGGCTTCGTGCTGTGGACCTTTGCCAACGGCGAGGATCGGACGCCCGTCAGCCCTGAGGGCTTTGAATCCCCGATCAAAAGCATCGGCAACAGCACCACGACGCCGCGTGATCTTGCGGATAACAGCGACGTGCAGATGGTGCTCCTGCTCCTTTCGGAGAGCGTCGCCTCACGTCTTAAGGACAACCATTTCGTCGGGAGGTGCATCGGGATCTCCGTGCGGGACAACGGCCTGTTCTGGTTCACCAGACAGCAGAAGATTGCGATCCCGACCAATATCTCCGATGAGATCGCACGCGTCGCCATGGAACTGTTTCTGAAGCACTACCGCTGGGAAGCCCCCATCCGCAGCCTCGGCGTCCGTGTATCCGAGCTCGAACCGGACGAATACTGCTATCAGACGAGTCTTTTCGTGGACGAACGCCGGCGGGAAAAGCAGTTTAAGATAGATACTGCCATGGATCAACTGCGCCGGCGCTTCGGGCACGATGTGCTGCTGCGCGGACGCATGTACTTCGACCGGAACCTCTCCGGACTGGATGCCAAAGCGGACGACCACATGGTGCATCCGCACGGCTATTTTGAAAGGGGGGTCAGGGTTTTCGGAGAGCAGGGGGAACCGTGATCCACGCGCCGAACTCCTTTACGCCCGCCGGATCCAGGAGGACCCGCAGCAGCGTACCGTCGGCTTCGTGCGTCTGAGAGAGGACTTCATAGCGATCGCACAGTGTACTCACAGCATCTCCCCTGTCGTAGGGGATGCGCAGCTCTGTCTCCTGATATCCCTGCCGCAGGCAGTCCAGGATCGCGTCGTACAGGCGCCCGATGTCCTCCGGGTCCCTGCCCGACATCAGGATCTGCATATCATCCGCCTGCAGTCTGTCGCAGGAGATCCTCTGTCCGCGGGAAAAGTCCGTGAGATCCACCTTGTTAAAAACGAACAGCCTCGGGATGTCCGAGGCCCCGATCTCAGCCAGTGTGTCGATCGTCGTCCGGATATGCCTGTCATAGGACTCCCGGTCGGACAGATCCACCACGATCAGCAGCAGATCCGCATAGCACGCTTCCTCCAGTGTGGAGCGGAAGGCCTTGACCAGCGTGTGCGGCAGATGCTCGATCAGGCCGACGGTATCAGAGAGCAGAAATCCGATCCTGCTCCTGTCCGCCCGGATCCTGCGCACCGTGGTATCGAGCGTCGCGAACAGCATGTCCTCCGCGTATACCTGCTTCTCCGCGTCCGCGCCCGAGAGGCTGAGCAGCGCATTCATGATCGTGGATTTGCCGGCGTTGGTGTAGCCGATCAGCGACACCCTCGGGATGCGCTCACGCATGCGCCGGCGGCGCTGGATGGCGCGCTCCTTTTCCACACCGTCAAGTTCCCTGCGCAGTTCGTCCATCCGATGCTCAATGCGGCGTCTGTCCAGTTCGATCTGTTTCTCACCGGCACCTTTTCCCGACAGGGGACCGCTGGCGCCGCCCTGACGGCTGAGACCCTCATGGAGCCCGGCGAGGCGCGGGAGCAGATAGGCCAGCTGCGCGGATTCCACCTGAAGTTTTGCCTCACGGGTCCGTGCGCGCTCCGCGAAGATCATCAGGATCAGCCCGGTGCGGTCGATCACCTCGCAGTGAAAGGACTCGGTCAGATTGCGATGCTGCTTGGGGGACAGGGTGTTGTGACAGATCACCACGTCAATGGATCTGCCGGATGCTTCGGCAAGCCGCTCCTTTTCGGCGCGGATCTCCTCGATCTTGCCGCTCCCGAACAGAGTGGCGGCATTCGGACGCACGAGTGTCTGCGAAATGGACTTCAGGATAAAAATGCCCGCTGCGGTCGCTAGATCCCAGGTCTCACGCAGCTCACGGTCAATGTCCTCCGTATCCTCGAGCGCCGCGCCGATCAGGATGCCCAGGTTTTCAGCCGGATCATCACGCATGCCGCCTACTGCCCCTGAATCTCGATCATGACGTACTCGGACTTCGTGCCGGTCTTGAAATCCATCTGCCAGTTGGACATACCGGAGGTGACGAGGAACGTCGTGCCGTTCCTGTCTTCGCGGCCGTAATTCAGGTCATCAAGGCCCAGCAGCATCCCCATCCCGTTGAAAGGAAAGAGATACCCGCCGTGCGTGTGTCCGCTGAGAACCAGATCCGCCGCGGTCTTCGATTCGTTTTCAAAATCCGCCGGCTCGTGGTCGATCACGACGATGTATTTGTCCGTGTCCGCTCCTTCAAGGAGCTCCGACAGATCCATACGCTGCCCCGACCAGCCGTCTGCGCGGCCGACAATGCACAGGTCACCGGCATAGGCGACCTCATCCTCCAGGATGTGCACATTGTTCTTTTCCAGTTCAGCGGCCAGCTGTTCCGCAGAGAAGGCGCGTTTCCTGTAGGTGCCCTTGTCGTGGTTTCCGTAGGCGTACCAGACGCCGTATTTCACATCGATCGTTCCCAGCGCCGCGCAGGCTCTGACGATGTCATCACTCTCCGACCAGTCGTCAATGAAGTCGCCGGCGATCACAACAATGTCAGGATTCTGGGCTTTGATCGTTTCTACATGCTCCGCGAAGCCGTCGCCGTCAAAGGTCGTGCCGACATGGGAATCGGCGAACATCGCGATCCGCACGGGCTCAACTTTTTTCTGTGTGGAAAGAACATAGTCCGTCCGCCAGACATGATGGCAGAGATAATAGGCCGTGCTCAGATAGATGAGCGAGACCGCGAGCGCGCACCAGCCCTGCCAGCAGATGCGGGGCTCCTTTTTCGTGACACGGAAGATGATCCGGAAGAGGAGACCAAAGAGCAGGAAGAAAGCCAGCACATGCAGAGCGGCGATGGCCGCGCTGACAAAGGACAGTACTCTGCTGATGATCAGGAATACGGCTGCGACCGCTGCAAGAGAAACGAGCGCCCTCTGCCACCTGTGCGGCAGTCTGCGGATCGCCCCGAACCGGCTGACACAGACGGCGAGATAGACTGCGCCGCCCGCCAGAATGATGCCGACGGCAAAAATGATCCTGAACCACATATCGTACTCCCCCGCCTACGATGCGTCCAATCCCTGATAATATGCCTCAAGATGAGGCCTTGCCTTGACATAGCACGGCTCCAGCTGCTTGTCGAAGTGCCTGCCCATGCCTTCCATGATGATCGCGTCCGCCTTTTCAAAGGACATGCTCTCCTTGTAGACGCGTTTGCTGACCAGTGCGTCATAGACATCGGCGATCGCCATGATCCGGGCCTCCAGCGGGATCTGCTCCCCTTTGAGTCCCTCCGGATAACCGGAGCCGTCCCAGCGCTCGTGATGATAATGTGCGACGTTTTCCGCAAGGCGATGGAAATCCGCGTCATCCGTACCGACCAGGATCTCGTGGACGATCCGCGCGCCCTCCGCGGCGTGCTTCTTCATCACCTCAAACTCCTCCGGCGTGAACTTTCCGGGTTTGCGCAGGATCGTGTCATCGACCGCGATCTTGCCCAGATCATGCATGGGCGCCGCCTTGATCAGGTTCCTGCAGAACTTGTCGCTGAGCTTAAGCCCCTGTACCTCACCGATCTCCGCGACCAGCATGCGCACGACTTCACTCGTGCGGCGGATATGCCCGCCCGTGGAGTTGTCTCTGCCGTCCACCATGGCCGCCATCCCGAGGATGAGCCGGTCATGCATATCCTCGATCCGCTCTGTCTTTTCGGCGACCTCTTTTTCCAGCTTCGCATTGAAGTCGCCCAGCAGTGAGATATACTTCTGATCCTCGGTATCGTCTGTCAGGACCAGCTGATAGCCGCGGCGGTGCCTGCCGCCGAACAGATAGCTGACCGTCACGAGATAGATCCGCCCGTCATGCTCGTAGTGGAACTGATTGTTCGACCGGTTATCCTCAAACGACCGGATCCATTTGAGCGCGGATTCGCGGAGCCTCTGTTCATAGGCGATATCCGTATCCACCTTGATCTCCCTGAGCTCCGGGAAGATCTTCTTTGCCCTCTCATTGCTGCCCAGATAGTTCTCACGAAAGTCAAAGGAGATGAACCCGGTGGTGCCGTTGAACAGCAGGGAATCGACGGCCGTATCGTCGATCATGTAGAGGCTCACACGCTGCGCGATGATCAGGTAGACCACCTGTGCCAGGCAGTAGGTCAGCGGGGTCAGTTCGAGGTCCTTTCCGGAAAAACGGCTTGCGAAAAAGCCGGCAAAGCAGACCGCTTCCGGCAGGAACAGCAGTTTGAGGATCAGATTGGAGACATCCGGCTTTTTGAAATAGCAGTACAGCATCACGCAGAGACTGATGAGGAAATAGGTCACGATCATCAGGAGATAGACGGTATGCATCGGCCCGTAGGTACGGTAGAGCACATACTTTCCGCTCTCCCTGATAAAGCTGTAATCCGAATAATATATGGGAAAAACGCCGATCGTAAAGGAAGAAAAGAAGATCAGACTGCTGATGATCATGAGCGCCAGATGGGTCCACCACTTCAGCCGGATATGGCACATGTCCAGGATCGCCAGCAGGATGACAGGCGTCAGGAAACAGCCTCCCATGTTGGAGAGCTGGATCGCACTGATCGCCGTGCGCACATCACGCGCGATCGATCCCAGGTAATAAGAAAAGTTGCAGATCGGGATCAGTACAAAGATCAGCGTAAAAAAGACACTGATGCGCCGGTGCCAGATCCCTGCGTAGATCACGGTCAGGATCATGGAGGCGAAAAACAGCCAGCCATAAGGATTTGTGAACATTATCCCGCTCTCCTCCTTTCCTTTTTCTACAGGAGATCAAACAGGCTGATCTGGTTGGACTCCGGGATCTCTCCGAGGATCCCGAGACGGCTGAGCGTCTCGACCAGCGTTGCGGAGCACTTCGTCCGGTCGCGGAAATCATCCTTGGACAGGAACGGTCCGTCCTTGACCGCCTCCTCGATCGCATCGGCGGCCTGCTCTCCCATACCGTTGATCGAATTGATCGCCGGCATGACCATGCCGTCCACGACGGTAAAATGCCGGGCTTTTGCGCGGAAGATATCCAGCGGAAGGAACTCGATCCCGCGCGCGTACATCTCCTGCACCATCCGCATGTCATACAGCTCGTTCTTCTGCGGCGACGACATGGCGTCTCCGAGGGCCCTGTAATGCGCCATCGTCTCCTCGAGCACCTTTCTCCCGCGGCACATATGCTCGTAGTCAAAGTGCTTGGAGCGGATGGAAAACCAGGCGGCATAAAACTCCTGCGGGCGGTGAACCTTGAACCAGGCGATGCGCCAGCACATCATGACATAAGCCGCCGCGTGCGCCTTGGGGAACATGTACTTGATCTTTTTGCACGACCAGATGTACCAGTCCGGCACCTCGGCCGCCCTCATGGCTTCCTCCATCTCAGGCTTTAACCCCTTGCCCTTGCGGACGGATTCCATGATCTTAAAGGAAAGCGACTGATCGATCCCCTTCTGGATCAGATAGATCATGATGTCATCACGGGTACAGATCGCCGTGTCGATCGTGGCCTTGCCCTCCTGGATCAGCGTCTGCGCGTTGCCGCTCCAGACATCGGTACCGTGTGAGAGGCCGGAGATCCGGACCAGATGGGAAAAGGTTGTGGGCTTGGCTTCTACGACCATCTGCATTGCGAAATCGGTGCCGAACTCAGGCAGTCCGAGACAGCCCAGCTTGGTCCCGCTGATATCCTCGGGACGGATCCCCAGCGGCTCCGTGGAGGCGAACAGTTTCATGACCTCGGGATCATCGAGCGGCACCTTTGTCGGATCGATGCCGGTCTGATCCTGCAGATAGCGCACCATCGTGGGATCATCATGTCCCAGGATGTCGAGCTTGAGCAGGTTGTGGTCGATCGAATGATAATCGTAGTGCGTCGTGATGATCGGCACATCCATCTTGTTGGCGGGGTGCTGCACCGGGGTAAAGGTGTCAATCTCCTCGCCCCTGGGGAGCACGATGATGCCGCCGGGATGCTGACCGGTATTGGTCTTGATCCCGATGAGCTTCTGCAGCTGCCGGTTGATCTCGCACTTGCGCTTCGGCAGGCCGCGCTCCTCGTAGAAGTTCTTGACATAGCCGTAGGCGTTCTTGTCCGCGAGGCCCGAGATCGTACCGGCCCGGAAAGTCTGGCCGTAGCCGAAGATGACCTCCGTGTACTTGTGCGCCTTGCTCTGATACTCTCCGGAAAAGTTCAGGTCGATATCCGGCTCCTTGTCGCCGTTGAACCCCAGAAAGGTCTCGAAGGGGATGTCAAAGCCGTCCTTGTTCAGTTTTTCACCGCACACCGGGCAGACCTTGTCCGGCATGTCGCAGCCGGAGTTGCCGCCGTAGGATCTGACCTCTTCGGAATCAAAGTCGCTGTAGTGACACTTCGGACAGACATAGTGCGGCTGCAGGGAATTGACCTCGGTGATCCCGGCCGTAAATGCCACAAACGAAGAGCCGACCGATCCGCGGGAACCGACCAGATAGCCGTCCTCCACGGATTTCCAGACGAGCTTCTGCGCGATGATATACATGACAGCAAAGCCGTTTGAGATGATCGAATTGAGTTCCCTCTCGAGGCGTTCCGCAACCACCGGCGGCAGTTCCTCGCCGTAGATCTCATGCGCCTTGTCGTAGCAGATCCGGCGCAGCGTCTCATCGCTGTTTTCGATGACCGGCGCGCACTTGTCGGGACGGACCGGTGAGATGCTGTCGCACATGGCCAGGATCCGGCGGGGATTCTCGATCACGATCTCGCGCGCAGTCTCGGGATCCAGATACGAGAACTCATCCAGCATCTCGTCCGTTGTCCTCAGGAACAGAGGCGCCGGCTCCTCGGAATCCATCGCTTTCCCGCTCATGATGATGGTCCGGTAGATCTCGTCCTCCGGATCGAGGAAGTGCACGTCGCAGGTCGCGACGACAGGTTTCCTGAACGTCCGTCCGAGTTCCAGGACCCGTCGGTTGATATCGCGGATGTCCTCCTCGGAGGTGATGTTCTCATAGCGGCGTTCATCGGCGATCATGAAGCGGTTGTTGCCGATGGGCTGGACCTCGAGATAATCGTAGTAGCGCACGATCCTGGAGATCTCCTCCTCGGACCGGTCTTCCACGAGTGCCTCATAGAGCTCGCCCAGACAGCACGCGCTGCCGAGGATCAGTCCCTCACGGTGTTTTTCTACTTCGCTCTTGGGGATCAGCGGATGTTTCCTGAAATATTCTACATGGGATTTGCTGATCAGCCGATAGAGGTTGGAGCGTCCCACGGTGTTCTTGGCCAGGATGATCGCATGATGCGGATGCAGGCTTCGGATGGCTTCCACACCCGGCCTGGTCATGTCAGCCACATCCGTCACTGTACGGGCGTTCTCCTTCTGCAGCATGGCCAGGAATTTCAGAAAGATCCCCGCCGTGCACTCGGCGTCGTTGACGGCGCGGTGATGCCCGTCCAGGCTCACGCCGAGCGTCTTGGCGACAGCATCGAGCGTGTGCTTTTTCTGGAGCGGATAGTAGTGTCTGGAGAGACCCACGGTGTCGATCGTCGTATAGTCCGCGGGATACCCTAGATTTCTGCAGTTCTGGTTGATAAAGCCGATGTCAAACGCGACATTGTGTCCCACGAGCACCGCCCCTTCGATAAAGGAGAGGAACTCCGGCAGGATCTTATCGATCGTCCCGGCGCCGCGCACCATATCATCACTGATATGCGTGATGTCCTCGATCCTCGCGGGGATCGGGATCTGCGGGTCGACAAACGTCGAGAACCGGTCCGTGATCTCTCCTCCGCGGACCTTGACCGCACCGATCTCGATGATCCTGTCCCGCGCGGCAGAGAAACCGGTGGTCTCGAGGTCAAATACGACAAAGGTGCTGTTCTCCAGATCCTGTTCCTTGCCGTTCCCGACGACCAGTTTCAGGTCATCCACCAGATAAGCTTCCACACCGAGGACGACCTTGAAGAAGTCCTGGCGGTCCAGCGGAGGCTCACCGGCCTCTTTCCGCTTGTCACCGGCCTTTTCAAAGAGCTTGTCCCACGCATGGCCTGCCTCGGTGAGTGCCTGCACAACGCCGTGATCGGTGATCGCGATCCCGGGCATGCCCCACTCGCAGGCTCGTTTTACAAGGCTTCCTACCTCGGAGACACCGTCCATCTCACTCATCTTGGAGTGACAGTGGAGCTCTACACGCTTTACTTCGGCGGTATCCTTTCTCTTTTCGCGGAAGGGCGGGATCTTTTTTACTGCGTTGATCGATGCCAGACCCAGCTCATGGTCGAAGCGGTCAAACAGCGGAATGCCCTTCATCTTGAGGAACGCGCCGATCTTTAACTCTCCCTTGATCTCCTCCCACTGCGCGGGCGAAAAGAAGAGTTTTCCGGTGATCGTATCGGTATCGTCCGTGATATCAAAGATCGCCAGGATCTTTTCGGACTTGGTCTCTCTCGTATCCAGCCGGATGATCTCGCCGCGCACGCATGTCTCGCCGCCCTCGCCTTCGATATCGCGGATCGGCATCGCTTCGTCGTCGAAATCCCTGCCCATGAGGACATCCGGATTGGAGGAACGCGAAAGTTTCCCGTCCCTGCCCTTTTTGCCGCGCGAAAAACCGGTATAGCCTCCGCCGGAACCGCCTGCGGCCTTTTCGGAGACTTTTTCCGCGGGTTCCGGAGCGGGCGCTGCTGCCGGCTCCTGCGGTTCATCCGGAAACTCGGGATCCTCCGTTATCACATTCTCAGTTTCCTCAGGCTCATCGTCAGCGACTGCCCCCGTGTCCGTGCCGCCGTAGAGGTGTCTTGTGGCCGCGGAACCGCGCGTCTTTTTCTTTTTCGGGACATAATCGATCGTCACCTGCACGGAAAAACCGGCCCGCTCGTTGAACACCTTTTCGAGGATCCGGACAATCTCCTCGGCGTGGTCCTCGGCGATGATGGACTCCTCGAGTTCGAGGGTCACCTCGTTTTCGGCCGGAAACCGGAACTCGCCGGCCTTGACCAGCGCGTAGATCACGGGATGATAGGTGGAAAGCTCGCTGTACAGACTGTCCCTGTAGTTTTCAAGAAAGAGCTCCGGCGTATACTGAAGCGACAGCTGAAACCTCTCAAAGATCCGCACGGTCAGGTCGACATCCGAGAACAGCTGCGCCTTGATCCTGCGCTCGAGGCGATGCACGTCCTTCTTGTCGATGAGCCGTCTGCTGGCCAGATAGATGTGCAGGAAATCCTTGCGTCTGGTCGTGGATACGCGCAGGACCTCGGTGTCCGAAAACAGGCCGGACTCATCGCCCGTAAGCTTCAGATTGGGAAAAACTTCCGCGAGTGTTTTAGGCATTCCAGTTCTCCAATTCTCTGCGGAGCGCCGGGAGCAGCTCGGATTCCGGCATCTTGCGCAGGATCTCACCCTTACGGATGAGCAGTCCTTCACCGTCTCCGCCGGCGATGCCGATATCCGCCTCCCGGGCTTCCCCGGGGCCGTTGACCGCGCATCCCATCACTGCTACCCGGATAGGCAGGTCGAACTCCTGCGCCATTTTTTCTACTTCACCGGCAAGGCGCGGCAGATCGATCTTCGTTCTCCCGCAGGTCGGGCACGAGATGACCTCGATCCCCTCCCGGCGAAGGCCCATGGCTCTGAGCAGGATCTTTGCACTCACGATCTCGTTGACAGGGTCTCCTGTCAGCGAAACGCGGACCGTATCCCCGAGGCCGTCATTTAACAGGATCCCAAGGCCGGCCGCTGATTTGATGTTGCCGGAGAGGATCGTCCCCGCCTCAGTGATGCCGATATGCAGCGGGTGATCCGTCTTTTCTGCAAGCAGCCTGTGCGCGCGCGTCGAAAATCCGATGTTCGAGGATTTGATGCTGACGACAAGATTGTCATAGCCCATATCCTCGATCATGCGGACCTTGTCCAGAGCACTCTCCACAAGTCCCTCGGGCGTGACGCCTCCGTATTTTTCTACAAGCTCCCGCTCCAGGGATCCGCCGTTCACACCGACACGGATCGGGATATTCCGTTCCCTGGCGGCGTCGACAACGGCTTTGACGCGATCCCTGCCCCCGATGTTCCCGGGGTTGATGCGGATCTTGTCCGCGCCGTGCTCAATGGCGGCGATCGCCATCTTATAGTCAAAATGGATATCCGCGACGAGCGGGATGTGGATTTGCTTCCTGATCTGTGTCAGCGCCTCTGCCGCCTCCATGTCCGGAACCGTCGCGCGCACGATCTCACATCCCGCCTTTTCGAGGGCAAGGATCTGCGCGACACAGGCGTTCACATCCTGCGTGGGGACATTGGTCATGGACTGGATCCGGATGGGGTTGCCCGCGCCGATAGTCAGATCGCCGATCTGTACGGACCGTGTATGCTCTCTGGTAGTCACAGCGTTTCCTCCCGGTTTATTACAGAAATCTTCCGATATCGTTGAACAGGACGACGACCATCAGTACGATCAGCGCGATCGCTCCTGCCAGATGTACATAGCCTTCTTTTTCCGCGGGAACCGGTTTTCCGCGGATGAGCTCGATCAGGGCAAACAGCAGCCGGCCGCCGTCGATCGAGGGCAGCGGGAGCAGGTTCATGACACCGAGGTTCACCGACAGCAGCACCGCCAGATCCAGCATCGTCAGAACCACGGCCGGAAGTCCGTAAGGCTTTACTTCCTCATAGGTCTGGTCGACCACTTTGACCATTCCCACCGGACCGTAGACATTATTGAGATTCAGTTCCCCGCGCACGAGCATCTTAACGCTCGTGACAGAGATATCGAGGTAGTATTTCTCCGTGTACCAGGCGTAGGGGATGAGTTTGAAGCCGCTGATACTCCCGGTCTCACCGACATAGAGGCCCATGTAGTAGCGGTTCTCCTCCGGACTGAATCTGGGCGTGAACCGGATCGTCAGTTCCTCGTTTCCCCGCTCGACAAGCAGTTCGATCTCCTCACCCTTGTTGAGCTGGGACAGGAGCGTGACCTCGCCCGCCATGTGGATGCTGCGTCCGTTCATTTTGAGGATCCTGTCACCCTCCTGCATGCCGGCTTCGGCGGCCGCGGAATCCTCGGGGAACCCGGATACAACCGGATAGTTCCACGGGGAAAAGGCCGTAATGATGAGCGCGAGGACAAAGGCCAGCAGGAAATTGAAAAAGGGACCGGCCAGGATCGTCGCGATCCGCGCCCAGACGCTCGCATTGCGAAAGCTGTGCTCGTCGTTGATCATCTCCTCTTCATCCTCGCCCGCCATGCCTTCAAAGATGCAGGCGCCGCCGATGGGGAGGATACGCAGGGCAAATACAGTGTCGCCCTTCTTTTTCTTGATGATGGCCGGACCCATGCCGACGGTAAACTCAGACACCCGGATCCCGCTCATGCGCGCGATCAGATAATGCCCGCCTTCGTGGGCAATGATCAGCATGCTGATGATGAGTAAAAAGATGATGATACTGAAGATCATGCTTTCAGATCTCTCCTGACTGCTTCTTCTGTTTCCTGCTGTACCTGCAGGATCTCGCTGACATCCGGGTTTTCACGCAGCGTATGCTGCTGCATGGCTTTCTCGATCCCGTCGGTGATATCCGTAAATCCGATCCTGCGTTCAAGAAACGCCCGCACGAGAACCTCATTGGAGGCGTTAAAGACAGTGGGAAGACTCCCGCCGGTTCTTGCGGCTGTGAGCGCGAGTCCCAGCCCCGGAAAATTCTCCATATCCGGTGCTTCCCAGGTGATCTTTCCGAGTTTTGCAAAATCAAGTCTTGGCGTGGCGCTCTCCCGTCTGTCCGGATAAAAGAGAGCGACCTCGATGGGCAGCTTCATCGTCGGGACAGAGAGCTGCGCGATCACGCTGCCGTCGACAAACTGTACCATGGAGTGGACAATGCTCTCGGGCTGCACGACGACCTCGATCCTGTCGACCGTAACATCAAACAGCCAGCGGGCTTCCATGACTTCAAGCCCTTTGTTGACAAGGCTCGCGGAATCGATCGTCACCTTGCTCCCCATCTGCCAGTTCGGATGCCTGAGGGCGTCCTCGGGGCGCATATGGATCAGTTCCTCTCTCTTTTTCCCGCGGAACGGCCCGCCGGAGGCAGTGAGCAGAATTTTTTCCAGACGCCGCGGCGTTCCGGCAAGACACTGCCAGATCGCGCTGTGCTCGCTGTCTACCGGCAGGATCTGTACGCCCTTTTCCCTGGCCAGCGGCATGATAATATGCCCGGCACAGACCAGTGTCTCCTTGTTGGCGAGAGCGATATCCTTGCCGCTCTCGATCGCGGCGATCGTCGGCCGGATGCCGATCATGCCCACCACAGCGGTGAGGACGATATCCGCTTCCGGCATCGAAGCGATCTCGATCAGACCGTCCATTCCGGCGAGTACGCGCACGTCAAGATCCGCGACGCGTACCTTAAGATCCTCCGCGGCGCCGCTGTCATACATACAGACAAGCCGCGGACGGTACTGCCGGATCTGTTCCTCCATCAGGGTGACGTTTTTATCGGCGGCAAGAGCCGCCACAGAGAGCTCCTCCCTGTGCTCCGATACGACCTCGAGCGTCTGTGTCCCGATGGAGCCGGTGGAGCCGAGCAGTGCGATCCTTTTCATGAGAGCATCGCCTGCATGACGAGAACCAGAAAGTATACGATCGGCGCGGCGATCAGGACGCTGTCAAAGCGGTCCATGATCCCGCCGTGGCCGGGGATGAGCTTTCCGAAATCCTTGATCCCGTGATCACGCTTGATCCCGCTCGCCACGAGGTCTCCCAGCTGTGTGACGATACTGCCGAGCGCGGCGATCACAAGCATAACCCAGATCATATGGTAATTATCCATGGCATGCCCCAGCGCAATGCCGAAACAGCCTCCCGCGATCGTTGCGCCGATGGTTCCGCCGATCGCACCCTCGATCGTTTTCTTCGGGGACAGAAGCGGCGTCATTTTATGCCTGCCGAGCGCCACGCCGGTGAAATAGGCGCAGGTATCGCAGATCCAGGCGATAAACGGAAGCCACACAAAATAGTTGCCGAACGGCAGTTCCCACAGCAGATAGATAAAGGAGAGCATGCAGGGCGCGTAGATAAAGCAGAAAACGATATCGGCGACCTCACGGCTGTGGATCCGCGGGAAAAAGATCACATACAGGAAGAACATCGCAATGATGAGCAGCATCACCGACACGATGTAGTTGGACATCGACACGGTAAACTTGAGCGCCAGATACAGCTCGACGATCAGTACATAAGCCGCGAGTTCCTGGAGCGAGATGATTGTGCCCTCCTTGTGGACACCGGTCGCCCGCGCCAGTTCAAAAAAGCCGATCAGAGATATGGCCAGCAGGATACCCCAGAGCACCCAGCCGCCCAGAAAACACGAAACAGCAAGGATCACTGCGATACACACCCCGCTGATGACACGTTCTTTCACTTCGCCCCTCCGCTGTTGTCTTTCAGTCCGCCGTACCTGCGGTCTCTCGCGCCGTAAGCTTCGACGGCTTTTTCCAGTTCTTTTTTGTCAAAATCCGGCCATGCCGTGTCTGTGTAGTAGAATTCCGCGTACGCGAGCTGCCAGAGCAGAAAGTTTGACAGCCGCTGTTCGCCTGCCGTCCGGATCAGCAGATCCGGATCCGGGAGGTCCGCGGTGTCAAGCTGAGCGGTGATATCCGCCTCTTTGATCTCTGCGGGGTCGATCTCCCCCGCGGCCGCCTGAGCCGCGATCCGCCGTACAGCGCGTGTGATCTCATCACGGCTTCCATAGTTGATCGCGATCGTAAACTGCAGGCCCGTGTTCTCCCGGGTCGCCTCCTCAAGCCGCTCGATGCTCTCCAGGATCTTCGGAGAAAGGCGCGAGCGCTCGCCGATCACACGGCAGCGCACGTTGTTCTTCATGGATTTTTTGATACTGCCCACCAGATAGTCTGCGAGCAGCTTCATCAGCGCTTTGACCTCGTCCTGCGGACGCGACCAGTTTTCCGTGGAAAAAGCGTAAACCGTCAGGTATTTGATGCCCAGATCCCTCGCGACGGTCAGAATGTTCTCAACGGCTGCGGCGCCCTTGAGATGCCCCGCGTTGCGCGGCAGACCATGCGCTTTTGCCCATCGACCGTTGCCGTCAAGAATGATGGCAACGTGCGCGGGTACTTTGGATTCCGTGGGTTCTGCTGCGACCACTGTCAGATCTCCATGAGTTCATTGGACTTTTCTTCGATCGCCTTGTCGATCTTCTTGCAGTAGTCCTCTGTCTTCTTCTGCAGTTCGTCCTCAAGATCCGCAATCTCATCCTCGGAAACCTCGGTCCCCTTTAATTTCTTGAGAGCGTCGTTGCCGTCACGCCGGATGTTGCGGACCGCCACCTTGGCATCCTCGCCTTTTTTACGGATCTCCTTGGTCAGCTGCTTTCTGCGCTCCTCGGTCAGTTCCGGAAAGACCAGCCGGATCACGCTGCCGTCGTCGGACGGGGTGATGCCCAGGTCGCTCGTCATGATGGCTTTGTTGATCTCCTTGACCATCGATTTATCCCAGGGGGCGATCTGGATCAGACGCGCCTCGGGCACGGTCACGTTGCCGACCTGCGCGATGGGCGTCGGGGTTCCGTAATAGTCAACACGGATCCTGTCGAGTACGTGCGGATTGGCTCTTCCTGCTCTGACCGCCGCCAGCTCGTCCATGAGAAAGTTGTATGCTTTCGTCATCTTTTCATCGTAGATCTTGATCTTTTCGTTCATTGCTCAGCCTCCTGTGACTCTTAATCCACCAGTACGCGTGTGCCGTTGAATTCATTTCTCGCCGCCCGGACGATGCTCTCCTCTTCCTGAAGCGCAAAGACCCGCAGCGGGATCCTGTTCTCCTTGGCCATGATCGAAGCGGCCAGATCCACGACCTGCAGCCCGCGCGCGATCACATCGTCGATATGGATCTCGTCGAAGCGCTTTGCGTCCGGATTTTTGGCCGGATCGCTGTCGTATACGCCGTCGATGTTCTTGGCCAGGAGCACCATGTCTGCGTTGATCTCGCAGGCTCTCAGGAGCGCCCCCGTATCCGTTGAAAAGTACGGATGCCCCGTCCCGCCGGCAAAAAAGACGACCATGTTCCTGGAAAAATACTTGTTTGCACGGTCCTTGGAAAACAGCTTTGTAAAAGAGCCGCACTCAAATGGTGTGAGGATGGCGGTCATCAGCCCCTCCCCGCGAAAGATCTCCGATACATAGATCGCGTTCATGACCGTCGCGAGCATTCCGATCTGATCCGCCTTGACCCGGTCTACCGTCTCATTCTGCCGGCCGCGCCAGAAATTTCCGCCGCCGATCACGACACCGACCTGAGTTTCCGAATCGACGAGCGTCTTTACCTGTTTCCCGACACGTGTGATCATCGCGTCGTCGAAGCCGGTCTTTTTGTCGCCGGCCAGTGCTTCACCGCTCAGTTTCAGGAGTATCCGCATATGTGCCCCTCTCTGTGCGCCATGCGCACGTATCGTCCGACTCCCTGCCGAAAGACGGTTGCGGGATCAGTTGCTAAGTCCGTCAAAGAACGCCTGCGGATTGACCTCGGCGTATGTCTGCGAGCACATGCCCTCGATAACCGCGCCGTTGTTGATCTGCACAGACTGGGACTTGATATTGCCCATGACGATCGCGGTCGTATCGAGCACGACCGGCCCGTGGACATCGATATCGCCCTTGACAGCACCCGCGATCACAGCACTTGTTGCGTAGATGTTGCCGAGAATGACGGAGCTCTGTCCGATCTTGGCCGCCCCCTGGGAACGGACCTCGCCGGTGATCCTCGCGTTCTCCGCATAGATCTCCGCCGCTGTCAGATTGCCCTCCAGAGCACCGGTGACATTGAGTTTGCCGTAGGCGGTCACGTTGCCGTTGATCTTGCCGATGACATCCAGAGATCCCGACGTGGTCACGTCGCCTTCAATGATCATGCCTGCGGTGATGACCGCATTCTCATCGGTAGGTGCTGCGAGTTGCTGTGCCTGCTGTTCCATCTTTTCTTCCTCCTGCTTGTATTCTTTCTTATCGTGCTTCCTGTCAAATCCTTTGCTGCTCTTGCTTTCCTTATGGGGCTCCTCCGCCGGGGGCACCGCTGCGCTCAGCGCGCTTTCAACAAACGCGGCGTCCGCTCCGTCCGCCACCGGATCCGGTTCCGGCTCAGGCGGCGCTTCGATCGTCTCCTGCAGAGGGGAGATCGCCGCAGCGATCGCCTCGCTGAAAACATCGTTCTCTTCCGGGACTGCTGGCGGTTCGGGAAAAACGGAATTCTCAAGCTCGTTGAGCGGGAGCTCGGTCTGAACGAAGTTCTCCGTATCAAATTCCTGCTGCGGTTCATCGGCTGCCGGCTCCGGCAGATCCGCAGGCAGCTCCTCAGGGAGGATACCGATCTCAGCGGCGGGTTCTTCCGCCGGCATCTCCGGCAGTTCCGTGACCGGCTCCGCGGGCATCTCTGCCATGACAGGCTCTTCCGCGGCCGGCTCGTCCACAGCGCTCATGAAATCACCGTCCAGCTGGTCGATCCTGGAGAGCATGCTGTCCAGATCAAGACCGTCCAGGGAGTCCGCCGCTGTATCGCTCCCGGTTTCTTCCTCAAGAGCCTGTGCCTCGCGAAAGACATCCTCGACCGTGCGGTCGCCGGTCGTCTCGTCGATGACCACGCCGACGTTCGCATCCGGGTTGGGCACTTCGCCCAGCTCATCCGTGATCATCGGATCGATCCCATCGGCCGGCAGTTCATCCGTCACCGGCTCCGCAGCCATCGCCGCAGCCAGGAGCGGATCATTGGCCCTTTCCTCTTCCTCACCGGGAAGCAGTGAATTCACTGCCTGGGAAAGGTCGCTCTTCAGTTCCGTGAAAAATCCCATGTTCCGTTTCCTCCGTTTTCTTTATCTGTCCGGATGGTGCACCGGCTTTGTATCTTCCGTGATCTGTGCAAATTCCGTATTGTCCATGGCGAGGACCGCCTCGATGATCCCGGGGAGTGCCTCGACCGTCGTCTGCTTGTTGCCTGCGTCATGCATCAGCACCACAGCCGTCCGGCAGTTTTCGATGCCGCGGATGACATTGTCAGTGATCTGATAGGCGCCGATGCTGCCGGAGGCATCTCCGGCGTCGACATTCCAGTCAAAATATGTGATGTTTTCCCGCGACAGATATGCCTTGAGCTCCGACATGGGCGTCGCTGAGGTCGTGTTGGAGCTGCCGCCGGGAAAGCGGTAGATACGGCACCAGATACCGGTCGTATCATAGAGAAAGTTCTGCAGCTTATGCAGATCGGTCTGGAAGGCGTCCACCGATTCATAGATATCGCTGTATCTGTGCGAATAGGAATGCATGGCCAGCGTGTGGCCGTCCGTGACGATCCGGTTGTAGGTCTCCTCGAAGCGGCTCTCAGGCTTGCCGACTACAAAGAATGTCGCTTTGATCCCATAGCGTGCGAGGATATCCAGAAGTTCCTCCGTGGAGCTGCTTGGTCCGTCATCAAAAGTGAGGTAGACACGGCGGATACCGTCCCACTCGTCCTCCGCGGGCTCCTCATCTGCGGGCTCGTCCGTCACCGGTTCCATCGCAGCCTCGTTGGCAAGACCGTCGAGTTCACCATCCGCGGGTATCTGCGCCTGCTGCTCGGAGGGCTTCTCAGGCTGTGCCGCCGTACCGGCAGCCGCCTGAGCCTCCCAGGTCTCACGGGCATCGTAATGATTCTTATACCAGGTCAGTTCCTCACGACTGCGCTCAAGCGCATTCATCGCCCTGTCATAGCGCGCCGCGAAGATGACGCAGATCATCGTCGGGATCAGTATCGCCGCGGCGACCGATACCAGGATGAGCCTGCGGAGAAACCGAACTCTCTTGTTGTGCTCCTGATTGTCCATACAGAGTTTATTGTACCACAGATTTGGGCATAATAAAACCCGCAGTCAATGACTGCGGGTAAAATATCATATGATATTTTATATCAGATCAGCCGATGGCTTTCTGAACAGCGGAGATAACACGATCCGCCTGGAAAGGCTTAACGATGAAATCCTTAGCGCCGGCCTGGATGGACTCGATGACCATCGCCTGCTGACCCATGGCGGAACACATGATGCAGACCGCATTGGGATCCACTGCCTTGATACCCTTAAGAGCACCGATACCGTCGAGCTCCGGCATGGTGATATCAAGCGTCACCAGATCGGGCTGCAGTTCCTTGAACTTATCGATCGCCATCTGACCGTTCTCGGCCTCACCCACGACCTCATAGCCACCCTTGGTCAGGATGTCCTTAAGCATCATGCGCATGAATGCCGCGTCGTCTGTGATCAGAATCTTCTTAGCCATAAAATCCGTCCCTCCTGCATCGTCGGAATAGCACAGTAACGTGCCTGTTCTTTAGACACTTACATACATTGGTCATTTTACAGTAAAAGAATCGGGTTGTCAACTACTTCATATCGCCCTCAGATATTCCCGAGCAGCACGCGTTTCAGATATCTCTGCGCGGTTTTCCGAAGCTGTTCCATGCACGCAATGTCCGTCGCCGGCTCCCGCATCCTGAATCTCGGAAAATACCTTGTGATATGGAGGATCATCTCCGGATCGATCCCCGCGAGCCAGGCTGCTTCCCGCTCCATATCCGCGGGGGAGTCATTCAGTCCCGGCACGATCAGGCTCGTCACCTCGACGTGAGATACGGCGGCGGCACGGGTGATCGTGTTCATTACGGTCTTCAGATCACCGCCGAGTCTCCTGTAGCCCTCTTCGGTGAACACCTTGAGATCTATGTTCCACGCATCGATGACCGGCAGGATCTCGTCGAGCACCGTGTCCGTGACACACCCGTTCGTGACAGCCACGTTTTTCATGCCCGACCCATGGATGAGACGCCCGGCATCCCTGACGTATTCCCAGCTGATGAGCGGTTCGTTATAGGTATACGCCACGCCGAGATTGCCCTCCGGCATCGCCGAAAACTCCTCTGCCAGCGCGCAGAGCTCCTCGGGCGGGATCATGCGGACCGGAAGCCCCGGCATGTCGTCGCCGCCCTCCGCGGGCTGAGCGATCTCATGGTTCTGGCAGAACGGGCAGGCCAGATTGCAGCCGAAGCCGCCGATCGAAAGGATCATGCTTCCCGGATAGAAATCAGCCAGCGGCTTTTTCTCGATCGGATCCAGTGCAATGCTCGTCACCGCTCCGTAATTCAGCAGCCGGATCTCACCGCCCTGTACACCCCGCGCGAGGCACACGCCCCTCTGTCCCTCGCGGAGTCTGCATCCGTGCGGACAGGTGCCGCAGGTAAGTGTTCCCTGTTCCTGTGTCATATCATATCCCCGCGCCTGCCCCGGTGACACGGAACATGATCTCTCTGGTCATTCCCTCGCAGGCGATGGTGACTCTGCCTTCGCCGGTCCTGCCGTTCGTCCGCACATAAAAGCCGGTCATGCCGCCGCGGAAGGCCGTTACCTCCGGACCGATCAGCGAGACGGCACCGCTTGCCGACAAAGAAACCCCCTCCTGAAAGTACGGCAGGACGCCTCCGTTTTGATCCACCATGCGGATCCGCACGGAAGCGGCATCCCAGGCATCCTCCTCACGCAATAAATAACAGCCGTTATTGTCAATCTCCGCGCCGATCCGGATCTCCATCCGGTGTGAGAGCACAGCGGATCTTGTGATGCTCT
Organism: Lachnospiraceae bacterium; assembly: GCA_024687125.1. Lineage (GTDB taxonomy): Bacteria > Bacillota > Clostridia > Lachnospirales > Lachnospiraceae > Butyrivibrio. Next base: position 55,513 of record JAILFA010000036.1, read on the forward strand.
CGGCCGCTTCGCCGCCGCGGATCGCCTCAAAGCGATAGGTGAGCGCCGTCCCGCCCCAGTTGCCGATATACTTGCCGTAAAGACGGACCGCCTCCTCCATGGTAATGTGGTCGACCATCATCATCTTTGCCGCTTCGAGCTTTGTCCTGGGCGGAAGAGAATCCATTCCGTACTTTGCGACAGCCCTGAGCAGACGCTTGATCTGCGCGGCCTGCGCTTTGGTGTACGGCTCATTCTTTTCGATCAGATCCCCGACAAAGTCATCGATCAGGATCGGCGGATGCGGCAGGGACGGATACTCCTCAACGTCCGGCCAGAACTCGGCGATGAACTCGTCATTCTTGTACATCCGGACACTGTCGGCATTCGTGAACGCATACAGCTTCGTCAGCTGCCCGGCGGGATGCTCGCCGATATCCATCGTGCTGCTGATCGCGAACACATCATGATCGTCTCCCTGCGAAGCCCACAGGTACGCCGCAAGCTTGGGATTGCGGAACATATCCATAACGCCGTGGTAGCAGATGCGGTCGCCGCTGCCGAAATCGCGATGCGTGTTGTAGTCAAACATGCACCAGGCAAACTCGCCGGCGATGCCGTCCTGCTCGAAGGCGTCATTCATCACACGCGCATGGCGCAGGGCGTGCGCTGTACGGTGCAGCTCGTCGTCAAACGCCTTGGTCGGGAACATATGCCCGTTGTTTTCCGTGATCAGATAGCCCCTGGAGAGATCGGGCGTGACATCCTTTTTATCTGAGACACCCGCGTTCGTACCGTTGTGCAGGAAGTCATTGTAGGTGTAGACATCCTCGAGGAGCTGGCTCTTTTTCAGGTAGCGCACGCCGCCGGTGGGACGTGTCGTATCGAGTTCATGGGCGATCCGGTTTGTTTTTGTATAAAACGCCTCGTCATCCTGGGACTCATTGATCCGAACTCCCCAGATAAAGATCGAAGGATGGTTGCGGTACTGCAGGATCATCTCCCGCACGTTTTCGCACGCCTGCTCCTTCCAGGCGTCCCCGCCGATATGCTGCCAGCCCGGGATCTCCATGAACACAAGGAGTCCCAGCTCGTCGCAGCGTTCGATAAAGCTCTGTGCCTGCGGATAGTGCGAGGTCCGCACCGCGTTGACCTGAAGCTCGGATTTCAGGATGTCCGCGTCCTCCCTCTGCAGACGGTCCGGCATCGCATACCCGTTGTATGCATAGCACTGGTGGCGGTTCAGGCCCCGGACCGTGATACGTTCGCCGTTGATGTAAAGCCCGTCGGCATTGAACCGGATGGTGCGGAAACCGAAGCGGTCCGCTTTTTCATCGATCTGTTCACCGCCGGTCACGATCTCGGTGCGGACGGTATAGAGCACGGGACTATCCGGCGACCACGGACGGATGCCGCGGATCTCCCAGACAGAGGCGGCTTTCGACTGACCGGCGGGAAACGTCTGGCGGTGCGAAGCGATCTCCTCTCCCTGCTCGTTCAGAACATGACAGATAAGCGAGATCTTTTCCTGCGCCGGCCGGGAGATCGTTGTCTCCACGGACAGGACAGCCGAGGAGGCTCGCACCCTGTCCGTCCGGATGCAGATGTCCTCGATGTGCAGAGGGGAACCGACCTCGAGATAAGCACCGCGGTACAGTCCTCCATAGGTCATGTAATCGATCACAAAGCCGAACGGCGGCTGATCGAGTGTCTCATTGCTGTCAAGGCGCACGGCGAGCACATTCTTTTCGCCCGCCGGTGCCAGGAAGTCTGTCAGATCCATCGTGAACGCCGTGTATCCGCTTTTGTGCGTACCGATCTCCTCGCCGTTCAGATACACCGTTGCCTCGTGCGCCGCCCCCTCGAGGGTCAGGAACACGCTCCGATCCTCCCAGCTGTTCTCCGTGAGGAAAACCTTGCGGTATCCGCTCACCATCTGGTAGATATGCTCGTCAAAGTAGTTAAACGGTGTCTGCACCACGCTGTGCGGGAGCACGACATTCTCTCCCCCCGCCGGCGCGTCTGCCCCTCTGATCTCCTCGGTCCATTCCTGATAAAATGTCCAGTCCCTGTTCCATGCCGTTTTTTTCATACCATGCTCCTCTCTTTTCTGACCGCAAACGCGGAGAGCGCCTCCCTGAGGAATTCCCAGGTGCGGACTGTCGATGCGATATGCAGCTTTTCTCCGGTCGTATGCACCTGTTCAAGATCCGGTCCAAAGGAGACGCAGTCGAGATCTTTTCTCTTTTCCTTGAACAGTCCGCACTCCACCCCCGCGTGGATCGCTTTGACGCGGGCCTTTTTCCCGGTGAGCCGCTCGTAAACAGCGCAGAAATGAGCGCAGATGACAGAATCCGGATCGTATACCCAGCCGGGATACACGCCGTGCACACTGCTCTGAGCGCCAAAGGTCTCAGCGAGAAGTCTGACTCTGCGGATCAGAAGATCCCGCGCGCTCTCCCGGCTGCTGCGTACCGAGAGATCCAGATGCAGGATCGCATCGTCCCCCGTCTCAAGCCGCATCACGCCCAGATTCAGCGAGGTCTCCACAAGGCCCGGCAGATCCGCGCTCATCGCCTGGATCCCGGAAGGGAGCGTCACAATGAGCCCCGCCGCCCGGGCGGTGTCATCACCGGCAAGCGCCGTGACCGTCTCAGGGGTATCACCGATATTGATCACAAGGTGAAAATCCGGATCCTTGCTGCCGAGCTCAGCGCCGATCTCCTGCTCCGTCTTTTTCAGAACCTCACGGATCCTGTCCGTCTGCTCATCGCCCGCGGGTACGACAAGCTCCATCACGGAGGACGGCGGGATCGCGTTGTCGGCGGAGCCTCCGGAGAGCGCCTTCAGGGAAAAATCACAGCCCGCGTCCGAAAGAGCCAGCAGAAGCCGTCCCGCGATCAGATTGGCATTGCCGCGTTCCCTGTCGATCTCCGAACCGGAATGGCCGCCGAGGAGACCCGTGACCTGCACGGTGACCGGTATGCCCCGCACCTCTCCGCACGCCCCGCGCATCGTGATGTGTACGCGTCCTCCGCCGGCACATCCCGCGAGCAGGATGCCCTCATCCTCGGAGTCGATATTGATCAGATATTTTGCGGCAAGAAGCTCCGGATCGAGCGAGCGTGCGCCGTCCATCCCGGTCTCCTCGTCCGTTGTGACGAGCAGATAAAGCTCCGGATGTTCAATGGACGGATCCTCCATCAGCGCGCAGAAAAAGGCAACGGCAATTCCGTCATCCGCACCGAGGCTCGTCCCCTCCGCGCTGATCACATCACCGTCGACCCGCAGCTTCAGCGGATCCACGGCCGGATCCACAGCCGCGCCCTCGTCACGCACCGCCACCATGTCCATATGCCCCTGCAGGATCAGAGGCTCGATATCCTCCTTTCCCGGCGTCGCCGGGATCCTGATCCGCACGTTGAGCGCTTCGTCCTGAACGGTCTCATAGCCGCGCTTTCTCGCGAACTCCGTCAGATAGTCGCTGATCGCCCGGACATTGCCCGATCCGTGCGGGATCTGCGTCAGTTTTTCAAAGTTCCGAAAGACGCTCTGCGGCTGTATGTCATCAAGTACTCCCATGATGCTCTCCTGTTCCTGTCCTGTTTTCGTGCCTGGGGATTTCCGGAAAAAGCGCGGAAAAAAGCCCCGCACACATATTGTAACGGGGCTTTTGATTCTTGTCTATATTGAGGTTAGTGCGAAATCTTACGCGCTCACTTTTTCCTTTGCAATGTCCGCCAGAGACTTGAAGGCATCCGCATCGTTGACGGCCATGTCCGCCAGCATCTTGCGGTTGATATCGATCTCCGCGAGCTTGAGGCCATGCATGAGCTTGCTGTAGGAGAGACCGTTGATCCTCGCCGCGGCGTTGATCCTCGCGATCCACAGCGCGCGCATGTCGCGCTTCTTCTGCTTTCTTCCCGCAAACGCACTGTTGAGTGCGCGCATTACCGACTGCTTTGCGATCCTGTACTGCTTGGATCTTGCTCCGCGATAACCCTTCGCGAGCTTAAGTACCTTGTTCTTCTTTTTCTTCGCATTAACTGCGCCTTTGATTCTGGCCATATCACACCTCCGATTCGATCAGTTACGTATCCTTTGCCTCAGATATAGGGCAGGATCTTCTTCATGTTCTTCATGTTCGTCTCATCAACGACTGCGTCCTGACGCATGTTCCTCTTGCGCTTTGTGGACTTCTTGGTCAGGATATGGCGCTTATAGGCCTTGTTACGCATCAGTTTGCCGGTCCCCGTCACCTTGAACCTCTTGGCTGCGGCTCTGCTCGTCTTCATTTTTTTCTGCATGGGTTTTCCCTCCTTTGTATGCTGCGGCGTTGAACGCCATGATCATATTCATAAAACGGCCTTCCGTACGCGGCTCTTTCTCCATGACTGCCACGTCCTTAAGCTGTTCCGCGATATCCGTCAGGATATGTACACTGGCGCCCATGTGCGCCATCTCACGCCCGCGGAAACGGATCGTGAACTTTACCCGGTTCCCCTTGATGAGGAATTTTCTGGCCGCGTTGATCTTGGTGTTCAGATCGTTGGTATCGATGTTCGGAGACATCCGGATTTCCTTGACATCCACGATCTTCTGCTTTTTCTTGGCCTCCTTGGCCTTGCGCAGCTGATCGTATTTGTACTTGCCGTAATCTACGATCCTGCACACCGGCGGATTGGCTGTCGGAGCGATCTTGACAAGGTCAAGCTCCGCTTCCTGCGCGAGCTTTAACGCCTCGCTCGTCGGCATGACGCCGAGCTGTTCACCGTCCTCGCCGATCACCCGGACTTCGCGGTCTCTGATCTGTTCGTTGATAAAAAGGTCGTTGTTGTTATTGATGGCTGTTTCCTCCCTGTTGGCCCGCTGCGGGCATCCCGGTACCACAAAAAAACGATCTGCTCAGCAAGGCAGACCGTCCATCGTGCGTTCCCTTTCGAAGCGCCGCGCGCTCCCGGGATACGTCCTATGAACACCTGAAGCCTGCGGCCGCAGGGTGAGAGCCATGCTCTGCTTGCTGAACAAAAAGAGTTTAACTGCTGCGGTCCCTCTTGTCAAGGGATTTTTTCCAAAGTTCCGGCAGCTCAGCCGATCTCCCGAACGGCCTCCATTGCTTCCTGCAGGTTCTTCACCCCGTGGATCCTGACATTACCTGCATTTTTGATCCGTCCGGCCTGCGCCGCGGGCAGGATGCAGTCGGTAAAACCCAGACGCCCCGCTTCCGCCACGCGCAGATCGCAGAGACTCACAGCGCGCACTTCTCCTGAGAGGCCGACCTCTCCGAAAGCCGCCAGCGCCTGCGGCATTGCCTGGTTCCGAAAGCTGGAAGCGACCGCGAGGCAGATGCCGAGATCGAGTGCCGGCTCCTGCAGACGGACACCGCCGGCAAGGTTTACATACGCATCGCAGTCTGAAAGCGTGAGGCCCACCCGTTTTTCAAGAACCGCAAGCAGAAGATTTACGCGGTTGAGATCCGCACCGGTCGCCTGACGCCTCGGAAATCCGAAGCTTGTGCGCGCGACGAGTGCCTGTACCTCCATCAGGATCGGACGAGTCCCCTCGATCGCGCAGGTGACGACCGAACCGCTCGCACCCGCCGGCCGTCCCTCGAGCATGAACTGCGACGGGTTCTCGACCTCGGAAAGTCCCTGCTCCCCCATCTCGAACACACCGATCTCATTGGTGGAGCCGAAACGGTTCTTGACCGCTCTGAGGATCCGGTACGAGGCGTGCCGGTCGCCCTCGAAATAGAGTACGGTATCGACCATGTGCTCGAGCACGCGGGGGCCTGCGACGGTCCCTTCCTTGGTCACGTGCCCGACGATGAACACGGAGATTCCTTCGCTCTTGGCAATCTTAAGCAGGAGCGCCGTCGCCTCGCGCACCTGGGAGACACTCCCCGGAGCCGCACTCACTTCGCTGCTCGCCATGGTCTGGATCGAATCGATGATCAGGACCGACGGTTTTTCGGCTTCGATGACTGTCAGGATCGTATCCAGATCTGTTTCACACAGGAATTTCAGATCGTCCGTAAAGGAGCCGATGCGCTCAGCGCGCAGTTTGATCTGGGAGAGGGATTCCTCTCCGGAAACATAGAGGATCTTCAGCCCGGCGGCCCCCATATGACGTGCCACCTGCAGCAGGAGTGTGGATTTTCCGATCCCGGGATCGCCGCCGATCAGCGTCAGCGCGCCCCTGACCAGGCCGGAGCCCAGTACGCGGTTGAATTCGCCGATCCCGGTGTCGTAGCGAACGCCCTCGTCCGCCGCGATCTCCCCCAGGGTACTGGCGTGCGCCGCCCCCGGTCGGGCTGCCTGACCCGGCGCGTGTCCACGGCCGGAACTTTTGGGCAGAGCCCTGACAGGCTCCTCCACCATGGTGTTCCAGGCGCGGCATCCGGGACACTGTCCCATCCACTTGGCGGATTCATAGCCGCAGCTCTGGCAGAAGTATACGCTTTTCACAGATTTTGCAGCCACGGATCCGCGCTCTTAAGAGTTTATTCGATGACCTTGACGCGCTTTTCCCCTTCCGTGAGGGCGAGGGAAAGCGAGAGCTTGCCGCTGATACCGGTCGACATCGCTCCGACCTCGGCATCGTTGACAAAGATGCGATAGGTGGTGTTTTCTTTCAGGCCCAGTGTCACCTGCGCGTCTGCGACTCCCTCGGCTGTGAAGTTAACGCCGCCCGGGAGCGTCTCGAAATGGGAGACAGCCGTCCCCGGTACCGACTCGTAGACAAACGCGTCGTTCCTTTCGAGCTTGGTGATCTCGCGAAAAGTCTTTACCTTGTAGACGTTACCGCCCAGGGAAAAGTTTTCTACTTTCTTCTTTTCGCCGAGAGTATAGTCCCCGAAACTGACCGTCCCGTCGGACTCCGCACGCAACAGTTCTGTGATCGCCGCCATCTTTTTCCCCTTTCGTTGTGAAGATGATCGTGACTGTGAACCTACAGGTTCCATTATACCATGAAAAAGTTCAGCGCTATGCCTTTTTCCTTGCTTTTACCTGTGTTTTTTTCACCTGGCGCTTATCGACCTTTTTCGGTGCGACCCGCACAGCGACCTTTTTCCCGGTCCGTGTCCGCGCTGTCCCGCGAGCCGGCGTCTTTTTGCACTTTACGACCAGCCTGTCCTTCTGCACGGCAAATGTCACCGTATCACCGCTCCTGACCGCCCCGGTGAGGAGCTCCTGCGCGAGCAGGTCCTCGATCTCCGACTGCACGGCACGCTTGAGCGGTCTCGCGCCCATCTTGGCGTTTTCGTGTTTGCGGATAATGTAGTTCCGGACAGAAGCCGGCACCTCGATCGTCAGATCCATCTGCTGCCTGGCGCGCTTTTGAAGCTCGCTTACCAGGAGTGCCACGATCCGGTCCATCTCATCGCGGGTCAGCGGATGGAAGACCATGATCTCATCGATACGGTTGATGAACTCCGGCTTGAACAGGCGCTTGACCTCGTCCATGACATTGGCCTTCATGCGCTCGTAGTCCTTTTCCGCGTTATCCTCAGCGGAAAAGCCCAGCTTCTTGGGTTCGACGATCCGCTGTGCACCGACATTGCTGGTCATGATCAGGATGGTGTTCTTAAAGCTCACCTTGCGGCCCTTGGAATCCGTGATATGGCCGTCATCCAATACCTGCAGGAGCACGTTGAAGATATCGGGATGCGCCTTTTCCACCTCGTCGAACAGGATCACCGAATAGGGATGGCGGCGTACCTTTTCCGAAAGCTGTCCGCCGTCCTCGTGTCCCACATATCCGGGCGGCGAGCCGATCATCTTGGAGACGGAATAGGATTCCATGTACTCCGACATATCTACACGGATCAGTGCCTCCTCGGTGCCGAACATGGTCTCGGCGAGCGCCTTGGAAAGCTCTGTCTTGCCGACACCGGTCGGGCCCAGGAACAGGAACGAGCCGATCGGGCGGTTGGGATCCTGGAGGCCGACACGCCCGCGGCGGATCGCTCTCGCGAGTGCCGCGACGGCATCCTCCTGACCGATGACGCGCTTATGAAGCTCCTTTTCCAGCTTGAGCAGGCGCTCGGTCTCCTTCTCCGCGAGTTTTGTGAGCGGTACGCCTGTCCAGTCGGACACGACCTGCTCGATGTCGCTCTCCTCGACACGCGGATAATCCCTGTTTCCCTGTTTTTTTACATCATCCAGAAGTCTGGACTGCTTCTTCAGGAGGGCGGTCTGCTTGCGGTTCAGCGTGCTCGCCGCGGCAAAGTCCTCACGGCGGATCGCATCCTCGATCTTTTCGTCGAGCGTGCGGATCTCCTCCTCGATCATCTTTTCCTTGACGCTGCCGCCGTGGCGCAGGCGAACCGCGCTGGAGGCCTCGTCGATCAGGTCGATCGCCTTGTCGGGAAGATTGCGGTCATTGATGTACCGCTCGGAGAGCCGCACGGCGGCCGCGATAGCCTCCGGCGTGATCTGCACGCGGTGGTGCTCTTCATACTTGTGTGCGATCCCCTTGAGGATCTCCTCGGTCTCGGCGCGGGTCGGTTCCTCGACGGAGATCGGCTGGAAGCGCCTTTCGAGCGCTGCATCACGCTCGACATATTTGTGATACTCGCTGATCGTGGTCGCGCCGATCATCTGGAGCTCGCCGCGCGCGAGCGAAGGCTTCAGGATATTGGAGGCGTCGATCGCGCCCTCCGCGCCGCCGGCACCGATCAGGGTATGCATCTCGTCGATGAACAGAATGACATTGCCGTCATCGGTCACCTCGCGGATCATGCGCTTGATCCTCTCCTCGAACTCGCCGCGGTATTTGGAGCCCGCGATCATCCCGGAAAGATCCAGGGTGAGTACACGCTTGTCCTGCACGGTAAAGGGTACATCTCCGGCAGCGATCCTCTGGGCCAGGCCCTCGACGACCGCAGTCTTGCCGACGCCGGATTCCCCGATCAGACAGGGGTTGTTCTTGGTCCTGCGGGAGAGCGTCTGGATCACGCGGCGGATCTCCTTGTCCCTGCCGATGATCGGATCGAGTCTGCCCTCCGCGGCCAGAGCCGTAAGATCCCTGGTAAACTGCTCCAGCGCGGAGGCACGCCGCTTTCCGCCCGCCTTCTGCCCCAGGTCCTCCCGGACGAGGTTGGGATCCTGCCCCATCGCCGCCAGAGTTTCAGCGTATGCTTTCTGCAGATTGACACCAAGTGTGCTCAGCAGGCGGACCGCGACGTTCTCCCCCTCACGGATCAGTGCGAGCAGAATGTGCTCCGTGCCGACAAGCTTGGCGTGAAAACGCTCGGCAGTTTGTCCCGCTTCGGCAAGAACAGCCTCGGCGCGCGGAGAAAAGCCGTCCCTGTCAAGCGTCTGAAGGGTAGACTCAGGAATAATGAGTTCGGAGAGCATCTCCACAAGCCGGGTCTCGGAGACGCCGTTGGCCTCCAGGATCCGTTTGGCCGCGCTGCCGTCCTCACGCAGAAGTCCCAGCAGGATATGCTCCGTGCCGACGTAGTTCTGCTGTAGAGTCCTGGCGGCCTTCTGTGCCGCTTTGAGCGCGTGCCTTGCTTTCTCGGTGTAATAGTATTTCATGGGTTATCCGTTCCTTTCCGCGTACTGGTCATAGATCTTATCCACAAGCTCATGCACCTCGTCCCTGGTCACGCCGCGGCAGTGTGTCCGCGCGAACACGACCCGGAGGATGTCTTCCGCCTCCCTGAGCGCCCGCAGCTTGTCGATATCCACAGCGATCACCGCGCCCCGTCTGCGGTCGATCCTGACAAAGCCCTCCTGCTGCAGCACAGCATAGGCCTTGTTGACCGTGTGCATATTGATGCCGATCATATCGGCAAGCTGCCGCACGCTGGGAAGCGCATCGCCGTCCCGGAACTCCTCGGTGGCGATCCCGACGATGATCTGATCCACAAGCTGGGAATAGATCGCTTCATCGCTGTTGAAGTTGATCTCGATGAGCATAGTCCGCCTCCTTTCCGGCCTTGTGACACCAATTCTATAACAGGTGATCCAGTGTTGTCAAACCGCTGCCGGTGAAAAAGCATAAAAAAGAGACCCGCGGATGCAGGTCTCTTTTGTGATCTTTTGCAGTGATGACGCTTATTCGTCGTCGAGGTTCAGGAATTCGTATTCCAGATCGTCATCCTCACGCATGACATTGCGTGCGCGGCGGGTCTGCTCGCTCTCGCGCGGTCTGGCCGCCTGCGGATTTCTCGGGTCCGGACGGGCCGCGGTTCTCGCTCCGCGAACCGGTTCCTCGCCGCGTCCGGATCTCGCGGACGCTCTGGACGGACGCTGCGGAGGGATATCATCCTCCTCTTCCTCCTCGTCCTCGTCACGTCTCCTGCGGATAAAGGAGGATCCTCCTCTGCGGGGTTCGGGCTCCTCTTCTTCCTCTTCCTCTTCGTAGTACATATAGTCCTTGAGGCGCAGGATCAGGATGACCACAACAACGATCAGCACGACGACCAGGATCCCCAGTACGATCAGAGCGGTCCGCATCGTCTTGTTGCCCTTTTCAAGCTTGCCGATATTGCCGACATCCTCGGCTGCCTTCATCAGATCCTCGATCTTGACGCGGTTGAGCGCCTCATTGTCATGCAGATACCAGAACGGAACGCCGTCCGCGTCATTTTCGTATACGGCTACATATTTATCCGTCGCCTTGGGGGTATTGTCAGCCTCGGGCTCCTCCGCAACCGGTTCCTCGGGTTCTTCGACCTCGGCAGGCTCGATCTCGGCGGGCTCCTCCTGGATCACCTCACCCAGCGTCAGGAAATCGTTGCGTACGAATGCCGTGCTGCCGTCAGACAGCGTCACCTGATACCAGACCTTGCCGTCCCCGTCCGTTGCCTGTCCGGTGACAGTTACCTCGGTGCCTCCGGCGAGCGATGTCACTTTGTCGTAATTTGTCCCCGCGCCGCTGCGAAGATTGACGGTGTCGCCCTTGATCGTGGCTCTCGTCTGTTCCATCGCGGTGACCTCGGCAGCATATACCGTCACGCTGGCCGCATCGACATATGCGACAGCCACAAACGCCGCGAGAATGAACGCAATCAGATGTCCACGGAGACTGTTCTTACGCATTCTGTTCATTTCCTCTCCTCTCCTTTACAAAACAATTGCAATATATCATACCCGAAATTCACGATTTACGCAAGTCTGAATGAGACCGTGCGATCTTATGCTTCGTCGATCGCCCTGCCGATATCGTGCCGCATCATCATGCCGTCAAAAGACACGAGCTTTGTCGCTTCATACGCCGCGGCTCTCGCCTCTTTGAGTGTCGCGCCCAGCGCCGTGACACCGAGAACACGGCCGCCGTTGGTGACGACCCTGCCGCTCTCGTCCTTTTTCGTGCCCGCATGGAAACAGAAGATGTCATTTTTCCCTTCAAACGCGGAGAGTCCCTCGATGACCCTGCCCTTCTCATAGTGCTCCGGATATCCCCCGCTGGCCAGTACGACACATACCGCGGCGTTGTCCGCAAACTGCAGGGGCAGCCTGTCGAGCGTGCCGTCGATACAGGCGTTCATCACATCCACCAGGTCGGTCTCAAGGCGCGGCAGCACCACCTGTGCTTCCGGATCGCCGAATCTGGCGTTGTACTCCAGTACACGGGGGCCCTTGTCCGTCAGCATCAGACCGAAAAAGATCACGCCCTTGAACTCGCGACCCTCGGAACGCATCGCGTCCACGGTCGGCTGGAAGATGTTCTTCTGACAGAATTCATCCACCTCTTTGGTGTAGAACGGGCTCGGGGAAAAGGTTCCCATACCGCCGGTGTTGAGGCCTCTGTCGCCGTCCAGTGCCCGCTTGTGATCCTGCGCGCTTGTCATCGTGCGGATGGTCCTGCCGTCCACAAAGGACAGCACCGACACCTCCCGTCCCCTTAAGAACTCCTCAACGACAAGTCGGTTGCCCGCGTCGCCGAATTTCTTTTCCTCCATGATCTGGGAGATTCCCGCGAGCGCCTGCTCACGGTTCTCACAGATGAGAACACCCTTGCCGAGCGCCAGTCCGTCGGCCTTGAGCACGACCGGATACTCCGTAAGACCAGCGATATACTCCCTGGCCGCTTCCGCGCTGTCAAAGGTCTCATAGCCGGCGGTCGGGATCGAATACTTTTTCATCAGTTCCTTGGAAAAAGCCTTGCTGCCCTCAAGGATCGCCGCGTTCTTTCTGGGGCCGAAGACCCGGATGCCCGCCTCCTCAAACTTATCCACGATACCGCCAACAAGAGGGTCATCCATCCCGACGACGGTCAGATCGATCTCTTTTTCCTTTGCGAAGGAAACCAGCGCGTCAAACTCCATCGGGCCGATCGGAACGCATTCTGCGATCTCCGATATCCCGGCGTTGCCGGGGGCACAGTAAAGCTTTTCGACCTTGCTGCTCTTTTTCAGGCTCGCCGCTATGGCATGCTCGCGGCCGCCGCCGCCAACGATCAGTACTTTCATCTCTTATTCTCCGTTTCCGAGGATCAGCGCCCTGCCGTCCCTGATCTGCACCCTGCCCTGCGCGATCAGACCGATCGCCTTCGGCAGGATGATCCACTCCGCCTGTTCCATAACCCTTTTCTGCAGGATCTCGGGAGTATCGTCCTGCTGAACCTCCACTGCCTTCTGCAGCAGGATCGGTCCGGTATCGACGCCCTCGTCGACAAAGTGCACCGTCGCCCCCGTGACACGCACGCCCCTTTTGAGTACCCCTTCATGCACATGCAGGCCGTAGTAACCCTTGCCGCAGAACGAAGGGATCAGAGAAGGATGGATATTGATGATGCGGCCCGAAAACGCCCGGATCACCTCCGGCGGGATCGTGGCCAGAAATCCTGCCAGGACTACCAGATCCGGCGCGACCTCATCAAGGGCATCTGCCAGTGCCCTGTGAAAGAGTTCGCGGTCGGCAAAATCCCTGGCCGAGACCACCCGGGAGGGAATCCCCGCCCTTTCCGCGCGCTCCAGCGCACCGGCGCCGTGATTGTTTGAGATAACGCATGTTATTTTAACATCCGGAAGACTGCCCTCCCGGATCCGGTCGATGATCGCCTGCAGATTGGTCCCGCCGCCGGAGACCAGGACCGCGATATTCAGCATAGGACCACTCCCTTTTCTCCCGCTTCCACACTGCCGAGCCGGACACCGTCTTCACCGGAGGCTCTGACAGCGGCCAGTACCGCGTCCGCATCCGCCGGATCCACGGCGAGGACCATGCCGATGCCCATGTTGTAGGTATTGTACATGACATGCTCATCCACGCTGCCCGCTTCGGCGATCATCTTAAAGATCTCAGGAACGGCATAACTGCTCCTGTCGACCCTGGCACAGCAGCCGTCAGGCAGCATGCGCGGAATGTTCTCGTAGAAGCCGCCGCCGGTGATATGGCTCACGCCCTTGACGCGGATCCCCGCATCTCTGACCGCCTTCAGCATCTTCACATAGATCTTTGTCGGGGTGAGGAGCACCTCGCCGAGCGTCCTGCCGCCCAGCCTCTCCTCTTTTGTTTCAAGGCGCTCCCTGGTCATCGGGAAAACATTGCGGATCAGAGAAAATCCGTTGGAGTGCACCCCGCTGGAAAAAACGCCGATCAGGGCATCGCCCGGCCGGATGCCTGAGCCGTCGATCAGATCCTTTTTCTCACAGACACCGACGGAAAAGCCCGCCAGATCATACTCGTCTTCGGGCATCATGCCCGGATGCTCCGCGGTCTCTCCGCCGACCAGCGCACATCCCGCCTGCCGGCAGCCCTCGGCCACACCGGCAACGATCGCCTCGATCTTTGCGGGGAAATTCCTGCCGCAGGCGATATAATCCAGGAAGAACAGCGGCTCGCCGCCTGCGCAGACCACATCGTTGACGCACATGGCCACGCAGTCGATCCCGACCGTATCATGTCTGTCCATCAGGAAAGCCAGCTGAAGCTTGGTCCCCACACCGTCTGTTCCGGAGAGCAGTACGGGATCATCATAGTCTTTGATCGCCGCCAGAGAAAAGGCTCCGGAAAATCCGCCGATCCCGCCGAGCACTTCGGGGCGCATCGTGCTCGCCACATGGCTTTTGATGCGTTCCACGGACTCATATCCCGCCTCAATATCCACACCGGCCTTTTTGTAATCCATGCTCATAGAGTTCATCCTTTCATGTAACCGTCATAACCGGTTCCCTGAAGCCGTGCGTCCTTGAGTTCGACCTGCTCGCGGATCTCTCTGCTGTGCGCTCTGAGGCGCTCGAGGATCTCCGGATCCGAAGTCGCGAGGATCCTGGCCGCCAGAAGGCCCGCGTTTTCCCCGCCGTCGATCGCTACGGTCGCGACCGGGACACCGCTCGGCATCTGTACGATCGAATAAAGGGAATCCCGTCCGCCGAGGGCTGTCGTTTTCATCGGCACACCGATAACCGGCAGCGGAAAGATTGCCGCGCACATGCCCGGCAGATGCGCCGCCATACCGGCACCCGCGATGATCACCTTGTAGCCCGTCTGCTCGGCGTTCTTAGCATACGCAAAAAACGCGTCCGGCTCGCGGTGCGCGGAAATGATATGCATGTCGTAACTGATCTGCATTTTGTCGAGGATCTTCGCGGCTTTCGCCATGACCGGCATATCCGAGTCAGATCCCATAATGATCCCTACCTGTGGCATAGCACTCCTTTCTTTAAGTAAAAATAATATAATATCTAGTGATATGATTCAAGTATAAATTAGCGCAAACCCCAAATAAAGAGTCCGACCAATCCGGTCAACACCAAGATATTGAGTGTCATCCCGAGAACGGAGAAAAAGCGGAACGTGTCCGCCCGGACCAGCGCATAAACCGCCAGCGCGATCCCCGCCGCCGCGTAGACAGCGGCCAGCATGAGCGACCAGAGCTGCGCGTTCTTCACCGCACCGTCGTTGAGGAACACCTGCACAACGCCGTAGATCAGGGCAAAGATCCCGCAGACACCCAGTACGCAGGAGAGCACCCCCTGCCTGCTGTGGCGCTTGTCCGTAAACATATACCGGTCGGAGCGGCGGTTTTTTTTCAGCCGGATCGGGCGCAATGATTACCCTGTCTGTACGGAGGAAGCTCCGTAGGTGCGGTAGTACTCGGTGAGCGCCGCGTAGATCGTGTCATCGATGAGCACGCCGCGCCCTTCGATCTCCTCACCGTAGAGTTCCTTCATTACTTCGTGCATCGTGACAATGGCCGACGATTCAATCCCCCAGGTCTCGCGGATCTCATCCAGCGCGCTCCTGTCGGAATGCAGTCCCTTTTCCTCGCGGTTGAGGGATACCATGAGACCGACGATCTTTACATCCGCCTGCGCACGCAGGATCGGGACCGTCTCCTCGATGGATTTGCCGCTGGTCGTGACATCCTCGATGATCACGACACGGTCGCCGTCCCGGAGCTGATACCCCAGCAGGATCCCGGCATCCCCGTGGTCCTTGACCTCCTTGCGGTTGCTGCAGTAGCGCAGATCCCTGCCGAACAGCCTGTGATAAGCGATCACCGTCATCACCGCGAGCGGGATTCCCTTGTAGGCCGGTCCGAACAGCACGTCAAAATCGTCTCCGAAACGCTCGTGGATCGCCCGCGCATAGGCTTCGCCCAGCTTTTCCAGCTGCGAGCCTGTCACATAACCGCCGGCGTTCATGAAAAACGGGGACTTTCTCCCGCTTTTTAAGGTAAACTCACCGAAGCGGAGCACATCACACTCCACCATGAAACGGATAAAATCCTTTTTATACTGTTCCATCACTTTCCCTCCAGGGCACCGCGGATATCCTCTTTCATAGCGACGACCGCAGCCCGTGCGGCTTCGCCGAAGGCCGCTTCCCCGTACGCTGCATATGCCTCTTCCTTCCACGCCGCGATGATCCCGCGGGAGGAATTGACGATCGCTCCCAGTCCGTCCGGATGGAAAAAGTGTGCGAGGTCCCTGCCTCTTCCTCCCTGTGCGCCGTAACCGGGCACGAGGAAGACTGTGTGCTTCATGATCTGTCTGAGGGCTCTGCCCTGCTCGGGGTAGGTCGCGCCGACCACAGCGCCCACATCACTATACTCGCCGTCCATCAGCCCGCTCCCCCAGGTGTCGACAAGTTCCCCGACCACCTCGTACAGCGGCCGCATCTGTCCCCGGCCGTCCTGCACCATAAGATCCTGCAGTTCGCTACTCGAGGGATTGGAGGTCTTGACGAGGACAAAGATGCCCTTGCCCTCTCCGGCCGCCACCTCAATGAAAGGCTTTACACCGTCGCTTCCGAGATAGGGGTTGACGGTCACGAAATCCGCGTCAAACCCGCGGACACTCGTCCCACCCACCGGTGTGCTCCCGAGGTGTCCCAGAGCATAGGCCTGCGAGGTCGAACCGATATCGCCGCGCTTGATGTCGGCGATGACGATCAGCCCCTTTTCATGGCAGTAGCGCACCGTCCGGTCATAGACCGCAAGACCGGGAAGCCCAAACTGCTCGTACATGGCGATCTGCGGTTTGACAGCCGGGATCAGATCCGCCACGTGGTCGACGATCTCCCTGTTGAACTGCCAGAAAGCCTCCGCGGCGCCCTCGGCGGTCTCTCCGTATTCCGCGAACGCCTTTTTCCGGATCGTCTCCGGAATAAACTTCAGATTGGGATCGAGGCCCACCACGATCGGGGCTCCTGTTTTCAGGATCGCTTCATTCAGTCGTCTGATCATATCCGTTATGCTCCCCGTTTTTTATTCCTTGCCGTCCCAGCAATAGGTACACAGATTTTCCCTGCCGATCCCGACGGCGTCGAGCATATCATCCAGGCGGTTGAAGGACAGCGTTGTAAAGCCGAGCTGCTCGCAGATCCTGTCGAGCATCTTCCTGTAACGCCCGGAATCCGGATCCGCATAGTCATCAAGGACGGATCTTTCCACCTCCGCGCCTTCCTCTTCATTGATGACACGTCTGGCGATCAGTTCCATCTCCGAGGTAGAGCGGGAGAAATTGATGTACTTGCAGCCGAACAGGATCGGCGGACAGGCAGGACGCACATGAACCTCTTTGGCACCGCTCTTGTACAGAAACTCGGTCGTCTCACGCAGCTGCGTCCCGCGGACGATGGAGTCATCGATGAGCAGGATCCGTTTGCCGTCGATCAGCTCATGAACCGGCAGCATTTTCATTTTGGCGATCAGATTGCGCTTTTCCTGGATCGTCGGCATGAACGAGCGCGGCCAGGTGGGCGTGTACTTGATGAATGGACGGGAAAAGGGAACGCCCGAGGCATTGGCATAGCCGATCGCGTGTGCGGTGCCGGAATCGGGAACACCGGCCACGATATCCACTTCCTCCCGGCCGTATCCGTCCCGCTTTGCCATGCTCTCGCCGCAGCGGTACCGCATCTCTTCCACGGAGATCCCTTCATAAAAGGAAGACGGATAACCGTAGTAGATCCACAGAAAGGTACAGATCCGCATCTTTTTCCCGGGCTGGACGAGCGTTGTCACGGCTTCCGGCGTCATGACGGCGATCTCCCCCGGGCCCAGCTCCCGCACGGTCTCATAGCCCAGATTTCGATAGGCAAACGGCTCAAAGGAAGCGCAGTAGCCGTCATCCTTTTTACCGACCACGACCGGTGTCCGGCCGAGGCGGTCTCTGGCGATATAAACGCCGTTCGGTGTCAGGACGAGGATCGTCATGGAGCCGTCGATCATCTCCTGCGCGTACTGAATACCTTCAATGAGATGGTCCTTCTGATTGATCATCGCGGCTACCAGCTCCGTCGCGTTGATCGACCCCCCGCTCATCTCGAGGAAATGTGCCCCGGAACTGACGATCTTTGACGCGAGGTCATCGATGTTGTTGATCTTGCCGACCGTGGTGATCGCATAGGTACCGTGGTGCGAGCGCACGATCAGCGGCTGCGGCTCGTAGTCCGAGATACAGCCGATACCGAGATTGCCGGTCATCTCCTTCATTTCCGCTTCAAACTTGGTCCTGAACGGGGAATTCTCGATGTTATGGATCGAGCGGTCGAAGCCGTGCCGGCTGTCGAAAACAGCCATACCGGCACGCCGGGTCCCCAGATGGGAATGATAGTCCGTTCCGAAGAACAGATCGAACATACAGTCAGATTTCAGCGCCGCAGCAAAAAAGCCACCCATTCCTTACTCCTTTTCCTCTTCCACTTGCTGTTCTTCCTCGGCTACACGCGAGGAAAGAAAAATGTTTTCCCTGATCGCCTCCTCGTCCGTCGGCACCAGGGCCAGATACTCCTTCATCATCTGGGCCGCTGTATCGTAGCTGCCCATGTGCTCATAAGCGGCAACCATGTTGCGCATCAGCGCCGCGTTCTGCCGGTCGTCATTCAGGCCCAGCCCGATCTGGAAATCCGTCAGTGCGTCACCGTAGCTGCCCATGCGCATCTCACAGACTCCCAGGGCGTTATAGATGCTCGCCTGTGACTGGTCGTCCTGGAGAAACCTCCGATATACACTGATCGCGTAGCTGTCGTCCCCCAGATCCTGCGCGACCTCCCCTAATAAAATAACAATTGGTATTCTTACGTCGGACCGCTCTTCCACCGTCTCGTTATTGGCTTCCTCGAGATAGCGCTTGGCCTCCTCGTTGTTTCCGAGAGCGTAATAGAATCTGCCCTTTTCAAAGCTCGTCATGGCTTCCGCGTTTTCCGACAGGATCGAATCCAGCATCTTCCTGCCCTCCGCGGTATACCCTGCGTCACTCATCCCCTGATAGATGGACAGGATCCTGTCATACTGGCCGGGACTGCGGGACAGGATGATCTCAAAATCCTCGTCCGCCCGTTCCCTGTCGCCCTGCCGCAGATAGCACAGACCGCGCAGATAATGCGCGTCCTCGTTGCCCTTGTCCAGATCAAGGATCGCCGTGTAGACTTCGATCGCACGGACATCATTCCCCTGGTCCACAAAGGTCTGCGCCAGATAACAGGCGATGTCCACAGCCCTGCTGTCCGGGATCCCGCCGCACAGGTCCAGCGCCTCGGTAAAGGAGGCCTCGGCCGCGGCATAGTCCCCGAGGGAGTATTCGGCGATCCCTTTGGCACGGTAGATGTCCGCCGACTTTTCTCCGTTGTCCATCGCCATGCGGAACTGTTCAAGCGCACCGTTGTAGTCATGCGCCGTGAGCAGTTCGATCCCTGTATCATAGGAGGATTCTTCGCCGCCAAAGGGCATGGTACAGCCCGTCAGCAGGACGAGAAGCCCGGCCAGGATAAACGGAGCGGACTTTTTCCGTGAAAACAGCTTCATCAGCCGCCGATCTGCGCGATGATCTCGACCTCGCACAGGACATTCTTCGGAAGTGTACGGACCGCCACACAGCTGCGTGCCGGCTTGTTCGGAAAATACCGCCCGTAGATCTCGTTAAAAGCGGCGAAATCACCCATATCCTGGAGAAAGCAGCCGGTCTTTACGACATCGCCGTAATCCGCACCCGCCGCGGCAAGGATCGCGCCTATGTTCTTCATAACGCGTTCCGTCTGCGTCTGAATGTCGGTTCCGTCGATCTCGCCCGTCTCCGGGATGATGGCGATCTGTCCGGAGGCAAACAGGAACCCGCCGGCGATGACCCCCTGGGAATACGGTCCGATCGCTGCCGGTGCCTTGTCGGTTGCTACTGTCTTTTTCTCGCTCATGATCAGCTGTCCTTTCTATCCTCTATCTCTACTGTAATATAGTAGCCTCTCTCATTTTCCTCGATCGATCTGACCACGCCGCCCGTCGCCGTCAGCCGCTGCGTAAGCGGCACGTTGGGAGACATGGCGATCGACTTTTCCCGGGCACTGTCCAGCGTGTAGTAATAGGCGCTCGGAAGCACGCCCTCGGTAAAGGTCACTTCTTCACCTTCGGTCAGAAGTCCTGTCCTCTCCATTTTGAATACCATCTCCATCGCTCAGCTCCCTGCTATGACGCCATGCCCCAGCAGATACTCGTACCACAGCCCATAGGATGCCGCCTTGAGATGAACATCATCAAAGGAGAGCTCCGCTCTGAGGTTTCCTTCTTCATCATCGAGGTTCTCGTTGGGATCCACATAAAAGATCCGCATCTTCGGATCCGCGAGCTCCGCAAGGGCCGCGTTGCGCCCGTTGATCCGTTCGTTGTTGATATTGGGGTCGCGGGCGCTCTTGGATCCGGTCACATGCATGATGCCCTGGACGATGATGATCGCGCCTGGCTGCAGAACGCGGATCCGTCCGATCATCTCCCGGAAATCCTCGCGAAAGCTCTCATTGGTTCCGCCGCCGAGCTCGTTGATGCCGAGCATGATATAGATCTTGCCGTACTGACGGTCATTCGCGAGCATTTCATAGACGGTCTTTTTTCCTTCAGCGGTCTCAACAAAAGGCTTGTCGAGCGCCTGTCTGACCGTAAGGGAAACCTTGGCATAAAAGGAGGCGTTCGCATCCAGTTCCGGGCAGTACTCGCCCAGACCGACCGTCCGGGAATCACCGATAAAGAGCGCATCCGCAAAATAGTCCGGTTCGACGGGCCCGATCGTATACGGCAGGGGCGCTACCTCGATAACGGTATTCTCCCCGGGGTGAACGACAGGAAGCTCCTCCGCTTCCGGCTCTGTCTCTTCCGCTTCCTGTGTCTCCTGTGTTTCGTCCGCTTCCGGTGCTTCCGGAACCGCGCTGTCCTCCGCATCAGCCGCGGTATCGGCCTCCGGGGCATCCGTCTGGCTCACCCCGGGCCTGACAACAGGTATCTCAGGCTCCGCGTCGGTCTCCAAGGCCGCGATCTGCGTTTCCGCGACATAAAGCTCGTCATCATCGTCGTCCATCGCGTACAGGTCATCCTCTGCCGCCCCAAAAAGAGAAAACTCTTCGGGGAGCGCAAAACCGGTCAGGACATAAAACGCTGCCGACAGGATGAACACGATGATGAGAGGACAGAATCTTTTCATTAACCTTACACCTTCAGAACTGCAGATACAGGAACGGATTGTTCCCCGCGCGCGCCATGCTGATCAGGCTGAGTACGAACAGACCGGAGAGGATCACCGTCACCGGCACCGATCTGCGAAAACGCACATAACAATGATAGACGCACGGCAGAAGAAATACAAGGGAAAACAGGAGATATATTCCGTACTGCGAAGTATACTTGGCAAAGTCGCCGGCGAACACCACACCCTGTGTCGGGACGATCGGGAACAGCCGCAGGAAATAGGCACCGATGCGTTCCAGGTCGCCCACGGCAAACATCACCCAGGTGAGCGGGATGCCCAGAAGAACATGGATCCTGCCGACGACGGCGGCAATCCGGGAGTTTCTCTCCCTGAGGGCCCGTTCGACCAGGATCATGTACAGGACCGAGGCCGCCCAGAGCAGATACCCGAAGTTCACACCGTGCCAGATCCCGGTAAGGAGCCAGACAAACGCGAGGTTCCGCACTGTTTTCAGCCAGCCGCCGCGGCTGCCGCCGAGCGGGATGTAGACATAGTCACGGAAAAAGGTGCCCAGCGTCATGTGCCATCTGCGGTAAAATGTTCCCACGCTGTCGGACGCGTAAGGCTGGTCAAAGTTGACGATCATCGGGAGTCCGATCATGATCCCGACGCCGGCTGCCATCATAGAGTATCCCCAGAAGTCGTAGTACAGCTCCATGGAATAGGTGAGCGCCCCCAGCCAGGCAAGCGGCACAGAAAGGCTCTCATAGCCGATCCCGCCCAGTGTATTCCAGAGAGAACGAAGATGGTCAGCGAGCAGTACCTTGGCCGCCAGACCGAAGATAAACCAGGTCAGGCCGTTTTCCACACGCACGAGGATGTCAGCGATCCGCGTCTTCAGAGGCTTTGTTTCGGAAGGTGCCGTAAACGCGGAGATCTTCGCAAAATCCCCGTAACGCATGATCGGTCCGGAGAGGATCTGGGGAAAGAGGCAGAAATAGGCGAGTGCCTGCGTAAAAGTAGTCTCCTTCGGTATCTTCCCCCGATAGGAATCAAAGCAGTAACTGATCATACGGAAGGTGTAGAAACTGATCCCCAGCGGCAGCGCAAAGCCCGGCAGTCCCGCTGCCAGGGATCTGGCGGCAGCAAGAGAGATAACATCCGCGGCGACGCCGAGGGCCAGGACCGTCTTTTCACCGTTTGCCGCCCCCTTGCCGATCAGATAATTCCAGAGGGACAGAAAGAGCAGGACCGGAATGAAGCGCAGATCCGCCATCGCGTAGAAAAACACGCTGCCGACGATCAGCACATAGATGCGTGCCATCGCCGGTGCCAGATAATACAGGATCAGAAAAGCCGGTAAGAACCGGAAGATAAAATCAAAATCAGTAAAACTCATACTCCGGAATTATTAATCTCCGCCAACATATTCTGTGATTCCGCGGCAAGGTTCGTGTCGGGAAACCTGTCCACTACAAGTTCGAACGCGTCTCTCGCGTTTTCGGTATCACCGCTGCGATAATAGGCCCTGGCCAGATAGAACAGTGCCTCCTCGTTCTCTTCATCCAGTTCGGACGCACGCTTTAAGGAAGCGATCGCCGATATATCGTTTTCCGCCCGGAAGGCCTCATATCCCTCGTTGTAAAACGCCGCCGCGAGATTCTTGCCGACCAGGGCCCTGAAATCATTGTACAGACGCCTGACATCCTCGTTGGCGGACATCTCCGGCGCGTCCTTGTCCACCAGTACCATATAACTCTTGATGGAAGCCATATCCTCAGGATCCCTGAGATAGGAAGCGACCGCCAGCATAAGCGCGTCCGCGCTTTCGTGCGGTGCCGCTTCACCGGCAGCCTCCGCTTCTTTCTCCAGCTCGGTGATCTGTTCTGACAGCTTTGCCTGCTCCTGCTCCAGATTGCGGATCTGGACGCTCTTAGCATCCGATTCCTCGCTGACCGAAGCAAGCTCCTGCTTCGCCGCCTGCTGGATACGCGTAACTCTGGCAGGAAGGATCAGGAACCAGGCGATTGCAATGCCCAACCCCAGCCCCAAAAGGAGCATGGCAAAGGAGAATATGCCGCC
Organism: Lachnospiraceae bacterium; assembly: GCA_024687125.1. Lineage (GTDB taxonomy): Bacteria > Bacillota > Clostridia > Lachnospirales > Lachnospiraceae > Butyrivibrio. The sequence continues at coordinate 78,431 of JAILFA010000036.1, forward strand.
GCTGACCGAGTGCCGCTGCGGCTGGATGATCGTCTCGTTGCCGCTCTGATAGCGTACTATGTCGCTGTTTCCCCTGCGGGGCCGTTTGGCTTCCCCGGGGGCAAGAACTGTCTGTACTTCCTTAAGATAGCGCTTGGCCTTGGTATCGCCGCTGTCGATCCTGAGGCACCGATTGCACTCAAGTTTGGCTCTCTCGTACTCCTCGGACTTGAGGTATAAAAGGGCAAGCAGCTCCCTGGCTCTGAGGAACCCCGGGTTGAGCTGCAGGATCCTCTTCAGCTGGATCACTGCCAGATCATAGCTTTCCTGTCTCGCATAGTTGAGCGCCAGATTATACTTTTTGGAGGTACGTCCCAGCGTTTCCAGACGCTGCGGCTCGCGCTGCACCATCTCGAGAAGATCCCCGGCGAGATTCCGCTCTTCGCGCAGATTCTTGCTGATGACCCACTCCGTGAGCGCCGCGACCACCTCTCCCATTTCATAATAAATGAGTCCCAGGAGATTTCTGGCGTCGATGTTTCCTCGGTAGAGTCTCAGGGACTGCCGCAGACATTTGACCGCACCGGAAAGATCCCGGACACGGGCCTTGTCCAGGGCGTCGTTATAGAGGCGGTTGGATATCTGGATGATCTTTTTGTAGAATCCGACATCCGCGCCGCATGCGGTACAGTAATCCTGCTCATTCAGTTCATTGCCGCAAGCGTAGCACTGCAACCTATCTGCCTCCGGTGCGTCCGCCCGCGTTCTGCGGCTGCTGCGCCATCTGCTCGCGCATCATCGCGACCAGGATATCGGCGACATCACCCAGATCCTGTCCCTCAATGACGTCCTGCGCCTCATCCAGTTCAAGACTCGGATGAAACTTCTTGAGCTCCTCTTCAAAATTGATCATTTCTGTGTACCTGTCAGCCGCGCAAGCTGTTCCCTGACCTGCGCATGGGTCTGTTCATATTTTACCTTTTTCTCTTTCTCCTCGGCAACCTTTTCAGGCTTCGCGCCGGAAAGGAATTTCTCGTTGGAGAGCATCTTTTCCGAGCGGGCGAGCTCGCCCTCAAGGCGCTTCAGCTCCTTTGTCAGGCGCTCGATCTCGGCCTGAATATCCACGAGCTCCGCGAGCGGCAGATAAAGCGTCGCCCCGGGGATCGAGACAGAGACCGCGTCCTCGCCGATCCCCGTGCGGTCGGTCTGGCAGACGCTGTCCGAAGCACCGGCAAGACTCTCGAAGAAAAGCTTGCCCTTGGTAAAGATATCAAGCGTTATTTTATCCTCGCTCACGATCGTGATCTGCACCTTCTTGGAAGGCGCCACGTTCATCGTGTTTCGGACACCGCGGATGCCGCGCACGGCCTCTTTGATCGCGTCGATCTCACGCTCCTCCTGCGCAAACGACCAGTCCTCGCGATACTCGGGCCAGCTGGAGATCATGATGGAGGGCTCCGCCTGCTGAAGCGTGCAGAAGATCTCTTCCGTAATGAAAGGCATGTACGGATGGAGCAGCTTCATGGCACCGGCCAGTACCGTCGTCAGGCACCACATTGCCGCCTTTCTGCTCTCCTCCATATTATCGCCGTACAGACGGGGCTTGACCATCTCGATATACCAGTCGCAGAACTCATCCCAGATAAAGTCGTAGACCTTCTGTACGGCGATACCCAGCTCGTATCCCGTCATATTGTCGGTCACTTCGCGGACCGTCGAATTGAACCGCGAGAGGATCCATTTGTCGGCGGGTTCGAGCGCTGCCGGCATGGGAGCGCCGTAGAAATCCTCATCCTCCCGGAGGTTCATCATGATGAAACGGGAAGCGTTCCAGATCTTGTTGGCGAAATTCCGGCTGTTCTCCACGCGCTCTGTGTAAAAGCGCATGTCGCTGCCCATGTCGTTGCCGGTGACAAGGGTAAGTCTGAGCGCATCCGCGCCGTACTTGTCGATCAGCTCGAGCGGATCGATGCCGTTGCCGAGGGATTTGGACATCTTGCGCCCCTGGGCATCGCGGACCAGTCCGTGGAAGATGACCGTGTGGAACGGATAGGTGCCCATCTGCTCGTAACTGGAGAAGATCATCCGGATGACCCAGAAAAAGATGATATCCCAACCGGTGACCAGCACATCCGTCGGGAAGAAGTACTTCAGATCCGGTGTCTCGTCCGGCCAGCCGAGCGTTTCAAACGGCCAGAGGGCCGAAGAAAACCAGGTGTCGAGCACATCGGGATCCTGGGTAAGGTGCTTTCCGCCGCACTTGGGGCATGCTTCGGGTGCTGTCCGGGCGACCGTGATCTCACCGCAGTCATCGCACGTCCAGGCCGGGATCCGATGCCCCCACCAGAGCTGCCTGGAGATGCACCAGTCACGGATGTTGTCCGTCCAGTTGAAGTAACGGTTCTCCGCGCTCTTGGGAACCAGTCGGATCTCTCCTTCCTTAACGGCGCGCACGGCGGGTTTGATGAGCTCGTCCATTTTCACGAACCACTGCTTCTTGATCAGCGGTTCGACCGTCGTGTGACATCTTTCATGCGTTCCGACATTGTGGGAATAGTCCTCGATCTTCACAAGGAGACCCAGGGCATCCAGATCCTCGACGATGCGGCGTCTTGCCTCCATACGGTCAAGACCGGCGTACTTTCCGCCGTTCTCGTTGATCGTCGCATTGTCGTTCATGATATTGATCTCTTCGAGATGATGGCGCTTGCCCACCTCAAAGTCATTGGGGTCGTGTGCCGGAGTGATCTTGACAACACCCGTTCCGAACTCCATATCGACATACTCGTCCGCGATGACCGGCAGCTCCCGGTTCATGAGCGGCAGCATGAGCTTTTTACCGACCAGATCCCTGTATCTGTCATCCTCCGGATTGACCGCCACGGCTGTATCGCCGAGCATGGTCTCCGGACGGGTCGTCGCGAATTCGATGAAGCGGGTCGTGCTGACCGATCCGTCATCCTCAATGAAGGGATACTTGATATGCCAGAGATGACCGTTCTGCTCTTCGTACTCCACCTCAGCGTCGGACAGAGACGTGTTGCACAGCGGGCACCAGTTGATGATGCGGCTTCCCTTGTAGATGTAGCCTTTTTCGTGAAGGCGGACAAAGACCTCAGTGACGGCCTTGTTGCAGCCGTCATCCATGGTGAAGCGTTCCCTCTCCCAGTCACAGGAGCTGCCGAGCTTTTTCAGCTGAGAGACGATCGTGCCGCCGTACTTGCGCTTCCACTCCCAGGCGCGCTCCAGGAACTTCTCCCGGCCGAGGGTTTTCTTATCGATCCCCTCTTCCTTGAGTTCGTTTGTGATCCGGACCTCCGTAGAGATCGAGGCATGATCCGTCCCCGGCTGCCAGAGGGTATTATATCCCTGCATACGCTTCCAGCGGACCAGAATGTCCTGGACCGTCTCATCGAATGCATGACCCATATGCAGGATTCCCGTGACGTTCGGCGGCGGGATCATCACCGTAAAGGGCTTGCGGCTCTCGTCCACTTCCGCGTGGAAGTACTTTTTGTCCTCCCAGTTCTTATAGATTCGATCCTCCAGTCCCTTGGGATCGTATGCCTTTGCCAGTTCCTTTTTCATCACGGACCTCCTTAGCCTGATGCTGTCGTAATCGTTCTATTTTTTATCCATAACAGAGGGTATGTCAAGAAAAGAACTTCTATTATTACAGGGGAATTATATCAAACCAAATGTTATTGAATAGCCCAGGTGCCATTTAGTTTACATAATAACTTTGACTGTATTCGTTTTGTTTGGAATCTCATTTTTTGGGATTCAATTTTTCGTCAAATCTCGAAACCCGCGTTAATTGGGGATGTCAATTCTCGCGTTGTCGAAATGTCCCCAATTTCCACAGAGTTTTCCACGATGCTCTTTCCGGCCTTCCTGGTGGATCCGCCCTGCTTTTGTCGAGAAATTTGCGGAATTTTTCACACAATTCTGAAAGAATCGGCGAGTTTTTTGCTTACATAATATGCATTACTGTTCGATTATGTAACCTTGTTTAATAACCGTTGATATTTTATTGGTTCACAGAATACCGAGCGTTTTTACCCATTTTCAGAGATGTTCCTTCCAGAACGAATTCAGGGCATTTTTGACCGAATCGGTCGTAGTGGTTATACGCTCTTTCCATTCCTTGGGGAATAGTCTTTGCTCCTCACTGTTCAGGAACCGGTGATCCAGCAGCAGGATGACGCCCGCGTCGTTCTCCGTCCGGATCAGCCGCCCCGCCGCCTGCAGTACATGGTTCATTCCGGGATACCGGTACGCATAATCAAAACCGTCCCTGCCGCGCTGCGCGAAATAGTCGCGGAGCAGATCCCTGCGCGGTGTCACCATAGGGAGTCCGGTGCCGACGACCGCCACACCGATCAGCCGTTCCCCTGTCAGGTCGATCCCTTCACCGAAGATCCCGCCCAGCACGCACAGACCGAGCGTACTGCGCTCCTCCTCGGTCTCGATCGGTATTGCGACGCGGTCCTGAAGATCCGCCGACGTGCCGTTCGTGAACCAGTTCAGAAACTCCTCGCGGCCTTCCTCGGTCATCCTCTCCTGCTGTACCACCAGATCCGCGGTCTCCTCCTCTCCGAACGCTTCCAGATAAGCGCCGAGCACCTCACGAAGCAGCTGGTAGGACGGGAAGAACGCCATATACTTGCCGGTCTTTGCACACACCATCTCATGCAGATAACAGGCGATGCGCCGGTACTGCTCCGGCCCGCGGTCTTTGAGTCTCGTTGTCACGTCGTCCGCGATCAGCACCAGATACTGGTCACGGGAAAACGAGGTCTCGGCATAGGCTTCGTAGTCCTCAGGCGTCCCGCCGAGAAGTCCCTTATAGTACTGGATCGGCAGAAATGTCGCGGAGAACAGGATCGTGGAGACGGCCCTGTCCATCTGCTCTGCCAGACACGCGGAGGGATCCACGCACATCAGACTGACCGCCCCGTGTCCCTGCGGGTCCTTTTCCCCGCAGATCAGAAAATGGTCATCCGTCAGATCGGCGATCACAAGGAAACGTCCCAGATCAAACCAGAACCGCAGCTCCTCAGGATCAAACAGGCTGCGCTGAGCGTCGAGCAGCTCCGTGATCGCTCCGTGAAGGGACGCGCAGGCGTCGATCAACGGATCGATCGATTCCAGAAGCTGCAGCTTCCCGTCCGGCACCCCGCGGAGTGTTTCCTCCATCACGGAAGCGACGCTCCGCGTCTTTGCGATCACGCCCCGGAGCAGTTTGCGATCCTGATCCGGAAGATGATCCTCCTCCTTCAGGAGCGCGGTAAACGAAGCACCTGCCTCCCGGACCGCCTCACAGGAAAACTCTGCGCTGTACATCTTCCGCCCGCGGTCGAGGAGGTTATGTGCCTCGTCCGCCAGCAGGATGACCGGCTTTTTCTCCTCTCCGGCGAAAAAGCGCCCCAGCTGTACAAAGGGATCGAATACATAATTGTAGTCACAGATAATGCCGTCGGAAAACAGGGACGCGTCAAGCGAGAGCTCAAACGGGCAGACGCTGTGCTTTGCCGCGATCTCCGAGATCTTTTCCCGATCCGGCTGACCGGGGGCTGTAAGAAGTTCATAGAGGGCGTCTGACACTCTGTCATAGTGACCCTTCGCGCGCGGACAGTCGACCGGATTGCAGGACGCCTGTTCGAGGACACAGATCTTGTCCTTGGCTGTCAGTGTAAGACTGCGGAATACCAATCCTCTGTCCGTGAGGAGACGGATCGCCTGCTCAGGCGCCGTCCTGGCGATCGTCTTGGCGGTCATGTAAAACAGTCTGTCCGCCCTGCCCTCGCCGATGGCTTTCAGCGCCGGATAAAGCGCAGCGAGGGTCTTGCCCGACCCGGTCGGGGCTTCCAGAAAGAGTTTCTTTCCTTCTTCGATCGTACGCCAGACATACCCGGCGAGAGCCTTCTGTCCCGCCCGATAGGCAAAGGGAAAGGTGATCTTCGCTATGGATGCCCGGCATTCCTTCTGATGCGTGAAATCAAGATCGGAAAATCTACGGAATTTTTCAATGAGACCGGTAAACCATGTCTCCAGTTCGCTTACGGTGTATCGGAAACGGAAGAACTTCAGTTCCATGGTCTTGCGGTGGCAGTAGGTGATCCTGACCTTGATGCGTGCAAGCCCGTGATCTCTTGCGTAAAACAATGCATAGCACATTGCCTGCGCGAGATGCACATTCTTCGGTTCCCGGACACCCCGCAGTTCCATGCTGACGGCTTTGATCTCATCGATCACCGGCGCATCGGCATACGCGTCATCCTCTTCGTTTTTCCCGCCCGGCAGCAGGTCGCTCAGTGAAAGCTGAACCCCCGCGGATTCCTCCTTTTCACGCTCGATGACGCCGTCCGCTCTGCCGCGGATGACCAGCGCATACTCTCCCATCGGAACCGTGCAGACAAGTGGCACTTCCGCGTGATAATCGCCTTTCTGGCTGCCCTGGATCATCCGGTGGATGCGCGCGCCCTCGAGCATCGCCTGTTCGACGCTGCCGCCCATGCGGTCATCGATATCGCCCTCACGGAGGACGAATTCGACCAGTTCGCGTACGGAGATCGGATAAACAGAGAGATCATTTTCACTCATAACACTTGCATTATATATCAAAAAAGCGTTTAATAGTAGCGTTGGAAAGGAGCACATTCTATGGAAAACCTGAAGATCCCGAAGGGGTATGAATCCCCCCTCTCCATTCATGACACACAGGTCGCGATCAAGACCGTCAAGGATTTCTTCCAGGATCTTTTCGCGCAGCGCATGGGACTGCTGCGTGTGACCGCACCGCTTTTCGTCGATCCTCTGAGCGGTCTCAACGACGACCTTAACGGCGTGGAACGCCCCGTGGATTTCGTCTGTGCGGACGGCGAACGGGATGCGCAGATCGTCCAGTCGCTCGCCAAATGGAAGCGCTACGCGCTGAAAGCTTACGGTTTTCAGACCGGCGAAGGGCTCTATACGGATATGAACGCGATCCGGCGTGATGAGATCACGGACAATATCCACTCCGTCTATGTTGATCAGTGGGACTGGGAACGCAGCATACAGGAATCCGAAAGGACCATGGAGTATCTGCAGGAAACCGTGCGCACCATCTATAAGGTCCTGCGCAAGACAGAGAAATTCATGGCCATCAACTACGATTACATCGAAGAGATCCTGCCCAATGATATCTTCTTTATCACAACACAGGAGCTCGAGGACATGTTCCCCGACAACACCCCGAAAGAAAGGGAGTACTATATCGCTAAGGCCAAAGGCGCGGTCTGCATCACGCAGATCGGCGACCTGCTCGCCTCCGGAAAAAAACACGACGGCCGCGCTCCGGACTATGACGACTGGACACTGAACGGCGATATCGTCGTATACTACCCTGTGCTGGATATCGCGCTGGAGCTCTCCTCGATGGGGATCCGCGTTGACGCAGCCTCCCTTTCCTCTCAGCTGAAGAAAGCCGGCTGCACGGAGAGAGCCTCTCTCCCGTTCCAGAAGAGCATTCTGGACGGCAGACTGCCTCTCTCCATCGGCGGCGGCATCGGCCAGTCGCGCCTGTGCATGTTCTTCCTGCGCAAGGCACATATCGGTGAAGTACAGAGTTCCCTCTGGCCCAGGGACGTCATCGAGGAAGCGGAGAAACAGGGCCTTCATCTTCTGTAAAAAGCAGCATGAAATATCGGCTGTTTTTATAATAAGTTATATCAAAACTTAATAATTGCCAGGGGAGCGACGCTGAGATGGCGAATTTTCGGGCTTTTTGGCCCATGTGTGATCGTAAGATCTGCCAGACCCTCATCACCTGAACCGGATAATACCGGCGTAGGGAGGCATAAGATAACATCCGCTATTTTGTGTTGACCTCCTTTGGCACCATCAAAGGAGGTTTTACTATGGAACTTTTTACTCAGGAAGACGGTTATTATGCACTCACTTCGTTGGGGACAGCACTGATATTTGACATCATCGAACTGATCATTGTGCTGTTCATCCTGCGCGTACGTACATCCAAAGAGGACCGGAAGTCCTCAGTGATCTCCGCCAGGCAGCTGGTCTACTGCTCCGCAGCACTGGCCATCGGCTTCATCCTGTCCTTTGTCAAGATCGTCCATCTGCCCTGGGGCGGCTCCGTCACGCTGTGCTCCATGCTCTTTATCACGCTGATCGGCTACTGGTACGGGCCTCGGATCGGCCTCATGGCTGCCTTTGCCTACGGCCTGCTTCAGTTTGTTCAGGGCGGCGGCTCCTACATGCTCTCACCTCTGCAGGTGTGCATGGATTACATCTTTGCCTTTACAGCGCTGGGCCTTGCCGGATTCTTCTCAAACAAAAAACACGGCCTGGTAACAGGATATATCGTAGCGATCCTGGTACGCGGCCTGTTCCATTCGATCGGCGGCTACCTGTTCTGGATGGATTATATGCCCGAAGACTTCCCCAAGGCTCTCACCTTCGCCTACCCGATCATTTACAATTACGCATATATTCTGCTCGAAGGAGCGCTCACTGTTGTGATCCTGCTCTTCCCGGCTGTAAGAAACGCGCTCGCACGGGTCAAGGAGACTGCTCTCTCCTAATTCTCCCTGACCGGTACCGCGCGGCCGGCCGTAAAGGACCAGATCCATCTCTCGGTGACCTTCCGGCCCGTGACACGCTCCAGTGCATCGGCGTACAGTGCAAGCTGTACGCCGTATTTTTCCGCGAGTTCCGATGCGTCTCCCGTAATCCTGTCCGTCTTGTAGTCCAGGAGGATAATGCTTTCCCCCTCCGTGAAATAGACGTCGATCACCCCCTGGATGAGCACCATCTCGCCGGCAGGCAGTCCCTTCTGCACATCGGCGGCATCCATCCCCATCATGAACTGTTTCTCTCTGCAGAGCTCTCCTCTGCGGTAAGCCTCAGCAAAACGTATGCCGAGCGGGTCCGCTAAAAACTTCAGAACATCATCCGGCCTGACGGTCTCCGATGCACCCTCTTGGAGCCGCTTTTTCTGCTCTTGCTTTATCATCCATTTTTTAACGATATTACGTATATTATCGCATGATTCAGATATTAAATCATGGTTTGATACATCGATCTGATCCAGGATTTCCGCATCTAAAAGTTCCATGACCTTATGGTATGCCGTACCGCGTTCCGCACCTGTAAGCTGTCGGGTTGTGTTTCTGTCTTCAGAGGCTGTCGGCGGCTCCGGAATTGACCGATAAAGTTCATTTCTGCCCGGACCCTCCGATTCCTCAGCCAGGATCCGCTCCTTAAGCTCCGTGACCGTCGTCTTGACAAACAGTCGTTCAAGATCGCTGTGCGTATAGGAAAATGCAAGCTTTTCACGAAGTTCGGCATTTTGATAACATTTGTTATTGCTTGTGTTGACTACACTGGTCAGTGCTTCTTTTCGCCCTGTTTTACTGCTCATCGCGGGCGGTATCACTGCGGATCCACCGGTGCATTCGTCGGCAGCCTCCCGGAGTACCGCCAGCTCCGCCCGGATCGGCACACCTCCTTCGCGCATCGCGGCTGTCAGCAGATCAAGAAAGCTTTGCGCGCGGTACCGGCTGCGATAGGATACCGCAGTCTGATCCCTCTGTCCCGATCCTTGGGCATTTATCCGCGCGATCTCCTCCAGAAGTGCCTCAGCCTTGTTCTGTGCGAGAAGGCCTGTCATGATCAGCCTGTCCTTAGCCCGGGTCATCGCCACATACAGCACCCGGATTTCTTCCCCCAGACTCTCCTCCCGGATCCTGTCCGCGACCGCCAGGCGCTTCAGCGTCGAGACGCTCACTCTTGTCTCGGAATCCACACATTTCGCGCCGATCCCCGCGTGCTCATCGACGAGCACCGTACCGTTTTCATCCATACGGTTGAACTGTCTGGCAAGACCCGAGACAAAAACGATGGGAAACTCCAGGCCCTTACTCTTATGAATGCTCATGAGACGGACCAAATCGGCGTCCTCAGAGAGCGTAGATGCTTCGCCCAGATCGATCTCCGCAAGCCGGTACTGCTCCAGGCGCTGCGTGAACGCCGCGAGTCCGTGTCCTCCGGAAGCCGCAAAGGCGGCCGCGCGGATCAGCAGCATCCGGACATTGGCCTGTCTGCGCCTGCCTCCGGGCATCGCGGAGACGATCTCCAGATACCGGGTCTGCGCCAGGATCTCCTCGAGAAGATCATGTACGGACATGCGCATCGACCGGTCTCTGAAATCCTCCAGCTCTTTCAGAAAGGCACGGCATTTCACGGAGAGCGGATCCTGTCCGTCGTTCTTCGAGCGTGCTGTCAGCGCTTCATAAAATCCGTGGCCGTCCCGCAGATCCGCCGTTCGGATCTCCGCGAGCTCCTCATCCGAAAAACCGCCGATGAAGGAGTGCATCACCGCCGCCAGCGGTATATCCCGAAAAGGATTCTCGATCGCGTGCAGAAGATCGATCAGAAGCCGGATCTCGATCGTCCCGAAATATCCCGCTTTGGATTCCATGTGGACCGGGATCCCGCGTGCCGTCAGCACGTCCCGGTAGATCTCATCGACGCCCGAGGCTGTGCGAAGCAGGATTACGATATCGCCGTACCGCACCGGCCGCATACCGCTGTCGCCGTCCCGTACTCTGCCTTTCTCCATGAGCTGCAGGATCCTGTCTGCGACAACGCCTGCTTCCAGCTCCTCTGCAGCCTTTTCCGCACCGGTGAGCACCCCGCTCATCTCCTCCGGGTCTCCCGCCTCCGTATCGTTATCATCAGGCTCAGCGCTGTCAGTCCCTGTGTCCGCGTCCGCCTGCTCTGCCCTGTCCGACGTTTTCTCCGCGGCCTGTCCGTCCCGGGAGATCAGCAGAAGCTCCGGGATAAACTCACCGTCCTCGTCCTCCGGACAGGGGATCCCGGGCACCAGATGGGCATCCTCATCATAATCCACACCGCCGATATTCGCGGCCATGATTCTCTCATGCACCGCGTTGACGGCATCCAGGATCTCGGGTCTGCTGCGGAAATTCCGGTGCAGATCGATCCTTCGTTCTGACGGATCCTCTCCGCCGAAGCGGTGCATCTTCTCCGCAAAGATCTCCGGTCTGGCAAGCCGGAACCGGTAGATGCTCTGCTTGATATCTCCGACCATGAAACGATCCGGGCGGCCCAGGCGTCTCGCGGAGACCGCGTCGAGGATCAGTTCCTGGATCATGTTGCTGTCCTGGTACTCATCAACCATGATCTCCCGGTAGAACTCCGCATAGGCTAAGGCTGTTTTCGTCGGCTGCGCCTCGCTGATGCTCTTTCCCTCTTCCGGTTCGTCCAGGAGAACCTGCAGTGCCAGATGCTCCATATCAGAGAAATCGATCAGATTCTTTTCCCGCTTCTTTTCGTCGAGCCGCGTGATGAACTCCATCGTCAGAAGCACAAGCTCCCGCGTCATCTCCGCCGCCTTCTTTTCCCGGGCCGCAAACTCCCGGGGCGGCGTGTTAAAATATCGCTTGATATTTTTGCCGACCGCGTCTTTGATCCCATTCCTGAGGTTTTTGACACGATCCCGCTTTATCCTGTCCACCGCGTCGTCACGTTTTGCGGAAAGTTTGCCGAACAGTTCGTGATCCAGCAGATGATCATACATCTCGGGGAAAGATTCCAATGCGGCCAGTGCGGTAAGTGATTCAATATCATCTGTTATTGTATCAGCGTACATATAAGGTCCGCCCGGCATACCGGCAATCCTGAGGAGCTTTTCCAGTTCCCGAATGCAGTCCCTGAGCTCCTCCCGGATCCTGACAGTCACACCGGTGACCCATGCCGGTGTCTTACTGCCTGGCGTAAAAAGTTCTTCATCCGCGGTCAGCGTGTTCAGAAGTTCCTTCAGACTCCGCATGGGCCAGGGCATGCTCTTCGCATAGCGGTAGAGCTTCATGATCTCCGTTTCCGCGGGCTCATCGCCCGCTCCCCCGGACAGACAGTCCATGCACCTCAGGAACTCCGGTGTCCCCTCGGCATACGCGTCCTCCAGGACCTGCGCCAGCACCTCCTGTTCAAGAAGCTTCATCTCCCCCTCGTCGCTCACGCGAAAAGACGGATCCAGACCGATCGCGGAAAAGTTGTTGCGGAGCAGATACTGGCAGAACGCGTCGATCGTCATGATCTTTGCGTGCGGAAGCAGCATCTCCTGTCTCCGAAGATGACGGTTGTCCGGCTGTGCGGCGATCCTCTTTGCGAGCGCGCCCGCGATCTTTTCCCGCATACCGGATGCGGCTGCCCTGGTAAAGGTCACCACAAGGATCCTGTCGATGTCACAGGGAGGATCATCCTCTGCGATACGTCTGACAATGCGTTCCGCAAGTACCGCGGTCTTGCCGGAGCCGGCAGCCGCAGACACGAGCAGATCACAGCCTCCGGCCCTGATCACCTCCAGTTGTTCATCCGTAAAGGAGAATCCCTCTTTTTTCTGATCGTCTGTCATTTCCATTCCGTTCATCCGCCGATCTCTTCCCGGATCCTCTGCATGGCATCGTTTTCGTTCATCTCCCTGAATTCCCGGAAGGAGTATCCGTCCACCTGTACATCAAAGCCGCAGACACCGCGATACGCGCAGAATCTGCAGGGCTCCTTCTTTTTATAGCGATAAGGGGACACCGCGATCTCACCGCCGCGGATCCTGGACCCCAGCGATCGGACTGTCTCTCCGACATAGCGCGCGGCAAGCCCGATATCCTCTCCGGACAGCACGTGCGAGTTGGCGGAAAGGGAACCGCCCTTGACAAGCTTCACCGGAATGATGTCCGAGGCACCCGTCGTCATAAGATCGCTGTCCATAAGTGAAAGCACCGCGGGATCACTGTTCACGATCCCGGTGAAGGCGAGCTTTTTCCGAAGCATGCCATTAATATCGCCCGTTATTTTTTCGCGGTCCCCCGCGATCATCGGATCCTGAACCCGATAATAGAGCATGCCGGCAGGGGATACCTCCAGCTGCGGCTCAAGTCTTCTCTGTTCCCGGAGGGCAACAGCCAGATAGAGCGGCAGCTGCAGCTCTACGCCGTGCACGAGCAGTGTCGGATCAAATTTCCGGCTGCCGGATTTGTAGTCGACGACACGCAGATACTTTACGCCCTCACTGACACAGATATCCAGACGGTCGATCCTGCCCTTAAGGATCATGGAATCCGTGATCTGTTCACGAAAGCTCCTTTCGGAAAACGCCGGCATAAAGCTTCCCTTGCCGATCTGATACTGCAGGGTGTCCACCGTGCGCAGCAGGATCCGCCGGATCCTCTGCAGCATATATAAATAACGCTTGTTACTTAAAAGGATGTTGTTTCTGTACTGCTCAGCGTAGCCTTTGAGCGCTTCATCGATGAACTCCGCTGCCTGCGCGGAGGAGAAGCTGCGCCAGTCCAGACCGTGCCCCGTGAGCGCATGATCGAACTGCTCGAGTGCCGAGTGATAGATATTGCCGACATCTGCCGGATTCAGGAGATAACGCTCCTCTTCCCTGAGGCGCAGACCATAGTCCGCGAAGTGCGCATAAGGACAGGAGGCAAATTCCTCCAGCCTGCGCACGCTGTTTTCCATGACCTCACCATATAAAATATCAGCTGTTTTTTTATCGATGGAGGACGGCTGATAGGTGCGATACGCGGCCCGGACCAGTTCGCCGAGGATCGCGTGCGCCTCCTCACCCGTCCGGACAAGCTCCGCCGCAACGCTTAAATATTCCTTTGCCTCTTCGGAATCCATTCGTCCGTCAGCGAAATCCCGCATCCCCGCGGAGAGAAGCACCGCCGTGTTCGCAGGAGTCTCCGCGCGTTCGGTAAGGGACAGCTGCTGCGCCTGCCGGACAGCGAGTCCGGGATACATCGACCGCAGCCTCCGGATCAGCTCCGCGGGTCTGAGACTCCTGCCGTCCATTCCCATGAGCGACCAGGAAAGACACAGCGTCTGTGAAGGTCTCGTAAGGTTCAGGTACAGGTATTCCCGTTCGTAGGCGAGCTTCTGTGCGGGACCGGGAGCCAGTTCCACGCCGGTCCCCGCCTGCGCGAGAAACTCCCTGTCGATCTCGTTTAAGATGCCGCCGCCCGCATCACTCTTGGGAAGCAGGGTATCATTGACGCCGAGGAAGAAGATGATCTTCTTTTCCCCAAGTCTGGTACGTTCCATATCGCCGACGATCACGCGGTCGATGCTCGCCGGTAACATACCAATTGATATTTTATTAATCCCGACACGCAGCAGATCCAGATACTCCCGCACACTGACGGTCTGATCACCGAGCAGAGCCACCATCTGATCGATCAGTTCCAGCATTCGCGGACAGATCTGCTCATATTCTCGGGCCAATGCCGTCTGACCTGTCTCCTGCATGGAGACAGCCATATTCGCAAGCTGCTCTCCGACCCCCAGATTCCTGAGAAGTTCCTCAAGAGCCTGCGAAAAGCCCCGTACATTCCCTGCCCTGCTGTCATACATCGGAGCGATCAGTCCTGTCAGCCGCTCGCGAAGGCTGTTCATCTGTGTGAGCAGTTCGCTCTGCTCTTTCTCTTCGCGATGCAGCCAGACTGTCCTTAAGAACCTGTCCTCCCAGCGCTTTCTTCCCCGGATCCCGAGTGTCTCCAGATAGATCTGCATGCGGTCCACCGCTTCCCGGGAAAATCCGGTGAGCGGGCAGCGCATGAACCTGAGGACAGCCGCCGGGGTGTAATCATCCCGCAGGATCTCCAGGGCGCTCTCCACGCATTCCACCAGAGGATCCATCTCCACTCTGCCGGTCCGGTCGAGGTAGACCGGGATCCCGTACAGTGCTGCCGTCTTTTCCATGAGCGGTCCGTAGGTCTCCGGATCGGTGGAAAGCACCGCGAACTGCTCATAGGTAAGGCTCTCATCTCTCCGCAGCGCTCTGCGGATCTGCAGACAGCACATGGCACATTCTTCCGCGGGATCCGCCGCCTCGGTGAGCAGCAGAGAGTCTCCTGTCTCCCCCGTAAAAACCCGCTGCTCCCGGAACAGATTCTCCTCGAGGTGCGAAAGCGGCGGATTCTGTTCCAACCGTTTGACGGGATGACCGTCCAATATAATATCATCTGATATTTTATCTTTTCCGACGAGTCTTGTCAGATCAGCCACGGTCCTGTAGGTCAGGGAAAAGACACTGTCCTCCGGCCCGCGGGCACCTGTAAGCTCTGCGGGATCCATGACCAGAGAGATCGTGAGACTCCTGGCAGTCTGCAGGATAGATAATAACACCTGATATTGAATTGGGGTAAAGCCGGTGAAGCCGTCCATCACGACTACGGAATCGCGGAGAAGCTCCGAATCCGGGATCTTTTCCGCGAGGATCTGAAAGGTCTCCTCAGCGGTGGTAAAATGCCCGGCCAGATACTCCCCAAAGGCGATCTGGATCCTTCTGATCTCACTGAGCCTCGCCGCGAGCTGTCCGTGCAGACCGCATACCCCGATCAGACGCTCGAGGTCCCCGGAGGTGATCCTGTACTGCAGAAACTCGGAGAGAATGGATTTGATCTCGTCGATGAAACCCGGCTGGCGCAGGCGGGATCCGAACATCGGAAGCTCATCCCGGATCTGCTCCGCGACATGCCGGAGCACCAGCGTTTTGCCCATGTCATCGAGCACGGGGACATCGGGGCCTCCGAGTTCATCAAATATACGGTATCTGAGCCTGGAAAGACTGAGCACGTCGATGTTCATGATCGCGTGCCTGGGATGCAGCTTCACAACATCGCGCTGTGCCTGCATGGTGAACTGATCAGGGACAATGATGAAAAACCGGGTATCCGGTGACTGGATGCTTTCTTCGATCACCTTCCGGTACAGGGTCGTACTCTTCCCTGCACCGGAGGCTCCGAAGCAGAAATGAAGCATTTAATGATGGAAGAGCCTGAGGCCCGTGAAGCACATTACCATATCATGCGCATCCGCAGAGGCGATGACATGGTCATCACGGACCGAGCCGCCGGGCTCCGCCACATAGGAGACACCGGATCTCGCCGCGCGTTCGATATTATCGCCGAACGGGAAGAAGGCATCGCTGCCGAGGGAAACACCGCTGCCGCGCTTCAGCCAGGCTCGCTTTTCTTCAGCCGTGAACGGATCGGGACGGACGGAGAACAGTGCCTGCCACTTGCCGTCGGCCAGGACATCGTCCGCGTCCTCACCCAGATAGAGATCGATCGCATTATCACGGTCCGGTCTGCGCACATCGGCGAGGAACGGGAGTTCCAGCACCTGCGGTGCCTGCCGCAGGAACCAGCGGTCCGCTTTGTCCCCGGCCAGTCTTGTGCAGTGAATACGTGACTGCTGTCCCGCACCGATGCCGATTGCCTGACCGCCCTTTGCGTAGCAGACGGAATTGGACTGCGTATACTTGAGCGTGATCAGAGAAAGCAGCAGATCATCCTTTGCGTCATCCGGCAGGTTTTGATTCTTCGTTACGATATTCTTAAGAAGGCTCTCGTCGATCACCTGGTTGTTATGACCCTGGGCAAAGGTGACGCCGAACACGGTCTTGGTCTCGAGCTCCGCCGGCCTGTAGCCGCGGTCGACACGGATGACAGCATAGCCGCCCTTCTTTTTCTCCTTAAGGATCTCCAGAGCTTCCGGTGTGTAGTCGGGGGCGATGATACCGTCGGAAACCTCACGCTTGAGAAGTCTGGCCGTATCTTCGTCACAGGTATTGGAGAGGGACACGAAATCCCCAAAGGAGCTCATGCGGTCCGCGCCGCGTGCACGCGCATAGGCACTCGCCATCGGAGACAGCGCGCCCAGATCGTCCACCTGGTAGATCTTTCTCTCGATGTCGCTGAGTTCCCGTCCGATCGCCGCGCCGGCGGGGCTGACATGCTTAAAGGAAGTCGCCGCCACCTGACCGGTCGCCGCCTGCAGTTCCGAGACCAGCTGCCACCCGTTAAACGCGTCCAGCAGATTAATGTAGCCGGGTCGGCCGTTCAGTACCTCGATCGGCAGCTCCGAGCCGTCCTCCATGTAAATACGGGACGGTTTCTGGTTGGGGTTGCAGCCGTATTTCAATTCCAGTTCTTTCATTAAATAACCTCCGATATTTTATTTGTTCTTGTTGATGATCCTGGATACGGCCTCACCGGTCTGAAGATCGATGAACCGCGTGAAGAGAGAAACCTTGTTCTCCTCGTTGAGAGCCGTCCAGATGCTGTCCGTAAACCCGTCAAGGTCATTGCCGATCCCGACCGCCTTGGGTTCACCCGCATAACTCGGCAGTGGATCGCCGTCCCCGGCGTAGGTGTGAATAAAATGTCCCTCGCCGGCCGCCGGATTACCGTAGGCAAAATAGAAGCGCTGACAGGAGGAAGGATCTCCGCCGCGGGATTTGATGATCGAAAGCTGGTAGTCATAGTGGCCGCCGGTCACATGCAGCAGTGCCGAAATGCGGGGTGTGAAATTCGGAGCGTCGGGCTCGAATTCCCGGGTTGAGAGTGCCTCCGCCCAGGTCATCTGCGCATCCAGCCCGGCAACGATCGTATCGGTCTGGTCGCCGTTCGTCACAACGGTATAATTGCCGATGGTGCGCACCGGCGCGTAGATGATCAGGCTGGGATCCTTCATCTTCGCAGGATCAAAGGCCTCCGTGCGGATCCCGGTACCATCGGTGACAAAAATGCGGTTCCGGCTGTTCTCACTTCTCCCCATAATAAAATAGGCGATCGCGGCATGAGTTCCATCCTCTGTAAGTCCGACCACGATCCCCCGTCCGGGATAGCTGTTACCCTGCAATTCTCTGACAAGTTCCATCACATAACGCCTCCTGTACGCTGTGCTCCGTCCCCGGCGTCAGGTTCGACCGTGCCGCCCGCTCCGGGTTCCGTTTCCGTATTGCCTGTGTCACCGTTTTCATCCGCAGACTGCCCGTCCGTCCCGGGTTCCGTCTGTCCCTCCCCGTCTCTGGTGTTTTCCTGCGCAGCTTTTGCGGCAGCGCTCTTCTGCTTGGCCTGCTCGATAAACTGTTCGGAAAAGACCTCCGACAGTTCGGTCACGTACGCATCATGCGTTATCTCAGCAGCTTCCTCACCGTCATACCGGTAGTAGTGCAGCTCATCCTTGAGCGAGTTGGTCGCGGATACAACCCTCTCCGTCTGCGACAGCGCATAGAATTTTCCGGTGGAAGGGATATAGGCCAGTTCATTGAAGATGGCTTCACGCTGTGAGGTGCGCGTCCAGTCGATGATCACCAGCAGTACCTCTCCGGATGCGGGATCATGCTCCGCATAGATCGTCGTGTTCATATCTGCCGGCTGGATCGCGGAGAAGTCAAACTGCTCCTCACCCAGTTCATCGGTCACGGTCGCGTACTCCTCGATCCGGTACAGGAACAGATCGTGCTGTACGACCTTCATCGCTGCCGGGAAGTTGGCGCCCGCCATGGCATCATTGAGTTCCTTGATAAAGACATCCGGCAGGAAGGTGTCGGCATTGTCCTGCGCGTACTGATCGCGTATCTTTTCAAGATCCTCATTGCCAGTCGCGTCGATCCCCTCCTCAAGAACCGCGACGGCAGCTTCCGGATCCGCTTCGGACTCCATCAGCTCCGCCATCAGTTCATAAACGGGTGCCGTATCGATATTCTCAACGGTCAGAAGTCTTCCGTAAATGGACATGGCCGTATTGGTGTCGGAATTGCGGGCCTCCTCGAGCATTCCGTCGACGACCAGTGCCCGGATCAGCGATGCTTCATTCTTATCGCCGGTCACCTGCTCAACAGTATCAGCCACGGAAAACGCGCCGTCATAGTCCTTCTGCTCCACACGTTCGATCGCGCGCTCCTCGAGAAGTCTTTCCAGCGGCTCCTTGTAGGTGGCGAGCTTATCAGCGGCGCGCCCGTACAGTTCCACGGCTTCCTCCGTGTCCTGTGACTGGATGGCAACCTCCATCAGGCCGCGATAGGCCTCCTCATTGTCCTCGTCCTGCGCGAGCACCCGCCTGAACTCCGTGACGGCACGGGAATAATTGGCCTTGGCAAGGTACTCCCGGCCGTACTTGAGGTTGTGCGCCAGACGGCTGGCGGGATTGTACATGAACCAGGTCATGAAGATAAAGACGCCTACCAGAAACGCGCAGAAAACACTCCAGAGCGCGATGATCGCCTTCTCTGCGGGTGTGTGGATGATCTTCCGATGTTTCGGTGCTGTCCTCTTTTTTCGAATCTTTCGCATATGTCTGAGTGGTCTTTAGCGGACACTTTCCTAAATATAGATTATACGGAAAGAGCAAGTGAAAAACAACGAAAAAACGTTATATATCAGAAGTTATTTTTTAATTTCTTTTTATTTCGATCAAATTTTCCGCAATTGACACCAGTACATGTTCATTTTATGATAAAGTGTATGCGAAAAATACTCACAGTTGGAAAATGGATCCTGTTTCTGATCCTGCTGATCGCCGCTGTCGCCGTCGCCGCACGGATCACCGGGCGGAAAGCGAGCGAGCGCAAATATGCGGATCTTTACGCCGCGGACAACGCGGATGTCCTGTTCCTCGGCTCCTCCCACCTGATCAACGCCGTCAATCCCGTGCAGCTCTATCAGGAGTACGGGATCGCTTCCTATAATCTCGGCGGGCACGGAAGTATCCTGCCCGCGACCTACTATGAGCTGCTCTGCGCGCTGGACGTCTTTTCCCCGCAGCTGGTCGTCGTCGACTGCTACATGATGGACAGGGATTATCACTATGTCGACATCATGACCGACGACTTTACGGACGAAGACCGTGCAAGCTCCGTGAGCCAGCTTCATCTCAACCTCGATGTCTTTCCCCTCTCCCGCACCAAGCTGCACGCCGTGCGGGATCTGATCTCCGATCAGAGCATACAGATGGAGTTTCTTTTCCCCTTTATCACTTACCACAGCCGCTGGTCCGAACTGGAAGGCGACGACTTTGCCCCCTCCTCCGCTTCCGCAAAGGCCAACCATCTGCTGGGTGCGGAAATCCGCATGAACGTCGCCTGGCAGATCGCCCCGCATACCATGGGAGACGATGAACTGTCCGACGAGCCCCACATGGGCGAGCAGTATCTGCAGATGATCCTGCAGACGTGCCGTGAACGGGGGATCGATGTCGCCCTGACCTTCCTCCCCTGCAATTCCACAGCCGTCGACCGTCAGATGGCGGCCAGGATGGAAGCGGTCGCCCAGGCTGAAGGCATTCCCGCCCTGAACATGCTGGAGGACGACCCGACGGATCTGCATACCGATTATAATGATGAAGGACACCTGAACCTGCTCGGTATGACCAGAACGACAGACAGGATCGGTTCCTTCCTGCGGGACGCGTACGCTCTGCCCGACAGACGCGGCGATGCCGCCTATCAGCTCTGGGCAGACCGCGCCGCGGAATATGACCGGAGCTGCCGGGAACAGCTGTCGGAATCGACGTCTCTGACGGAAGCGCTGCTCCTTCTGGCCGGTTCTCCAGACGCGCTAAGCGCCGTTCTCTATCTGTCCGGATCCGGAAAAGCCGTCGCCGACCCGGCCGTCCTGCACCTGACGGACGCTCTTGCTCCGGGAAACACTCTGCGGGATGCGCCTCCGGAAAGCCCCCTCCTGCTCGTGCTGCCGTCCTCCGGCGAAGCGCTCGGGTTCGCCGGATATCAGGTGACAGACTGGGAGGAAAGCGCGATCGGTCCTCTCGAGGTCATCCAGGTTGAAAACTTTACCGGCGTTTATCTGCATCATGACGAATCCGACAACCTGCTGAACATGGACGAGGAACGTCTGGCCGACGCTCAGCTGATCCTGCTCTCCGCGGACGGATCCGAAATAGAAGAACATTTGATATTTAATTATCCCCGAATGATAACAGGCGATACCGAATGAGCGGCGGGTTTGTTTCATATCATCTGTTATTCATTATCAACAGCGTCGCTCTCGGAGCGGGTCTCGCCATGGACGCGTTTTCCGTCTCCGTCGCCAACGGCCTGCGGGAGCCGAAGATGCTCCGCCGGCGCATGTTCGCGATTGCAGGGGTCTATGCCGGTTTCCAGTTCCTGATGCCCCTGACGGGATGGTTTCTCGTCCACACGGCGATCACCGTGTTTTCCGCCATGGAGCCGTTCATTCCCTGGATCGCCCTGCTGCTCCTTGTGTTCATCGGCGGCAAGATGATCCTGGAGGGGATCCGGGAATCACGGGACGCCGGCAGTGACGCCCCCGCTCACTCCCCCGCCGAGGAAAAGAGCGTGGTCTCCCTTCGCCTGCTGCTCGTTCAGGGGATCGCCACCTCGATCGACGCTCTGTCCGTCGGTTTCACCATCGCTGAGTATCAGGTACTGGAAGCGCTGTGCAGTTCACTGATCATAGGTTCCATAACGCTTGTTATTTGCCTGGCCGGACTCCGGCTCGGCAAGGCCTTCGGGCTGCGCCTTGCCCACCGCGCCACGATCCTCGGCGGCATCATTCTCATTGCGATCGGCCTCGAGATCTGGATCTCGGGCGTCTTTTTCTGAAAGTATCCGGCTTCTCTTTTCTTTATGTTTGTTGACAGGATCGCCTTCGCGTTGTATTCTTTTTCATCGGTGCAAACATAATATATAAGTAGTCTCCGGTGAAGAAGACATCGGCAGAGAGAGGATCCCGCATTATGAAACAGACAAGAAATGACGTCCGCAATGTTGCCATCATCGCCCACGTCGACCACGGCAAAACGACGCTGGTAGACGGGCTGCTCCGGCAGAGCGGCATCTTCCGTGAGAATCAGGAGGTCGTTGAGCGCGTGATGGATTCCAACGACATCGAACGCGAGCGCGGCATCACCATTCTTTCCAAGAATACAGCCATCACCTATAAGGACATCAAGATCAATATCATCGACACCCCCGGCCACGCGGATTTCGGCGGTGAGGTCGAGCGCGTGCTCAAGATGGTCAACGGCGTCATCCTCGTCGTCGACGCTTTCGAAGGGCCGATGCCGCAGACCAAGTTCGTTCTGAGAAAAGCCATGGAGCTGCGCCTCCCGGTCATCGTCTGCGTCAACAAGATCGACCGCCCCGAGGCCCGGCCCAAGGAGGTCATCGATGAGGTGCTCGAGCTCCTGATGGATCTGGGCGCGGACGACAAGCAGATCGACTGCCCCTTCGTCTTTGCCTCCGCCAAGGCGGGGACCTCTTCCATGGATCCCGAGGATGCCGGAACGGATCTGCAGCCGCTGCTGGACACGATCATCAACTATATCCCGGCGCCCGTCGGCGATCCCGAGGCGGGCACACAGATGCTGATCTCCACGATCGACTACAACGAATATGTCGGCCGGATCGGTGTCGGCAAGATCGACAACGGTTCGCTCAAGGTCGGCCAGGAGGTCGTTATCGTCAATCACCACGACGAGTCCAAGCTGATCAAGACCAAGGTCAGCAAGCTCTATGAGTTTGAGGGCTTAAACAAGATCGAGGTGCAGGAGGCCGGCATCGGCTCCATCGTCGCGATCTCCGGCATCGACGCGATCCGCATCGGTGACACCCTCTGCTCCCCTGACGCACCGAAGGCGATCCCGTTCCAGAAGATCTCGGAGCCCACGATCGCGATGAATTTCATCGTCAATGATTCCCCGCTCGCCGGCCAGGAGGGCAAGTATGTCACGAGCCGCCATCTGCGCGACCGCCTCTACCGCGAGCTCAACACGGATGTGTCCCTGCGTGTCGAAGACACGGAGACGACCGAGACCTTCAAGGTCTCCGGCCGCGGAGAGCTGCACCTCTCGGTCCTGATCGAGAATATGCGCCGAGAGGGCTACGAATTCGCCGTGAGCAAGGCGGAGGTCATCTACAAAGAGGATGAGAACGGCAAGAAGCTGGAGCCGATGGAGACCTGCGTCATCGATGTGCCGGAGGAGTTCTCCGGCAATGTCATCCAGAAGCTCGGCATGCGCAAGGGCGAGCTGGTCTCCATGGGCGAGTCCGGCGGCGGCTACACGCGCCTGACCTTTAAGATCCCCTCGAGGGGCCTCATCGGCTACCGCGGGGATTTCCTGACCGACACCAAGGGCAACGGCATCATGAACACAGTCTTCGAAGGCTACGAGCCCTACAAGGGGGACATCTCCTACCGCGGGCAGGGCTCACTCATCGCGTTTGAGTCCGGCGAAGCCGTGACCTATGGTCTGTTCAACGCGCAGGAGCGCGGCGCGCTCTTCATCGGGCCGGGGACAAAGGTCTATTCCGGCATGGTCATCGGTGAGAGCTCCAGAAATGAAGATATCGAGGTCAATGTCTGTAAGACCAAGCACCTGACCAATACCCGTACCTCGTCCTCGGATGAGGCGCTGCGCCTGGTGCCGCCCAAGCAGATGAGTCTTGAGCAGTGCATTGAGTTCATCGACACGGACGAGCTGCTCGAGATCACGCCCGAGAGCCTCCGGATCCGCAAGCGCATCCTCGATCCCACCCAGCGCAAACGCGCCAACATCGCCGCCAAGCAGCGGGCGGAGGCGCAGGGTTAAAGAACGCCCCGCTCGAAGGACGATACCCCCTGTATAAGAGCATTGAGTTGGCAAAGTGCTGAATTGTAACTGAAGAAGACGTGAAAAAAGAATCCACCTCGCAGACGTGATCTGCGAGGTGGGTTTTTGATTACCATATTATTATGAATTGATACTTCATTAGGTGATCTCTACCGTTACATTGTCTGAAGGCATTGGAAAGGTTCCTTCAAAAACATCTTGATTCCCAGTAGTTGGCGACATATTATTAACTGTATATTGATTATTAGACCAGGTTACTATTACAGTAGGCGAACTGTTAGATCCAGCCTGTCTTGTAACCCGAACCGTAACCGTCGTATAGGCAGCCGCACTCCCCGGAATACTATAGGATATGAAGTTTTGTTGGTTATTATTCATTGTATTAATCGAATACATTGTCACCGATGTCGTTGTTTTTGTCGTTGTCTGTTCACTTCCCGTGCTTTCTTTTTCTTTCTCTTTCTCCTTCTCCTTCTCCTCTTTCTCCCGTTCTTCCTGCTCCCTGCGCCGTCTGGCTTCCTCCTCGCGGGCCTTTTCCTCGGCGATCAGGCGCTGCTGCTCCTCGTAGAATTCCGCCCATGCTTTGGTCTGCTGCTGCTTCTTCTGCTCGGTGGCCACCGCGGCACCGGCATTGGGCTGGCGGTTCTCGTTCTGTCCGAGCGCCTGATAGTGCTGCTGCAGAGCCTCCGTGGAGGTGCCCCGTGCTGCGGCGACATCCGGATACTTCGAAGCATACCAGGCCGGATCAAAGAAATCGGGCTGCACGGCGCGCTGATCGGCCGCGAGTCTCTCGAGTGCCTCCTGGGGTTGAACGCCGCGAAGATCAAGGCGCTGCTGTGTAGCGTCATAGATGCGGCGCGACAGGACATTCTCACCGCCGGCCGGCTGAAAACGTGCCCCCGCTCCATCCGCAACGTTGCCGCCCGCGATCTCCGTAAGGATAAAGCCCGGGATCTCCGGAGCATTGATACGGCGGATCCTGATCACCGCCGTCGTGCCGCCCTGACGGAGGGCCATCGCGTCCGTTTCGCCGATCTCACCGGCGTGGACGATTCCCGTTGCGGTTTCTCCGTTCTGCGGATTGGTGACCGTGACATGAACCTCTCCCTCAAGGATCATGATCGTCGCACGATTCGCGTCGACCGCTCTGACCGCGCCGATCGTGCCGCGGATCCCCATGACCATGGTGGAGGTGCGGATCTCAAAGCTCTCATCCGCGGCCAGTTTTTCCTTGACATCGAAGAAGATATCCCCGGCATTGAGCTTGATGCTCAGGTTTTTGCCGCTCTTTTCGATCATGGCCTCGCTGTAGGCATCAAGCTTGGCAGCCTTGGTGTCATCAAGACTCATCCAGGCGTAGCTCTCGGCGGCCGTCGTGGCGATCGTATTGCCCGTGAACAGACGCATCCCCTCCGTTTTTGTGAGGGTCTTGCCCGCCTTGTCCGTGAGCATGACCGTTCCCTCGGTTCTGGAAAGTCTGATCGTCGAAGCCTCGCTGTCCGCCGCCCGGACACCCGGCAGTGCCGTATCCGCGAGCATACCGAACATCAGTGCCGCCGTCAGGATAACCGTTCCCAGTCTTTTCGCTTTTCTCATTTTTCTCTCCCGTAAAGAGCATGCAACAGGAATGAACGTACACAAAAATGAGCACAACTCCGTGCGTATTGTACCGCATATACAATTTGATAGCAAGTGATTTTATCAACGCTTCAGCGCATCCAGCGTCAGCACTTCAAACCCTTCCGCCTTGCCTTTAAGCCTGATCGTCGCTCCGAGCGATGTTGTCCCGGCACGATCGCCCAAAGCATCCGCCACGACGCGTGAGATATAGATCTTGCCGCCGGGCGCGTTGGCTTCCAGCCTGGCCGCCGTGTTGACCGTATCGCCGATCGCCGTGTAGTCCATGCGCAGCGGGGCGCCGATATTGCCGACGACCGCAGGTCCCCAGTTCACGCCGACGCCGAAGGACACCGTACGTCCGAAGCGCTGCATCAGCTCCTCGCCGACCGCTTTGGACCCTTCCACCATATCCATGGCCGCGCAGCAGGCCAGATAGACCGGATCCTCCTGTTTGATGGGCGCGTTCCAGAAGGCCATGGTGCAGTCTCCCACGAACTTGTCCAGCGTTCCGTGGTTCTTCATGATGCACTCGGTCGTCAGCGTGAGATACCGGTTGATGATCTCAACCACCGTGGGCGGATCCAGCGCTTCACTCATGGTCGTGAACCCCCGGATATCCACGAACAGAACCGCGATATCACACATCTTTCCGCCGAGTTCCAGCGCGTCGCTGCCTGTCGCCAGCAGCTCCTTCATGACCGCAGGGTCGACATAGTGGCCAAAGGTGTTTTCCACCCGATGCTTCTCACGCTGCGCACGGATATAGTTGATCGCGACACCCGCCACAAAGAGGATCGTGACAAACAGCAGCACCCACAGCACATGCAGAATGATGCCCGACCGGTACAGCAGGAAACAGGCGAGCAGCCAGAGACCGCAGACCGCGAGCCAGCCGATGACGGCCTGCCATACCTTCCGATCCCGGAAAAAGATGTACATCCCGGCACAGATAAAGAACAGGAACAGGAGCTGCAGACGGCCGGAGGCTTCCCGCGGGAAAAAGTCCTCGCGGAACGCTTCGATGAGGTTGGCCTGAATCTCCACGCCATAGGTGGGCGCCGCATGGTCGATCGAGGTGCGATATTCGTCCTGCATCCCCGCGGCGTAGGGGCCGATCAGCACCACTTTGCCGGCAAAGCAGGAGGGGTCGATCTCACCGTTGACCAGATCGATGATGGAGATATTGTCGTAATACCCGCCGCCGATCGTGGCATACGGAATATAATAGAAGCCGTTCGTCGTCTCTGGTTCGGGGTTCGGTGTCACACCCTCCGCCTCGCAGAACTTCTCATAGATCATCCGGGAAAAGGACAGCACCCTTCCGATGTCCGGCACATCCACCGAGAGCATCGCGTGCCGTATGATACCGTCCGTATCCGCCATCGCATTGATATGCGCCACCGACGCTGCCTCCCGGAGCGCCTCATAGGGCTCGTCCCAGGCCAATACCGCACGTCTGTCCAGCGAAAAGCTGTCGCCGTCGATGACGAGATCACTGCCAAAGGTGGCTGCCCCCGCAACGACGACATTGCCGCCGTTCTCGCATACCGCCGCGAGATACGCATCCGCGGAAGGATCCGAACTCTCGCCGACATACAGTGTATCGATGCCGATCACAGCCGGCCGATTATCAGGGTCACTGTTGAGATATGCGATCGCATCCGCCATGATACTGCGGTTCCAGGGCATCGGTCCCAGCTCGTCGACGGCGCGCTGATCCATGCCGATCACGACGATCCTGCCGTCGACCGCCCTCCGGTGCTGATAAAATGCGTCGGATACCGTACCGTCGGCGGTTCCCAGGAGTCCCGAGCCCGCGATCAATACAAACAGCGCTGCCGTAAGGAGCGCTGTCAGGATTGTTATAAGAAGTTCTCTGATCCTTCTGTTCATCATCCTCCGTTTTCGCTGAGATACGTGTTCAGGATCGTCCTGATCTCACGAACATCACCGGTCGAATCCGCCACGTCGAGTGCCTGACGGATCGTCTGCACAGCGTCGGTCTGCATCTTCGTCGTCCGGCGCAGACGGTCGGAGGTCTGCTGCATGATCTGCACAACGCGGGACGGACGGGTCTTGAAGTACTGCCCCAGGATCGGCCAGGTGATCCTGGCAACCTCGGTGTAGGGTTCTATGGATACGGCGGTCGCGGAACGCGGCACCCCCTCAACCATCCCCATCTCGCCGAATACATCCTCGTTGGAAAGCTCCACGATCAGCTCCTGGTCATCGGTCCCGAAATTCTTATAGATCCCGACACGGCCCTTTAATACCTCATACATGCAGTCGCTCTCGGTGCCCTCCGCGAAGATCACATCCCCGTTTCGGTAGGTTTTGACATCGATATATGTCACTTCGCCCATCTCATTTTCCTCTCCCGTGCTGTTCTCACGGCGCTCGGTCTTTTGCGCTTCGACGCCGCCGGAGGCTGCCCGCTTCGTATCCTCGTGTTCCTGAACGCTGCGCAGGAGCAGGTACGTGCTTCGGTAATTGTACTGCCTGCCCTGATCGAGAAGCCAGGCGAGGTCTTCGCGGACCTCACTGTCTTCAAACAGTTCCGCGAGATACGGAGCATAACGGGTGCCGCTCCCCTCTCTGAGCTCGACCAGGAAATCATCAAGCGTCTTTCCCTTATTATAGCTGCGCCCGATCGTATCCGTGGCCGCATCCAGACAGTCCGCCACCGTCACGATATCGATGATGGTCTTTACCGGGCTCCGGGCAGTGTCAAACGTCGCCGGATATCCTCCCTTATTGTTGTACCAGCGGTGATGCCCGCGCGCGACATCGGCATAATCGCCGGTGGAGGCATGCCGTTCCATGAGCGCGGCGCCCAGCTCCGGATGCTGTCTGATGATGTCAAACTCGGAATCCATGAGCTTTCTGCCATAGACAAAGATCGTGTCGATCAGCGGGATCTTGCCGAAATCATGGCAAAGTGCCGCGTGGTATGTATAGTTCAGGATCGCGTCGCCGTGCTCTCTGATCTCCTTTTCGTCCCTGCAGCCGCAGATCCCGAGGAACAACTCCGGTCTGCGCTCCAGCAGATGCGCGCACAGGCGCCTTGAGATGTTGGCGACCGTCAGCGAATGCACATAGGTCGGCGGATGCAGTGCCGCCAGCATCTGCAGTCCCATCTCCTCAAAGGAGGTATCCCCGGGAACCTCGATGAAATACCGCAGAAGCGGCGTCAGATGCTCGAGCAGTTCTCCGAGCGTACCGGCATTGCGCATGTGGAACGCGTAGCTGCAGATGCCGTGATAAAAGCGATGCACCAGCGCCTTCTGTGCCTCACTCATCTGCCGGGGATCAAGTGTCATGATGTAGTTGAAGGGACTCTTCAGATTGACATAGACATTGTCAAAGTCATAGCTCTGGCGGTTCTTTCTCTCATAGATCTCCAGCAGCTTTTCACGGTAGTCCTCCACGGACAGTTTTCCGCTCAGATACTGCGCCTGATAACAGCTCAGCAGCAGAAAATCATGCGTCGTATGCTTGTGCCACCTGGCGGGATCCTGATCCCAGATCTCAAGCTGCCGTTCCTGACAGGCACAGATCCTCTCCGCGTCCTCTGGGTAGGGTTTTTCATAGAAGAGATAATCCAGGATAACGCCGTAGTGGTCGAGCGTTCGGAAAATGGCGTAATCCCGGTCAAAAAAGCCCGCGGACTTTTCCAGATAATACGGATCATCATAGGCGGTCAGCGCCTCATCCAGCTCCGCCACCCAGCGGTGCACGTCGTCCGGTCCGATCCCGGCCACCGATCCGTACATGAGGGTACGGTCACGCATATTGTCCAGCACAGTGCGCATGGCATCGCCGGAAAGCTGGGCGAAACGCTCCCTGTCCATGTAGACCATCAGATGATCCGCGCAGGTACGGCTCTGGAGGCCGATCTTCCTGCTGATGGACCGGTTGACGAAGATGCGGCTTGTCATGTACTGGAACATGATCCCCTTGAGGATCTGCGCATCCCACTCCCGGATCAGATACTCCTCGTCACCTTTGGCCTCGGCGTCCCGCAGCAGCCTGTCCGAAATGAGGCCCATGATGGCCAGATCGAGATTTTCCTCGGCATGCGCATTGACGAGATCATCGGCAAATCTGCTGATCTGTTCCGCGGTCTCATCATCGATCGGATCCGTGGAATCGGTCAGCGGAAAGACAAGGCTGTCCAGGATCTCGCGGTTTTCCCCCGCCAGCTCGCCGATCTTGCGGAAATTACTGCGCAGACGGTTGCTGTAGGTCTCCGCCTGATCCGTCCAGATCAGCTGCGGAGAAGACAGCCTGCGGATGTCCGCCATATGACGAAGATATCGGTCGAAGCTGGCCTGATCTACCATCTTATTCCCTGCCCTTTTCCTGCATATCTTTCAGCTGCAGCCATGCGTCCCGGTAATTCATCTCCCGGCCCTCTCCCAGAAGCCAGGCAATATCATCGGTCACATCCTGTCTGTTGAGAAGTCCTACTACCTCGGGAGCATAACGGGTGCCTGATCCAGCAGCCAGCTCCGGCAGAAGCTCCGCGAGCGTCTTGCATTCCGGCATGCGGTAACTGCGTCCGACAGCATCCGTCGCCGCGTCCAGCGCGTCCGCGACCGCCACGATATCGATCAGCGGTTTGTCGGTGCTGGTACGCGTATCAAAGTCCTCAGGATAACCGTCTGTATTATCATACCACCGATGGTGTCCCCGTGCCATGTCCGCATAGCGTCTGGTCGAGCTGTGCATATCCAGCATTGCCGCGCCCATCTGCGGATGTGTCCGGATGATCTCCTGCTCCTTGGTTCTCAGATTTCTCCCATAGACAAATATCGTATCGATCATGCAGATCTTGCCGAAATCATGGCAGAGTCCGCCGTAGTAGACATCCGTCATGATCCTGTCCGCGTTGCCGTCTACCTCATAGGCGCTGGCGCATCCGTTCACGCCGATAAAATAGGAAGGATTCAGCCGGAGCAGATGTCCGCAGAGACACCGCGCGATCTTGGCCGTCTGGATCGAGTGGATGCAGGTGGGCGGATGCAGCGCCGAAAGCACCTGCATCACGGTCTCCTGATAATTCAAAAGTCCCGGGATCTCTATGAACACCTCGAGAAATCCGACGAGATACTCCTGCAGAAAGATAAACGCATCCGTATTGACGGAACGCAGCACATAATCACTGATATCGTCGCAGATCCTGCGGATCATCGCCTCGGTCCGCGCGGACAGCGTCGATCTCTGAAGCGTCGAAAACAGCTCGGCGGGGATCAGCAGATTCATCTGCACGGCATACATATCGTAGGCATCACACGCGAACCTTTCATATAAGGAAAGGAGTTTTTCACGGTATTCCTCCACGGTCTGCCGTCCGGCGAAATAGGCATTGCGCTCCAGGATCAGCAGATAGTGCGCTTCCGGCAGATGCGACTCGACCATGACCCGGTCATCCTCCCAGAGCTTTGTCAGGTGCTCCAGCCATCCGCAGATCTCTTCACACTGCGCCTTCGTAAAGCCCCAGCGATTACCCCGCTCGGTGAGCTGTCCCATGTGCTCCAGACAGCGGATATAGCACCGGTCCCAATTGTACGCCTGCGCATTCTCGCGGTAAAAAGGATCCTCGCACAGGCGGATCGCATCGATCAGCGCCTGATAACGCTTCTCATTGGTATCCGGCGCGGCAAACCAGGTGTCCCAGAGAGCCGAATAAAAGCGATAGCCGTTCAGCGCATCCCGCTTGCTGTCATCATCAAGTTTTCGGAACCGCTCCCTGTCCCGGACAAATCCGCAGAGCTCCTCCGCCGCCTTAAGTCCCTCATCGCGGAAGTATTCGGGGAGTTCCCGGTTTACCGTAAGACGTGATACCCGGTTGACATTGGCATAGCAGACACTGATGTGCATATTGAGCTGTTTCACGAGCGCGTCGTCATCACCCGCGTAACTGAATTCCCGGCACAGCCGGCGGGAGATCTCAAACAGCAGAACGATATCAAGTTCCTCGCCGGAGGGCGGGTCGAGCAGCTGGAAGCAGAAATCCTGCAGAAGCTCCAGAACCTCGGGAGACGGATGCTCATCGGACTCCAAAATGGGTGACAGCGTCTTTGTCAGGATCTCCCTTCCCTCTTTGCCCAGCTCATTGATCCTGGAGTAATCCTTTCGCAGTTCGCGGACGTAATCCTCCGCCTCAGCCGTATCGACGATATGGACCGCCGCCAGCCGCCGGATCTTCATCACCAGGGTGATGTATTCTTTTAAGGAAGCGATCAGTTCCCCCGTATTCATATAATGATCTGTGCTCCTGTCCGCGCAAAGCGCACGTCTGTCCGTCCGATCTCTTTCTCCCAGGCGATCAGGAAGGCGTCGTCATGGCCGGGATCATGGTGTACAAGAAGCATCTGCTTTACTCCTGCGGCATCTTTCCAGGCAAGGGCACGCTCTGCCGTGGAATGGCCGTAGCCCTGTCTGCCCGCATACTCATTTTTGGTGTACTGACTGTCCATCAGGACAAGATCCGCGTCCGTCAGGAAAGCCAGAAAAGCGCCGGGATCAAAGCCTTTGCGCAGGAATCCCCGAGGGTCCTCCGGGAGCTCCGCGTCCGTTGCGATCACGATCGTCCGATCCCCGCGCCTGATCCGGTAAGCCGTACAGCCGCCGGGATGCGGGACCTCCATGGGATCGATCCTGATATCTCCTATAGATAACGTTTGATATCGTAACGTCTGATATTCAACATCCGCTGGATATTCGGTCATATTCAGCGGCCAGTACGGCGGACGGTAGAGAGCGTCGATCTGTTCTCCGAGTCCCTGTCCGCCGCGCTCCGCGCCGTACACTGTGATGCTCCTGTTCTGCTCATACAGCGCCGCGAAAAACGGCAGCCCTGCCAGATGGTCGATATGCGGATGCGTGAGGAGGATCGAGATCTCCCTGTCCGCCAGGATCTCTTTATCCACAGCGATGATCCCGGTTCCGGCATCGATCAGGATCGCCTGATCTCCCGCCTCAATCAGAAAGCATGTGGTCGCACCGCCGAATTCACGGAATCTGGCACCGTGAACAGGGATCGAGCC
Organism: Lachnospiraceae bacterium; assembly: GCA_024687125.1. Classification (GTDB taxonomy): domain Bacteria; phylum Bacillota; class Clostridia; order Lachnospirales; family Lachnospiraceae; genus Butyrivibrio. Next base: position 110,560 of record JAILFA010000036.1, read on the forward strand.
CCTGGCGCCGAACACGGTGAGACGCATGGTCTCTCCGGCAGTACTGTTCTCCGTCCGGTTTTCACTTTTCTGTCGCATGTTCTTTTCCGTCCCTGATCAATCTCCGGTCAGCCCACGGCGACCGGTTTTTCAAAATACCCGCCGGGGCCCCGGGTAATCTCCGCCCGGCCCTCCGTGAGCTGCGTCAGATCAGCACAGGCTTTTTCAATATCACTTGCTATTATATTTGTCTCGATCGTTACACGCTCTTCGTATTTGATATCGTTTGCTATTAAATCATGCTGCGTGAGATATCGCTGGATCGGTGTCACAAAGGTATAATCAATAACAATAGATATTTTATTGCCATACACCTTCTCGGCTCTGGGGGTAACTGCCAGTCCTGCCTGTGCCGCCTGTGTGTATGCTCTCACAAGTCCGCCGGTCCCCAGGAGCGTCCCGCCGAAATACCTCGTCACTATGATCAGTGTATTGGTCAGTCCCGCACCTCCGAGGACCTCCAGGATCGGCTTACCGGCTGTGCCGGAGGGTTCCCCGTCGTCACTGCACCTGGTATTTTCCCTGCGCTCCCCCACAGCGAAGGCGTAGCAGTGGTGCCTGGCATCCCAGTACTGTTTCTGGATACGGCGGATGCACTCCTCCGCCTCCTCCTGGCTCTGCACGGGAAAGACATCGGCAATGAATCTCGACTTTTTCTCCGTGATCTCCGCGCTCCCCGTCCCGGTCGCGACAAAAAATGAGGGGTGGTTTTCGGTTTTATCTTCCATAAACAGGATTGTATCTTTTTTTTCAGTTTTTTGCTATAATTCATATGGTATTTTTTTGAACAGAGGCAATTTATGAACTATTCCAGACAGGGCATCCGTGCCCAGCAAAGCAGAATAGCGGCCTCCAGCGGCAAATGGGCCATGAAGCTCTGGGTTCTGATCCAGGGCGCGCTCCTGCTCGGTCTGATCGGTCTGGTCCTTGTTTCCGTCAGCGGGGGACTGGGCGTCCTCAAGGGCATCATGAGCACCTCGCCGGAGATCGGCATGATCGATGTCACACCCTCCGGCTTTTCCACATTTGTCTATGATACGGAGGGCAACCAGACCGCCAAGCTGGTCTCCACGGATTCCAACCGTATCCCCGTTTCTCTGGACATGGTTCCCATCGATCTGCAGCATGCCTTCGTCGCCATCGAGGACCAACGCTTTTACGATCACCGCGGCATTGATATCCAGGGTATCATCCGTGCCGGTGTCGTCGGTATCCGCAACGGTCTGCATTTCACCGAGGGTGCTTCGACGATCACGCAGCAGCTTCTCAAGAACAATGTCTTCACGAGCTGGACCTCGGAGGGCGAAACGGAAAGCCGTCTCATGGGTCTGAACATCGCGAGCCTGCGCCGTAAGATCCAGGAGCAGTTTCTGGCGGTGCAGCTGGAAAAATCCATGAGTAAGGAAGACATCCTGATCAACTACCTGAACACGATCAACCTGGGGCAGAATACGCTGGGTGTTCAGGCTGCATCCCTGAGATACTTCAACAAACCGGTCAACACCCTGACGCTCTCGGAGTGCGCCGTCATCGCCTCGATCACCCAGAACCCGAGTGCCTTGAACCCGATCACACACCCCGACAAGAATGCACAGCGCCGCAAAAAGGTGCTCGGCAACATGCTGGAAATGGGCTTCATCGACAAGGAAGCCTATGAGGAGGCGATGGCCGACGATGTCTACTCCCGCATCCAGACCACCAATGAGACCGTGGTCGACGACACCATCAATTCCTACTTTGTCGACGCTCTGACCAATGACATCCTGGAGGATCTGATCGCTGCCGGCTACACGGAGCAGCAGGCATACGGCCTTCTCTACAGCGGCGGTCTCAAGATCTATTCGACCCAGGATCCGCACATTCAGGCGATCATGGACCGCGTCTTTCAGGATGAGAGCAACTTCCCGGAGGACACCAAATGGGATCTGGACTTCGCCCTGTCCGTCACCAAGGCGAACGGTGAAGTGCAGAACCACAGTTCCGAGATGTTCCGCTCCTATTTCCGCCAGGAAAACTCTTCCTTCAATATGCTGTTCTCCTCTCAGGAGGCAGCCTACGAAGCCATTAAGACCTATGAATCCGCGATCCTCGAGCCCGGTGATGAGATCCTCAAGGAACGGGTTCACCTGACGCCGGAGCCGCAGGTCTCCATGACGATCATCAACCAGTGGACCGGCGAGGTCGTCGCCATGGAAGGCGGCCGCGGCGCCAAGGAGGCGAGCCGCACCTTTAACCGCGCAACCGACGCCAACAAGCAGCCCGGTTCCACCTTCAAGGTTCTTGCAGCCTATGCGCCCGCTCTGGACAGTGCGGGTCAGACACTGGCAACCGTATACAATGACGCACCGTTCTGCTATGACAACGGACGACCCGTGCGAAACTGGTACACCTCCGGCTACCGCGGCATCTGCTCCTACAGACAGGGTATCGAATCCTCGCTGAACATCATCGCCGTCAAGACGATCACGGCGATCGGTCCGCAGCTGGGTTACGAGTATCTGCAGAACTTCGGCTTCACGACGCTCACGGACGGCGTGCAGATCGGCAACGAGATCTTCAGCGATCTGACACAGACGCTGGCACTCGGCGGTGTCACCTATGGCGTCAAGAACATCGAGCTCACCGCCGCCTATGCTACGATCGCCAACGGCGGCGAATACATCAAGCCCAAGCTGTACACCCGTGTGGTCGATCACGACGGCAATATCATCCTTGACAACACGGCTCCGAATTCCCACCGCGTGCTTAAGGAAACGACGGCATGGCTTCTCATCAGTGCCATGAAGGACGTTATCACAGGCGCGCAGGGTACCGGCGGCAGCGTCAATTTCGGCACAACTGCGATCGCCGGCAAGACCGGTACCACCACGGCCAACAACGACGTGTGGTTCGCCGGGTTCACCAACTACTATACCGCCGCCACATGGGCCGGCTACGACAACAACAACGCCAAGCTCAATAC
>JAILFA010000043.1 GCA_024687125.1 Lachnospiraceae bacterium
GACAGGACTTGTCGACGCTGACGCACAGGTCGCGGATATGCTCAGGCGCTCCGCTAAACCTGTTGTCCTTGCCGTCAACAAGATCGACGCGTTTGAGAGGGATTCCGCTAATATCTACGAATTCTATGAGCTCGGTCTGGGGGATCCGCACCCGATCTCAGCGGCAAACAGGCAGGGACTGGGTGATCTGATGGATGAGGTGACCGCACTTTTTCCAGCAGAAGAGCACAATGATCTGGAAGAGGAGGATGATGCGATCCGCGTCGCTGTCGTCGGAAAGCCCAACGTCGGGAAATCATCGATCATCAACCGCCTGATCGGCAAAGAAAGACTGCTGGTGTCCGATATCGCCGGAACCACGCGGGATGCCGTTGATACCAGGATCACAAATAACGGCAAAGAGTATGTGTTTATCGATACAGCGGGCTTAAGGCGAAAGAACAAGATCAAGGAACAGCTCGAGCGTTTCATGATCATCCGAAGCGTCGGCGCGATCGAACGGGCGCAGGTTGTCATCCTCGTCATCGATGCCGCGGAGGGTGTGACCGAGCAGGATGCCAAGATCGCCGGGATCGCACATGAGAACGGCAAGGCGATCCTGATCGCGGTCAACAAGTGGGACCTGATCGAAAAGGACAACCATACGGTCAAGGAGTTTACGAACAGGATCCGCTCGACGCTTTCCTTTATCCCATACGCGGAGATCATCTTCATCTCCGCCTCCTCCGGCCAGCGCCTGAACAAACTTTATCCGCTGATCGACATGCTCAGCGAGAATCACGCATTCCGGATTCAGACGGGCGTCCTCAATGAAGTCCTGACCAGAGCGTTGGTCATGCAGCAGCCGCCCGCGGACCGGGGAAAGCCGCTGAAGATCTTTTATATGACCCAGGTGGCAGTCAGACCGCCTACCTTTGTCGTTTTTGTCAACGATAAGGAACTGGCGCATTTTTCCTACATGCGCTACCTGGAGAATCAGCTCCGCGAAGCTTTTGAATTCCGCGGAACACCGCTCAAGTTCATCGTCAGGGAAAGAAAGGACTAAGCATGGACAATCCGTACGTCGCACGCTGTTTGTGCATTCTCATTGGCTATCTGTTCGGTGTGTTTCAGACAGCCTATTTCTATGGGCGCCTCAAGGGGATCGATATCCGCAAGCATGGGAGCGGAAACGCAGGGACCACAAATACGCTGAGAGTCCTTGGTACAAAGGCGGGACTGATCGTCCTGTTCGGCGACATGATCAAATGTATCCTTGCGATCGTTGTAACGACGCTGATCTTTCGCGGGATCCATCCGGACATGATCTACCTGCTCAAGATCTATACAGCGGCAGGATGCGTGCTGGGACATGATTTTCCTTTCTACATGAACTTCAAGGGCGGCAAGGGGATCGCCTGTACCGCGGGATATCTGATCGCTTTTCATTGGGTTTATATTCCGATCGGTCTGGCGGCATTCTTTATCCCGTTTCTTCTGACACATTTTGTGTCTCTCGGATCTCTGTGCCTGTACACGTCATTCATTGTCGCGCTCGGCATTCTTGGACAGATCGGATTTTTCGGGATGGAGCAGATGCTGCTGCTTGAGATGTATTTCATTGCCTTTCTGATGACGGTACTTGCATTCTGGCAGCACCGGGCGAATATCGGCCGTCTTCTTCACGGCAATGAAAGAAAAACCTTCCTGTTCAAAAAGAAGGACACATCCGCTGAGCATCAGGCAGAGGAGAAGAACAGATGAACGATCCCTGCGATTCCTGTATGTACTATGAGTATGATGAAGAGTATGACTGCTATGTCTGCGGCGCAGGCCTTGAAGAGGATGACATGTACCGTTTTCTGGCCGGCCGGGCAGCCGAGTGCACATTTTACAGGGCGGGAGACGAGTATCAAATCGTGAAGCATCAAATGTGAAAGGAGTTATTCTTGCACAATATCGGTATCGTCGGTGCAGGCAGCTTTGGCATTGCTCTGGCACATCTTCTTACGGATAACGGACATCAGGTGAGCATCTGGACGCGGAGTCCGGAAAGAGTACGCCTGCTCAGTGAAGCGCACGGCGATCCCGACAAGCTTCCCGGAGTCATCCTGCAGCCTGAGGTACGCTTTACCTGTGATATGGGAGAAGCGATCGAGGACGCGGATGCTGTTGTACTGGTCATTCCATCCGTGTATGTCCGGGAGACCGCCCGTCTCATGAAACCTCATTTTCCTGAAGGGGCGCTTCTTGTTGACTGTGCAAAGGGACTCGAGGAATCCACGCTTTCCCCGCTGTCTGATGTCATCCGCGAGGAACTTGCGGAAAAAGATCCCCGGATCGTGGTCCTTTCCGGCCCTTCTCACGCGGAGGAAGTCGGCCGCGGCGTTCCGACAGCGATCGTTGCGGCTTCGAATGATCAGAACGCGGCGCGAAGCGTCCAGGAACTGTTTATGAATCCGACGTTCCGTGTTTATACCGGCTCGGATATGCGCGGCGTGGAACTGGGCGGGGCCTTGAAAAACGTGATCGCACTGGCTGCCGGTGTGGCTGACGGTCTGGGATACGGAGACAACACCAAAGCGGCCATGATCACCCGCGGGATCGCCGAGATCACAAGACTTGGGGTCGCACTCGGCGCGGAAGCAGAGACTTTTTCCGGTCTGACCGGGATCGGTGATCTGATCGTAACCTGTGCGTCCATGCATTCCCGCAACCGCAGAGCAGGTATCTTCATCGGACAGGGCATGAGCAAGGAAGAAGCCTGCAATGAGGTAAAGATGGTCGTCGAAGGTGTGAATTCCGCCAAAGGGGCATATCTCCTCGCTCAGAAGTATCATGTGGAGATGCCGATCATCACCGAAGTGTATCGGGTTCTGTTTGAGAACAAACGGCCTGCCGATGCCGTCGCGGATCTGATGCTCAGGGATAAAAAAGCAGAGTAGCATATCCTTGACTTTTGGGCCTCGTATGGTAAAATATATAGGTCTGTAAATCACAGGCAAATGTATTTCTGTCTCAGGAGGAGGGAAAGAACATGGCAAAATTCTGTTCAAACTGCGGCGCCCAGATGGCCGATGACGACAAGGTCTGCGGTCAGTGCGGTACACCGGCAGTATCTGAAACAACGGAACAGGCAGCACCGGAAGCATCCGCTGACACAGCAGAGACACCTGCTTTTGATAATGCTTCCA
>JAILFA010000055.1 GCA_024687125.1 Lachnospiraceae bacterium
ATTCATGTCTTCTCTTGTAAATGCGGTGAATATTAGTCGTTCAGTTTCCATCTTTGGAATCGATGAAAAATAAGAATTAAAATCGCCCATATCTCTTTCTCCGTTGTTAACAAAATCGGAATTTTATTTGTCTATATTATAAAACACACAAATATAAAAAGGGAGAATACAAATGGTGAAATACAATTCGGAAAGATGCTTTCCGAAGGCGGTAGTCTGAATGACTGGAAAATCTACAGAAATATTGATCGATAAGAGCGTATCACGCTATGTGGGAAAGAACAAATGAAAAAAGTGTAAAGAGAAGCGAAAACGCATTTAATTGTCAGACGAAATGCTAAAATCAGTCTTGTTTGAGGCTGCTATGGAATGTTCGGAGGTATTCGGAAGTCGCGGGCTATTTTGGCCGCTTTTCTCTTTTTCGACCAAGCTTTCTTCTTGAAAGATCGGAGGAAAAGGAGCCGAGGAGAACACTTTTGGCGAAGCTGGCTCCTTGTGAGGAAGAAGAGGCGTAGGAGTAGGAGCCAAGATGAATGCTTTTGTCGATGCAGGCTCTTTTTGCAGAAGAAAAGCAGGAGGAGAAGGAGCCAGGGAGAGCGGTTTCGCCAATGTTGGCTCCGTTTACGCAAGAAAGACCGGAGGAGAAGGAGCCAAAGTGATGGATCCCGACGTCTTCGGCTCTTTTTGCCGAACAGATGATTTCCAATTCCAATCTCGATTCCGATCGCAATTCCGATCACGATCCCCCATGCACAACCACTTGCCGCGAGTCGCTTTTCTGCCGTATAATCTACTTATGAAAACAAGAATCCCCATCACGGAAACAGAAAAGAAACATCTCCTCAGACTGCGCCGGGAGCTCGCCGGGTGCACGGTACTTCTGAAGACAAACGGCGATTTTCCGCTGAAGAAGCCGGGAAAACTTGCCCTGTACGGAAACGGCGCAAGGCACACGATCAAGGGCGGCACCGGTTCCGGTGAAGTCAATTCCAGATTCTTTATCACGGCGGAGCGGGGCCTGAAGAAAGCAGGCTTTGCGATCACGACCGGCTCCTGGCTGGATGCCTATGACCGGGTGCTCGAGGATACCAGAAGGCGCTTTCTGGACGACATTCGAGCCCGGGCGAGGGCGCACAGGACGCTGGCGATCATCGAGAGCTTCGGCGCCGTCATGTCGGAGCCGGAGTATGAGATTCCGCTGGAGACCGGCGAAGACAACGATGCGGCGGTATATGTGCTGGCGCGGATCTCGGGAGAGGGGAGTGACCGCACCTTTGCAAAGGGGGATATCGCCCTCACGGACACGGAGGTGCGAGATATCCTGGCGCTGAGCAGGAGCGGCAGACCCTTTCTGCTGGTCCTTAACACCGGCGGGCCGGTCGATCTGACACCGGTCGTTGATGAGGTGCCGAACATCCTGATCCTGTCTCAGCTGGGTGCAGAGACCGGCACCGCTCTGGCGAGGATCCTCCTCGGCAGGGATACGCCGTCCGGGAAGCTGACGACGACATGGGCCGGGATCAAGGATTATCCTTCCATCGGGGATTTCGGAGACCGCAATGATACGCACTACAGGGAGGGAATCTACGTCGGCTACCGCTATTTTGACACCGCCGGAATAACGCCGCTGTTTCCCTTCGGCCATGGACTGTCCTACACGACGTTTACGCAGCAGGTTCAGCGTGTGTACGCGCAAGGGGAGACCGTCCATGCAGAGATCCTTGTCCGGAACACTGGTTCCTGTAAAGGCAGAGAGGTCGTGCAGCTCTATGTGTCCGTGCCGTCCGGAAGGCTCGATCAGCCTGTAAAGACCCTTGCGGCCTTTGCCAAGACAAAGGAGCTGCAGCCGGGCGAGGAAGAAATACTCTGTCCGGCCTTTCGGATGCGCGGGCTTTCGAGCTATGACACACAGCAAGCCGCGTATATCCTGGAAGCGGGGGATTATATCCTGAGTGCCGGAACGAGCAGCGCGGATGTGCAGTGCTGCGGGATCATCCGGCTTCCCAGCGAAGTGATCACGGTAAAGACCAGGAACCTCTTCGCATCCTCCCCCGAGGATGTCAGACCTGGCATAAGGCCGGCCCCGAGTACGTCCCCGAGCACGGCCCCACAGCCGGCCGCAGCACCCGACCGCGGGACGATCCGAAAAGATGTCCCGCTGATCACAGTCCCCGCGGCTGCGATCCGGTCGGTCACCGTGAACTACGGCCGAAAAGAGATCATCGATCCGCTCGCGGAAAAGCTCTCAAGCGTGGAACTGGCTTACCTGAACATCGGTGCCTTCAGTGAAAAGGGCGGGATCGCGTCCGTTGTCGGAGATGCTTCGATCTCTGTCGCCGGCGCTGCGGGAGAGACCGCAAGGATCCTTAGGGAAAAAGGGATCGACTCTCTGGTGATGGCGGACGGCCCTGCGGGACTCAGGCTCGCAAAGCATGCCGCACGCCGCGGTGATAAGGTGACAGCCATCGGACCCGTCATGCAGGAGAGCCTGTCGGAGCTTCTGCCCGGCCCTTTGAAGGTGCTGCTGAAATTCCTGGAAAAGAGACCGCGGAAAAGCGATGTACTCATCCACCAGTACGCGACAGCCATTCCCATCGGAACGGCCCTGGCACAGAGCTGGGACGAATCCCTGGCCGAAGCCTGCGGCGATATCGTCGGGGCGGAGATGGAGCAGTTCGGCGTCCATCTGTGGCTGGCACCGGCGCTGAACATCCACAGGGATATCCGCTGCGGGCGAAACTTTGAATACTTTTCGGAGGATCCGCTGATCAGCGGCAGGATGGCCGCCGCGCTCACGAACGGTGTGCAGAGGCACAGCGGATGCGGTGTGACGATCAAGCATTTCGCGGCCAACAACCAGGAAACGAACCGCTATTCGAACAACAGCATCGTCAGCGAACGTGCCTTCCGGGAGATCTACCTGAAAGGCTTTGAGATCTGCATCCGGACAGCCCGGCCTGCTGCTGTCATGACCTCCTATAACCTGCTGAACGGGACACATACGTCGGAGCTTCAAGGGCTCGTGCGGGATGTGCTTCGCTGCGAACTTGGCTTTGACGGCGTGGTCATGACCGATTGGATCGTAAAACAGATGTATGATAAAAACGCCGTGTATCTGCCTCCCCGGGCGGATCTCACAACCGCCGCGGACGGGGATCTCTTTATGCCGGGATCGGCGGAGGATCACAGGGCGGTCCTTGAGGGACTTGCCGCGGGTACAGTTACCCGCAGGCATCTTGAGGAGAGCGCGTCAAGGCTGCTGCGGCTCATCAGGACACTTCATCAGGATACTTGATCGACAGGTTTTTCTACATTTAGAAAGGACAGCGTGATGGAAGAGAAGTACAGGGTTAGAAACCGCTATACCTATGGTCTGGGGACCTTCGGCCGGGACATGGTCTACACCATGATCAGCATGTATCTCATGTTCTATCTGACCGACATCCTGAACCTTCCGGCCGGTGATATCTGGTGGATCACGGGGATCATGCTGTTCGCGAGGATCTTCGATGCCATGAACGACCCCGTGATGGGCGTGATCGTCGATAACACCCATACGCGCTGGGGCAGGTTCAAGCCCTGGATCGTCATCGGCCTGGCGTTCGCGGCCCTGTTTTCCGTGCTGCTGTTCACCGACTTCGGCCTGACAGGCGGTGCATATATCATCGTATTCGGTGTCATCTATGTCCTGTGGGGGATCAGCTACACCATGAACGATATCGCCTACTGGTCGATGATCCCGTCGCTCACCAAGGATCAGAAGGAACGGGAAAAGATGGGCGCGATCGCCCGGATCTGCGCGGATGTGGGACTTTTCCTGGTCGTCGCTCTGCTCGTGCCGGTGACGGAAGCGCTGGGAGAAGCACTGGGGAGCATGCAGCGCGGCTACTATGTATTTGTGCTGATCCTGGTCGTTATCATGATCGCGTTCCAGCTCATCACGGTGTTCGGTGTCCGCGAGCCCGCGCAGGGCCAAGATGCCGGTACATCCCCTGAACAGGCGCATACGTCGCTCAGGGAGATGGTCCGTGTCATCTTTAAGAACGACCAGCTGCTGATCGCGGCGATCGCCATGACGCTCTATATGACGGGCTATTGCACGACCACCTCCTTCGGCCTGTATTATTTCAAATATGTCTACGGAAACGAAGATGTATACACGCTGTTTGCCGTTGTGCTCGGTGTTTCACAGATCGCCGCGCTTTCAGTGTTCCCGGCGTTTTCCAAAAGATGGAACCGCAGGAGCCTGTACTTCTTCTCAACGATCCTCGTGACGGCGGGATACCTCCTGTTCTTCTTTTCTCCGGGCGGCATGATCATCCCCGTGGCAGCGGCCGGGATCCTGATCTTTGTCGGCGAGGCCTTCATGCAGCTGATGATGCTGATGTTCCTGACAGACACCGTGGAATACGGCGAATGGAAATTCCACAAAAGAAACGATTCGGTGACGCTTTCTCTGCAGCCGTTCATCAACAAGTTCGGCGGGGCGATCGCCAGCGGGATCACCGGGGCGACCGTCATCATCTCGGGGATGAAGACGGCCGAGACTGCCGCGGATATGACAGCGCAGGGGATCGTAATCCTCAAGTCCGCCATGCTGATCCTGCCGCTTATTCTGATCATCGCAGGGTTTGTCCTGCACAGAAAGAAATATATCCTGGATGAAGAGATGTATGCCCGGGTGGTCCGGGAAAACGAAGAACGCAGGGCAGGGAAGGAAGCGAAATGATCACACTGGACAGCACCGTCGCCGAACTCTATGCGACGGCGGTGGGGCATGACGCAGTAAAAAAGATCCTGCTGCAGATTGGCCTTGGCGAAAAAGCCGTGACCAATCCGCTGATCGGAAGGCGCAGGCTCAGGACGCTGTTTAAGCTCGCCGGCAAACGGATTCCAGCCTCCATGGGAGATGCGATCCTGGCCCTGGTGAACGCCGAGCAGGTGAATGACCTTAAGGCTGACGGGGAGCAGAAAAAAGCCTGGTGGAAGGAAGCAGTCTTCTATCAGATCTACCCCCGGAGCTTCTGTGACAGTAACGGCGACGGGATCGGGGATCTGCGCGGGATCATCGGCAGGCTCGATTACCTGAAGGAACTCGGTGTCGACGCGCTTTGGCTCTCGCCGGTTTATGACTCGCCGAATGATGACAACGGCTATGACATCAGGGATTATCGGAAGATCCTGCCGGAGTTCGGGACGATGGAGGATTTCGACGAGCTTCTGAATAAGGTTCATGAAAAAGGAATGCGCCTGATCATGGATCTGGTCGTCAATCACACATCGGATGAACACCCCTGGTTTCAGGAGGCTCTGGCGGATCCCGGATCAAAGTGCAGGGACTATTACTTTTTCCGCCCGGACGATGGAGGTGATACGCCGCCGAACAACTGGACATCGTTCTTTTCCGGGAGCGCCTGGCGCCGTTTTCCGGATGCGCATGTCTGGGGACTTCACCTGTTTTCCGCAAAGCAGATGGATCTGAACTGGGATAACCCGTCCGTCCGGAGCGACGTCGCGGATATGGTGAACTGGTGGCTGGACAAAGGCGTGGACGGCTTCCGGATGGATGTCATCAATTACATCTCCAAGGAAGCGGGACTGCCGGACGGTAATGAAGCCATCGGTTCCATGATGGGATATACAGGAGTGGAGAAATACTACTATGGGCCGAACCTCCATGCCTACCTG
>JAILFA010000066.1 GCA_024687125.1 Lachnospiraceae bacterium
GCCCCCTTGACAAGTCCCGCGATATCGACGAACTCGATCGTGGCCGGTGTCACCTTTTTCGAGTGATACAGTTCGCCGAGCTTTACGATCCGCTCATCCGGCACCGCCACGACCCCCACGTTGGGATCGATCGTGCAGAACGGATAGTTCTCCGCCTGCGCTCCGGCTTTGGTCAGTGAATTGAACAGTGTGCTCTTCCCGACGTTGGGAAGGCCGACAATGCCGAGTTTCATCTTCTTCTCTATCTCCTTCTAAAAAGCCTGTTTTCAGCCTTTATTCATTTGCTTTTTCACTCAGGGCACCGTGAATGGTGCCAACGCGCGAAAATCTATGACATAATATCATATTTCTTTTCAATAATAAAGTTTCAGGCAATAAACCCGCGAGTATTATGACTCATATCGGGAAAACACGAATTGCGGTCATGCGGAATGATCCGAGAACATGACTCAAATCGGAAAAATCCAAATTGCGGTCATACGAAATAATCTGAGAATATGACTCAAATTGGGAAAACGATCAGATCAGCCCGAAGCTCAGGTCTTTTACAATCTCCCCGGCGATCAGGAGTCCCGCGACCGCGGGTACAAACGCCGTACTGCCCGGGATGGCTCTCCGGCCGGTATGCTCCTGCTGCACCTCACCCGGAGGGCAGGTACCGTCCGCGCAGTTGGTTTCAGTGCTTTCAGGCATATTTTCCACCGAGCAGACCGGCTGTTCGTCCGAATAGACCACCTTCAGGCTTTTGATATTTCTCTTCTTCAGTTCGCGCCGCATAACGCGGGCCAGCGGGCAGACCCGCGTTTCGTAGATGTCGGCGATCTTAAGGCGCCCCGCATCCAGCTTGTTTCCTGCGCCCATGGCACTGATGATCGGTACGCCCTGCTTCTGCGCACGGAGGATCAGTTCAATTTTGGCAGTGACCGTATCTACGGCATCCACCACGTAATCATACTCATGAAACGGGAATTCATCCGCGTTTTCAGGCAGAAAGAAGCATTGATGCACGTCGATCTTCGCGTCCGGGTTGATCTCCAGCATGCGGTCACGCATCACTTCCACCTTGTATTTCCCGATGGTCTTTCTTGTCGCGATGATCTGCCGGTTCAGATTTGTCAGGCACACTTTATCGTTATCAATGAGGTCAAATGCCCCGATCCCACTTCGCACAAGAGCTTCACAAACATAACCGCCGACGCCTCCGATCCCGAAGACCGCAACCTTTTTGCCGTATAGCCGCTCCATCCCTTCCGATCCCAAGAGCAGCTGTGTTCTCGAAAACTGATCCTGCATTCTTTTCCGGCTCCTCATCCACCAGCGTTCGTCCCGAAAACCATGCCCGGTCTTCGACGGTCCCCATGTCCGCTTCACTGTACTATAGCGACTATAGCGGTATTCCGGCGTTTTTTCAACAGAAATTTCACGCTGCTCGGAAGTGCTTCAGGGGATCATTCTATCCCCCGCCCCCTCTCACGTATCCTCCCCGGTCCTCCCGCATATCCACTCCAGCCCTCCCGGAGCACCTCCTGCACCAAAAAGGGCGCAATCAGGCATTTTTGCCTTATACGCCCAAACTCCCTCATTAACCATAGATGAAACGGGCTAAATTCGGCACTCTTGGCCAATTTAGCCCCGGCGATGCCCTGAATACGCGAATTTCACGGGCGCAAACAGGCATTTTTATCCGAATACGCCCAAATGACAACGGTAACCAGGAATGATATGGGTAAAAAACAGACATTTTCGTGAATTCCGCCCATATGATATCCATGAAACGTGAACACTTGGGCGCAATGAGTTTCATCTTTCTCACATTTGCAAACCCGACTCTATTGTATTATCATATCTGTACCAATAGCCGTACGTTTCAAGTACTTATCGAGGTGAACCAATGATCATCGCAGGCGCTTCAAAAAGTGCATCGGAGTTCGCTCCCGGTAATCTCAAAACTCACAATCTGGATAAGCTTGATTCCATCCGCTCCCTGGACGATAACTGGAACGGCAACGGAGCACCAGCCTTTTCCAAAGCTGTCACCGACCGGATCGAATCTCTGATCAGGGATCTGAACATACAGCCCGAGATTTTCCCCACAGCCTGCGGCACGATACAGCTGGAATATGATAACTCTCATAAGGATCATATGGAGATCGAGATCGGCGAAGCCGATCAGGCGGAGGTATTTATTATCAGATTCAACGGAGAAGAGACCTATACCGCCGTCCCCGTCACATCCGATGAAATAAACCGGCTTGCAGGGGATTTTTATGGATGATCATTTAAACGGGATCACACAGGTACAGGCATTTCTTATCAGTTCGACATCATGGGTAACGATGATGACTGTCCTGCCCGTTTTCCGAAGATCCTTTAGTATTTCGGATACCTGCATCATATGATAGTAATCCAGTCCGCTGGTAGGCTCGTCAAACAGGATGATATCCCTCCCCGAGGCAACTGCGGACGCAACAGCAACCCTCTGTTTCTGACCTCCCGACAGCGCCAGGGGATGCTTATCGGCATATTCCGCCAGATCAAGTGATTCCAGTATCTTAAGAGCCTCTTCCTTATCTTCCTTTTCCTGGGATATCATAACCTCTTCCAGCACACTGTCGGTAAAAAGCTGATGATTGACATCCTGCATGACCATGTATATGCTCTGCCGTCTCTTTTTGTTTTTCCGGATCTCATCACCTGCTTTCAGTGTGGCTTTACACGATCGTTCCATGCCGCACAGACATCTCAGAAATGTCGACTTCCCTGCGCCGTTTGCTCCCACGATGCCGACGATCTCTCCTGCAGGTATTTCCATTCGGGGAATATCAAACACCGGCTCTTCCCCTCTGTACGAAAACTTCATGTCAGAAAGGATCAGTTTCTCATCTGTATCCCGCCGCTCCCCATTATCCGGGATCACCTCCGCCGAGTCCTGCATATGATCGGCTCTGAGTCCGAGTCCGTGAAGCTCGTCCTCCGAAAGTGCCCTGAACTCATCGGCGGAATACTCTTTGACGATCTCACCGGAATTCATCAGGAGCGCCCTCGAGATATACGGGAAAAGATAAGATATCCTGTGTTCGGCGATCAGAATGGTCTTATGTTCTTCCTTCCATGCCCCGATCATTTTCTGCAGTTCACAGATCCCCTGATAGTCAAGGTTCGCCGAGGGCTCATCCAGTATGATCACATCCAGCGGTTCTACCGCGATACTGGCGCACGCAATCTTCTGCTTTTCCCCGCCGGAAAGCCTGAAAATGCTCCTGTCCATCAGCGGCGCAAGCCCGTGTCTGTTTACGACCCGATCAATTCTCTGCTCGATCTCATCAGGATCCAGTCCGAAATTCTCACATCCAAACGCGAGTTCACTGGTAGTATCAACATTAAAAAACTGGCTTCTCGGGTTTTGAAAAACTGTCCCTACATGGCGTGAGATCTTTCTTAAAGTCGTCTGTGATACATCGGTTCCGTTCACAGTTACGCTTCCCGTCAGATTTCCCTCGTAAAAATGCGGGATCAGTCCGTTAACGCACCTGATCAGCGTTGATTTTCCGCATCCGGAAGGGCCGCAGACAAGCACCACATCGCCTTCGCCGATGGTAAGGCTGATCCCCTTAAGGCTTTCCTGATCTTTGGTATATTGAAAAGATACATTATCAAAACAGATCATATGAAAAACCTTCCGATCCCCCACCAGACAAAACATGTCAGACATAGTACGATGATGATCAGATCCGGGAATCTGAACCTGATCTTCCATATGCAGCTTCTCTTTTTTCCGACATCCAGTCCCCGTGTCATCGCTGCAGCTGACAGTTCCTCTCCGATGATCGAGCAGGAAGCGATCAGCGGAACCATGCGGTACTCCACGGCTTCTGTCGCTTTCTTTGCTCCCATCTCGATCCCGCGCATACGCATGGCATCATTGATGGCTCTCGACTCTTCAGCCACGGTAGGAAAGAATCGGAAGATCACACTGATCGGAATGGTCAGCTTATCCGTGACATGCATGCGGTTCATCGCCGCGAGAAACTCCGAAACCTTCGTTGTCTTTACGATATATCTCGCAAGGATGACCGTCGGCAGGATCTTGGTAATAATGTACAGCATCAGAGCCAAAGCAGATTCCCATGCCGTAGGATCATGCTGCAGAGCCATCTGTGCGTAAAAACTGCCGACATATATCGCAACAGCGACAGCAGCTGCCTTCCATTCTTTTTCGGCAAGGAGCAGCAGAACCGGGAGATAGACCAGGATCCAGTAAAACACGTACATCCATTTTTCGCCTGCGTTTCCGACAACAAACACCGAGCTCGTAAAAAGCAGCAGCAGCTTTGTCCGCGGATCTAACAGGGAATGGACATTTCTGTCAAGTCTGTATTCCATGATCAGGCAATACCGGCCTTTTCAAAATGTTTTTTCAAAACCTTTGTCCCGATCCATCCGCCGATGACCCCGCAGATGAGATCGACCGCCAGAAGCACAGGGCACATCCACACCGGCAGCATACCTGTAACAGCATCAATGTACTCCTGTCCGAAATTCTGTCTCGTTGAGAAATAGGCCTCCGCATTGAAGAAAATGCCGAAGTAATTTGCCCAGCAGTAGATTCCCGAAACAGCATAGGCGATGATCCCGCACCATTTACTCCGGTAACTGCCTGCACGATAAATGAATTCGGCTATGAGTCCGGAGACCGTTCCCACGATCAGGGCATAATAGCTCATGCCGGTAACCCACATCAAAGCTCCCATCAGCACGTTCAGGATCAGTATCATTCCGAATTTCCTGACCTTTGTCAGAAACATCATGTACGGGATGCCGGTAAGTATCGGAACAAACACGACCAGCAGCACCATCATGATCGGGATCACGCCGGTCATCGCTACCACACAGCAGATCACGGCACAGATAGCTGTATAGATTCCCACATTGATCAGATCTTTTGCATTCAGGCGACCATCATTTTTCATTTTTCTTTTCCTCTCCTTGATATTATTTGTGCTGTTACATCTTCCAGTTCTGTGATTTCATCTGCTGCTTTGTCATCCGGCTGTAGATGCTGTCATATCCGCCGAGAAACTCCGGGCTTCCCTGTTCTGCGACAACGCCGTCCTTGAGCACGACGATATGATCCGCATTGGCGATCGTCCTCATCCTGTGCGCGATGATCATGACTGTTTTGTTCCTGATCAGCCTGGACAGTGCTTCCTGGATGGCCGTTTCATTTTCCGCATCAAGGGATGCCGTAGCCTCGTCAAGCAGGATGATCGGCGCATCCTTAAGGAACGCTCTTGCGATCGAGATCCTCTGTCTCTCGCCGCCCGAAAGCTCGCTTCCGTTCTCTCCGATATAGGTGTCATACTTTTCGGGAAGGAGATTGACAAACTCCTCACAGTTGGCCAGCCTGGCGGCTTCCATGACCTCCTCATCCGTCGCTCCGCTCTTTCCGATACGGATGTTCTCCTTCACCGAATTGTTAAAGAGCGTCACGTCCTGGAAAACGATCGAATAATCGGCGAGCAGGGTCTCCGGATCTATCTTCGAGATATCCTCTCCGCCCAGCGTTATCCTGCCCTCATCCACATCCCAGAACCTTGCGGCAAGTCTTGATATGGTCGTCTTGCCGCCGCCGGAGGGACCTATCAGGGCCGTTACCTGCCCCTGCTTTGCCGTAAAGCTCACATCCTTAAGCACATCCGTTTCGTCATCATATTTGAACCCGACATGATCAAAGACAATATCGTATCCGTTATTTTTCAGTTCCTCAGAGCCCGTCTGCACAGGTGCAGAAAGGACTTCATCAAGGCGCTCGCACTGCACGCCGCAGGAAATGATCGCCGCAAAATTCTGCAGCGTGATCTGCATCGGATCATAAAGTCTAGCCACCAGCATCAGGAACATAAAGAAAGTCAGGATCGATATCTCGCCCTTTGCGAACAGTGCACCTCCCACAACTGCTGTCGTACCGATACCGATCTTAAGTATGATCGCGGCGGAATTGACATATACCGCCATCTTAAGCTCGGTAAGCAGCGCTTCCTTTTCTACATTCCTGATCTTGCCCTCCAGCTCGTCCATATATCTGTCTTCCGCATTATTTGCACGAAGATCCCTTACGGATTCCAGGCATTCCTGTATCCCGTCTGTCATGGCAAGCTTTACCGCAGAGTTCTTACGGACCGCATTCTTCTCTGCTCCCGAGCAGGTGATGATGATGACGAACGCCACCGGGATGACCCAGAAGCTGGCAAGCACCATACGCCAATCAAACGCAAAGAAAAGGCTGATTCCTACAAGCGTTACGGAGATTACCGCGCCTATCAGTTCCGGGATCCAGTGACTCGAGGCCGTCTCTATCTGCGCACAGTCTCCCATGATATTGGTCGTCAGATCGGCGATGTTCTTCTTGCCAAAATAGGACAGGGGTAGCTTCCTTAGCTTTTCGGCGATCGTTGTCCTTCTTACGCCGCTTTCCCTGTACGTCGTGAGAAACGTCGCATTATACTGTATAAAATTCGTGATCGCTATGAGAACAATGACTATAACAGATCCCACTGCATAGAAAGAAACTCTGTCACCCGTAAGTGTGCCTTCCAGGAGATCTTTTATCAGAAAATACAGGATACCTGCGGGCATCATAAGCACGATGTTCGTTATCGTAACACTGATGCACGCCCTGATCATATCGATAGCCCCCTGCCTTGACAGGGCATATTTGTGCTGCAGCTTTTCTGTCATTTTCATGCACCTACCTTCCACTCGATCGATCTTGAGTACTCGTCAAACATCCGTCTGTACAGGCCGTTCAACCGCATCAGTTCTTCATGCGTGCCGCATTCTTCACACTGACCGTCATCCATGACAAAGATACGGTCGGCATTCATGACTGTGCTTAACCTGTGGGCGATCATGATAAGCGTTCTGCCTTTTGACAGTTCCTCAAAGGCAGCCTGCACCCTGGCCTCGTTATCGGGATCCGCGAACGCGGTTGCCTCATCAAGGATCAGGATCGGCGCATCCTTAAGTACCGCTCTTGCGATCGTTATCCTCTGCTGTTCTCCGCCTGAAAGGTAGGTGCCCTTTTCACCTATGACCGTGTGTATTCCATTCGGGAGCTTTTCTATGATATCCATACACTGTGCTTTCTCAAGCGCTTCCAGTACCTCTTTTTCCGACGCGTCAGGTTTGGACATCCTCACATTTTCAAAGATGGATTTCTTGATGAGCCTGCTGTCCTGGAACACGAACGAAACCCGTTTCATAAGCTCCGCGGACGGTATCTCCTTAACATTTACACCGCCGATCAGGATCTCCCCGTCCGTGACATCAAAGAATCTGACCATGAGCTCCGCAAGTGTTGTCTTGCCCGATCCGGAGGGACCGACCAACGCCACATGTTCACCGGGTGCTATCTTTATGGATACATTCTTTACCGCATCTCTTGTCGCATCCTTGTATCTGTAGGTGACATTTTTCAGTTCCATGAAATGATCTTCCGGCAGTCTTCCGCCTTTATTTTCTGCAAGCGGTTCGATCTCCATGACCGATTCGACGCGTTTAAGAGCATCGATCAAAGTCATCTCCGCCTCTCCGGAATAGGCGACCTTGGTGAGCGCCACGGTGATAAGAGGGGTCACGATGATGTAGTACATGACGTTCAATATAAGTCCTGCTGTCACCCCGTCCCCGGAAAACGCAAACGCGGCGATCACGATAAACGCAAAGATCGCATTGATGCAGGTCATAAATCCGGTCATGGGCCATCTGAGGATCAGCGTGTAATCGGTTGCCCATTTTCCGAATCCGTCTATGCATGACTTGAATCTCTTGAAGGAATGAACGGTCTGTCCAAAGGTCTTCACTACCGGTACACCCCTGACATACTCGGTAGCCTCGCTGCTCATGGTCTCAAGCGCATTCTGATATTCTGCCATCTTCTCCTGCATTCCCTTGCCCATCATGGACATCATGAATGCAAAGCCCAAAACTGCAGGTATCATGCAGATAAGACCGATCTTCCAGTTGAAAGCAAAGATCAGGACCAGAAGTCCGATCGGTGTTACCGCGGCTACCGTTTTATCAGGAAGCTGATGTGCGATAAAGGTTTCCGTTGCCGCTGTCGAATCATTTACGATACGCCTGATCTTTCCGGTACCGTCTTCGTCAAATACACCGAGCGGCAGCGTCAGGATTCTCCTCATAAGGGAGCTGCGCATATTGGCCTGTACCCGGAACGCTGCTATATGCGTACACAGAAGAGCCGCGATATAGATCAGCAGAGATGCGACCGTAAGGATGACCGCCTGCCACGCGTAATGGCTTATCTGAGAAAGATCCTCATTGTTTACTGCTATACTGATGATCTTCCAAAGATCATAGTAGGGAAGGAGCACGATCACCGCACTTATCCCGGCCAGGCATCTGCCCAGCGTTATGAGGTACCTGTGCCCTCCCGCATACCTTCCGATCAGCTTCATATGATCGTATTTTGGTGTCTTACCCAACTCTTTCTCCTCCTGTCTTGGTTAGCTATCGCTAACATGATTTTGATAACTTACAACATTAAAAAAGAGCCTTGCGGCTCTTATTTTAATCCCATGATCTTAAGCCATCCCGGCATGAAGAATTCCTGGATGGTATTCAGGTATTTATCCAGTCTGGCATCATCGCAGTCGTGTATGATCGGCTCAAAACATGCCGTCAGATATGCCGAAAGAAGCATATGTAATTCCTCCTCATCGATGTCTCTCGCAGGATACCCTTTCTCTTTCAGATATTCTATGGCATCAAGCAGTTTGTTCTGGTTTTCCCGGACATATTCATGGATATAATTTTCGTATTTTGTTCCCGCAGAACATGTCATCAACAGTTTGAATTCTTCTCTCCTCGGAAGGATCACATTCCTGACCATATCGATAAATGATTCGCCGAATATCTCGCTGTTTTCTGCCTGTGCATCGACAAGACCGTACTTTCTTTTCGTATGATCTGCCGTCCAGGCGTTTATCTCATCGATCAAAGGCTCGACCATGGCGCTGAACATTGCTCCCTTATCCGCATAATGTCTGTAGAGCCCGGCTGAGGTCATTCCCGCGCGGGCTCCGATGCCGCGTATTGATGCGGCCTCAAAGCCCTTTTCCATGAATTCTTCTTTGATCGCCTGATTGACCTTGATATGGCTTAACGTCTTATCTCTTGGCATTAGAGATCTCCGGATAATAAGTTATCATTGTTCGCTATCGTAGATTACTATAAAATCTGACAGCTGTCAATATACCATTCCTCCGATCGGGGCGACCTCACGCGATCTGCCAGTTTTCCGCCTGTTTCCGGATGTTCACGAACGCCGCATACTTCCCGCCCAACTGCAGCAGTTCTTCGTGTCTTCCTCTCTCAGCGATCCGTCCGTCATCCACCACCAGGATCTGGTCTGCGGCTTCGATCGTCGCCAGGCGGTGCGCGATGATGATCACGGTCTTGCCCTTGGAGAGTTCGGTCAGCGCCCCCTGGATGAGATGCTCGTTCTCCGGATCGATGCTTGCCGTCGACTCATCCAGGATGATGATCGGCGAATTCTTGAGGATCGCTCTCGCGATAGAGACACGCTGCTTCTGCCCGCCGGAAAGTGTTCCGCCGCCCTCGCCGATCACAGTATCATAACCGTCGGAAAGCTCCATGATAAAATCATGGCAGCGTGCCTTCTTTGCCGCATCGATCATCTCCTCTTCCGTTACATTCTCACGCCCGAAGCAGATGTTGGCCCGGATCGTATCGTTGAACAGATAGACATTCTGGAACACCATGGAGATATTGGACAGCAGGCTGTCCAGACTGTATTTCCTTACATCCACGCCGCCAAGGGTGATCTCACCCTTCGATACATCATAGAATCTGGCGATCAGGTTGCAGATCGTCGTCTTGCCGCTTCCGGAGGGGCCGACGATTGCAGTGGTCGATCCCTGCGGGATGTCAAAAGTAACATCCTTCAGCACTTTTCTGTCTTCCGTCCTGTTCGCGTCCGAATAGGAAAATTCTACATTGTGAAAAGCGATGTCATAGTTCTGCGGTCTGATCTCCTCCCCTTCCGCATCCAGCAGATAATCGTCGGAGAACATCTCCATCTTGTCAAAAGCGTTATTGATCACCGACAGAACATGCGCACTGTCCGCGATCGGCTCCACGGAATTGAAGATGGACATGGACAGAAACGCGACGATCAGTACCATGAACAGTTCCATCTTTCCCGCCATCCCGGCGTACATCACCGAAATGATCATCCACACACTCGCTGCTTTCAGCGCAAAGATATGCAGGCAGTTGTACGGGATGAAGCCGCACTCGATCTTCAGTGCGATCTTCCTTGCACTGGCACAGGCTTCCGAAAAGTCTCTGACAGAGGCTCCTTCCATTGCTGCCCATGAGCTTTGCTCATGGGAGCCCGTCGGCTTTGAGACATCAAGGGAACCCGTCAGGGTTCCTACCATGCCGAAAGACTTCACCACCGGCAAACCCCTGGTATATTCCAGCGCCGCTCTTGTCAGTTTTTCATTCTCCGCATTCAGCACCTTTGTATTAGCTTTACTGTGTTTCGAGATCATCAGCAGAAACACAAGTGAAACCAGTACGCCGCACAATGCGATCAGTGCGCATTCCGGCACCACGACCCCAAGGAAGATAAGGATACACAGAAAATTCAGATATCCTCCGATGAAACCGTCCAGCATACGGATCCCCATGTTTTCCAGTGTTGCCAGTCCCGTTGTGATCGCGTTCAGGATCGCGCCGGTATCGTTGGTCTGGAAATACCCAAGCGATACGCGCTTCAATGCTTCACCGATCTTCAGACGGTCTCTTGCCACCAGCTCATAACCGATCTTTTCATGGCAGCGTGCTTTCAGATAGTCAAACAGGAATCTTGCCAGTACCATCAATAAGATCATCAGAAAGCTCATTCCTGCCAGCGACATATCCACCGCGTTTCCCTTACGGATGTCACCGACGATCCCGCCGATCACATATCCCGCATATCCTACCGGAGCGGCGATGGCCCACGATGACAGAAAGGAAAACAGAAACCCCAGAAACAGACTTCCTTTAAAATCCCCGCACCAGTCTATGATCCTTTTTACAGTCTTAAACATTTTTATGCCTCCTTTGCACTTCCGGCAGCCCAGTTTCTCGCCCCGATATGTGCCTGCCACATTCTCTGATATAACGGTGAGCTTTCCATCAGTTCTTCCTGTGTCCCCCGCGCCTCGATCCGGCCGTTGTTAAGTACCACGATCTGATCAGCCTTTTTGATCGTCGACAGACGGTGTGCGATCACCAGCAGCGTCTTGCCTCTGGTCAGGTTCGCGATGGACTCCTGCAGCTTTGTCTCATTCTCCGGATCGGTAAATGCCGTTGCTTCATCCAGAATGACGATCGGTGCGTTCTTCAGCATCATTCTGGCTATGGCGATCCTCTGACGTTCACCGCCGGACAGGCGCTTCCCAGCCTCACCGGCTGATGTGCCGTAACCGTCCGGAAGCTTTCTGATGAACTCATCACAGCAGGCTGCTTTCGCGGCCGAGATCACTTCCTCATCTGTGGCCTTCGGATTTCCCAGGCGGATGTTCTCCATCAGCGATCTGGAAAACAGGAAATTGTCCTGCGTCACAAAGCTGACAATATCCGCCAGCGCGGCAACCCCCAGATTCCTGATATCCACGCCGCCTATCGAGATGCTTCCGCTGTTCACATCCCAGAATCTTGCGATCAGCTTGGCCACCGTGGATTTGCCTCCGCCGCTTGGTCCCACGAGCGCGGTAAAGCTGCCCTGCTCCATGGTCAGATCGATCCCGTGGAGCACCTCACTGTCCTTATCGTCCGTATCATCATAGGAAAAATGCACATCCCTGAGCTCGATCGAGTAACGCTCCGGAAGTTTCTCCGTCGCAGGCTCCGGCAAGCTCTTGATCTTTAACAGCTTCTGGATCTCCAGGACCGTGTACTGCATCTGCCTGAGTCCGTTGGAAAAGATCTCGATCTTGGCCATACTGATCACCATCGACATGGCCAGCATGACAGACAGTGCCATCTCCGAAACCGTCATGCTGCCCTTCCCGACCAGCAGGATGCTGACGGGCACGACACCGAGCAGGGTGGCCGGCATAAAGGCAAATGCCAGCTTCATCGTCACCCAGGTGGATTCCAGCCATTCGATGACGAAATCCCTGTAGTCGCGGATCGCTCCCGCGAATTTCTCATAGCTCACGCCGGCCCTGCCGAACGCCTTGATGACCTCGATCCCCTCTACATATTCGACGATCATGCTGCTCATATGCGCATTCGCTTCCTGGTACTTTGTCATGTTCTCACCGCTCAGCTTAAAGGTGAGCATCATAAAGACGAGGCCCAGCGGCAGTGCCAGAAGAGCAGCCAGTGCGACACGGATGTCCACAAACGCCAGTGCGGCAAAACAGACGATGGGAAGCAGGATATGCCCCGCCCCCTCCGGGACCACATGGGCGAGCGGCGGCTCGATATCCTCAATCTTATCGACGATCACGCCCTTGATCTCCCCGATCGAATGCTCATACACCTTTCCGAGCGGTGCTTTCAGAAAGGTGTCCGCCACCTTAAGACGCAGACCTTCCAGTACATGGAACGCAACATAGTGTGAGATCGCAGTCGATATCCCGAAGCAGACAACCTTTACCAGATAAGCGATAAATGCGATCAGGCTCCACTGCAGCACGAAGTCTTTCTCCAGGCTGCCGAAGATAAACCGGTCCAGGATCCGATAGACACAGTAATATGGTACGATCCCCGACAGCAGGCTGATCATCGAGAACAGCACCGATGCTCCCAGTCTTCCTCCGCTGCCCTTCGCGTAGGACAATAGCGTCCCAAACCACTTCTTTTCCTCTTTTGTCATTTCTTCGTTCATTGCATCTTACTTCCTTTCATAAAAGAATTTGAAACTCTTTTTCTCACCTGTCCTGTACGCTAACGATCCGCCGCTTCTGTTAGCTTACCCCTTAAACGGCCTCACCGCCCGATACCCTGCGGTTCGGACGGTGAGTGTGTACTTACGATATGGAGCTGTGTCTTTCTACAATCCCATCAGCTGCTTCCAGCCGGGCAGGAAGAACTTCTCAAGTGCCGCGAGCGCGTCCACTGCCTCCTCATAAGAATAATGATGGACAACCGGTTCAAACAGCGCCGTGATGTAGGCGGTCAGCAGGAGATGCAGCTGCCCCGGCGTGATCTCGGGCGTTTTTACCCCTGCGTTCTTAAGCTCTCCCAGGTAGGCAAGGAAGCGGTTCTGCGATTCCTCTGACAGATCGTGCAGGAAGTTCTCATATCTGCTGCCCTTGGAGCATGCGACCAGGAGATGGAACGCATCCATGTTCGGATAGACGAGATCTCTCATCATGTCGATATTAGAGTCCTGCCAGGTGACCTTGCGGCCCTTCTTCACCGGCTCCTCGTACCGGAGCATGTGCTCTTTGGCCCAGTGCCTCAGCTCTTCCTCAGCGGGAGCGACCAGCTGGCAGAACAGATCCTCCTTGTCCCTGCAATGCCGGTAGATCCCCGCGGCGGTCAGGCCGCACCGATCGGCGATGCCTCTCATGGATGCTTTCTCATAGCCCTTTTCCATGAATTCTTCCTTGGCCGCCGCCATGATCTTTTGATGATTGACTGTCTTATCTCTCGGCATGATCGA
>JAILFA010000129.1 GCA_024687125.1 Lachnospiraceae bacterium
TAGAACAGCGATATCTGGTAGAGGGGATCCATTCCTGGGATATCGACAGCCCTGTTTTATATACACTGAAAACCTCGCTGCAGACAGACGACGCTGAGCCGGATACAGAGGAGACCCGCGTGGGTTTCCGTACGGTAACAATGGATCCGCAGGGGGGATTCTTCCTGAACGGACGGCACCTCAAACTGAACGGTGTCTGTGAGCATCACGATCTCGGCGCACTGGGCGCGGCGTTCAACCGGACTGCTTTTGCGCGGAAATTAAAGACGCTCGGCAGAATGGGCGTCAATGCGATCCGTTTTTCTCATAATATGGCCGCGGAAGAAGCCCTGAATCTTGCGGATGAAATGGGGTTCCTGGTCATCTCCGAAGCCTTTGATATGTGGGAGAGATCCAAGACAGAGTATGACTATGCCCGGTTTTTCCGGAAGTGGCACGCCCGCGATGTCGAACGCTGGATCCGCAGGGACAGGAATCACCCCTGCGTCATCCTCTGGAGCATCGGCAATGAGATTTATGACACGCACGCGGACCTGCGAGGTGTTTCGATCACGAGAACACTTTGTAAACTCACGAGAGAGTATGATCCGATGGGAAATGCCCGCTCCACCAGCGGATCAAATTACATGCCCTGGCAGGGGGCGCAGAACTGCGCGGAGTATCTTGACGCGGTCGGCTACAATTATGCGGAAAAGTATTATCAGGCACACCATGAGGCGCATCCGGACTGGGTGATCTACGGGAGTGAGACCGCATCCATCGTGCAGAGCCGCGGTGTCTATCATTTCCCGCTCCGGGTGGGATCGCTCGCGGAAGAAGATGAGCAGTGTTCGGCGCTCGGCAACAGCTGCACGAGCTGGGGAGCGCACAGCTTTGAGGAGTGTGCGGCCTATGACCGTGATCTGCCATACTCCCTGGGACAGTTCCTCTGGAGCGGTTTCGACTACATCGGCGAGCCGACGCCGTATCATACCAAGAATTCCTATTTCGGACAGATCGATACAGCCGGATTTCCCAAGGACATGTATTATTTCTGGGCAGGTGTCTGGACGGATCCAAAGACGGATCCCATGGTCCACATCATTCCTTCGTATTGGGATTTCAATGAGGGACAGATCATCGATGTCCGGGTTGTTTCCAATCTGGATCATGTTGAGCTTTTTGTCAACGAAAGAAGTCTTGGAGAGAAGACGCTGACGCATGTCCCCGGGTCCGGGATGACGCTGTTCGCGGATTATCAGATTCCCTATGAACCGGGTGTTCTGAAAGCGGTCGCCTATGAATCCCATGCGGGGGAAATGATCGAAGCCGCGCGGGATTTACTGATGTCGTTCGGTGATACGGACGCGTATACGATCGAAATGGAACCCTGCGGAGAAGAAGACGACCTGCTGTTCTTTGATATCGGAGCGGTCGATGAGGGACGGATCCCTGTGGGGAATGCCTCGGATCTGGTAGAGATCACGGTTCAGGGACCGGGCAGGCTCATCGGGACCGACAACGGCGACAGTACGGATACGGACAGTTATCAGGCATCAAAAAGACGCCTCTTTAACGGAAAACTTCTCGCGATCGTACGACCTGATCCAGGTGCTGACAAAAAAAAGATCCAGGTGACCGTACAGCAGGCTTTAGATGTTGTCCCTGTCCGCAGACTGGAGATCCTTCCGGAGGAAGGACAGCTGTTCACCGGCGAGAAACGTACGATCCGGGCGAAGATCCTGATCCATCCGGCGGATGCGACAGATCAGGAGATCGAGTGTCATCTGGTGGGAGATACCGGTGTCATTACGAATCTGGCTGTTGTCGACAGTCTGGAAAAGACCGGGGAAGGGGAGTATACCGTCATGATGTCAGCCATCGGGGACGGAGCGCTTCGTCTGCGGGCGATATCCAGAAGTTCGACGGAAAACCCGCGCGTCCTCTCGGAACTGGAATACCGCGTCGAGGGTGTCGGATGCGCTTATCTTGACCCCTACAGCTTTGTCTCCGGCAGCCTGTTTACATCGAGTATCGGTGAAGTGGGCCTGGGCAATGAAAAAGGCGTTACTTCCGCACGGGATGAGGCTACGGTGATCACCTGGTCGGGGCTTGATTTCGGAACGGATTTCGCGGACGCGGTCACGCTCCCGATCTTCACCTTAAATGACGATCCCTATATGATCCAGATCTGGCGCGGGATCCCCGGCGAAGAGGGCGCTGCGCTTCTTGCGGACGGAGTTTATCAGAAACCGTCGATCTGGAATGTCTATCAGGAGGAGACCTGGGAACTGTCCGAGCGGCTGACCGGGATCCAGACGATCAGCATCCGGGTGGATAAGAAATTCCACATCAAGGGGTTCGTTTTCCGCAGGATCGCCCGCGCCTTTACAGAGATCCCCGTGACGGGGGCAGATTCGATCTATGGCGATCAGTACGAGAAACGAGAAGATGCTGTATATAACATCGGCAATAACGTGACAATCGATTTCGGCGAGATTGACTTCGGAAACACGGGCGCGGACGCCGTTATTCTTACCGGCAGAGGCGGGCAGGCCAATTCGGTCCACCTGTGTTTGAAAGACGAAGACGGCACGGAGGTCCGTCAGCTGATCGAATTCCCGGTTTCCCCGGATTTCACCGCAAAACGCTTTGCGCTTGATGAACTGCCCGGCGGCCGGATCACCGGAAAGAAAAAAGTCGGTTTTGTTTTCCTCCCCGGTACGGTCTTTGACTTCCGGTCATTCCGGTTTTCCGGCGATGTATAAATATCTGCGGGTACATGAGGCAAAACCGAACAGAGAAATAAAATGACACTGGAAGAAGAATGCAGACTGTCCTATTATCAGCAGATCGCGACGCTGGATGAGGATCATCAGGTTTTTCTGGTTCAGCATACGGAGAGCAACGGGATATACGTCCGTAAGACGCTGGAAAACTATGATATCGGTATTTTTCATGCACTGAAAAACCACCCTGTCCCGGGGATACCACGGATCTATGAACTGATCGAAGACGCTGCAGAGCTAAACATTATCGAAGAGTATATCAGCGGCGACTCCTTACAGACCATATTGAATGAAAAAGGATCCCTGCCGGAAGAAACAGCTGGAAACATCATCCGGCAGCTCTGTGACATCCTGAATCCGCTTCACAGCATGAATCTTCCGGTTATTCACCGGGATATCAAACCGTCCAATATCATTCTGACGCCGGCGGGAGAGGTACGCCTTCTGGATCTGGATGCCGCCAAACATGTTCAGGAGGATCAGACGAGAGATACCCGGCTGCTGGGAACACAGGGATATGCGGCACCGGAGCAGTATGGATTCGGGTCTTCCGGGATATGCACGGATATTTATTCACTTGGTGTCCTGCTGAATGTGCTGCTTACCGGCGGATTCCCTGCTGAAAAACCGGCTGACGGGAGAATGGGAAAGATCATCGCGAAATGCACACAGATCAATCCTAGGGATCGATATCAAAGTGTACAGGAATTGATACGCGCCATAGACGGCAGAATGGAAAAAGACGAAAGCCCCACACCTGTTCAGGAATGGCGTCGCTTTCTGCCGCCGGGATTTCGAAGCGGTAATCCAGTTTTTATGGGTATAGCGATCATTGGATATCTGCTCCTTGTCTACACGAGCGCTTTCTTTGTATCCAAAGACGGTGCGGATCAGCCCACCAGGGCTGACCGGATCGGTATGTTCCTGGCCGGTATCGCGGTTATCCTTTTTTCCTGTAACTACCTGAATATCTGGAAAAAAACAGGGATTACAAGAATCACAAATCGATCGATCCGACTTGCTGCTGTTCTTGCTGCGGATATTCTGATCACGTTTGTGGTTGCGACTGCAACGATCATCCTTAAGAGGTTACTCGCCGCATGAAAGAAGAAAAGACAACAAGCGCGCTGGATGCAATCCTGAAAGATGCCAGGCCTCAGCACACACAGAAATACCTCGAAGAACACGCTGATGATCTGATAACCTCGGATCATCCGTTTGCCGACTATATGCGCGCTTGTTTTAAGGAGAAGAATCTGAAGCAGCAGGATGTCTTTATCGCTGCGGATATTCCCGAGCGATACGGGTATAAGCTCATATCCGGAGAAAAGCATACCGTTAACCGGGATATCATCCTGCGTTTATGTCTGGGTGCGCGGTTCTCCCTTAAGGAAACACAGCGTGCACTGAAACTGTACAATCTCTCGCCGCTTTACGCGAAGATCCCTCGCGACTCAGTGCTGATCATCGCCTGTAATTCACGTCTTTACGAAATGGCAGAGGTGGATTCCCTCCTGGAATCCCACGGCATGGAACCTCTCGCATCCTGCAGAAGTATTTCCTGAATTCCCCCTTTTCGGTGGCAACAGCCCGGAAGGGCATATGATACGCTTACCTCTGAAAAACAGTTCTCACGAAAAGGAGGCAGAGCGTTATGAGAGTATGGAAACTTGTATCGGGAATCTTATGCATGGTCTTTTTCTGTGTAGTCACGTTTCAGTCCTGTGCAGCGAATGTGGTCAACACCGTTCAGGCAAACACCAAAGATACCAGTGCGGCCGGCGGCGTTTTTCTCGGAATCCTGATGCTCGCGGGAGGGATCATTTCTGTCGCGACCAGTAAGGGAGGAAAAGGCGGACATATCGCTACACTTGTTGTATTTCTTTTAGCGGCCGTGATCGGATTTGCGAATCAGGGCACGTTCAAAGACCTTGTGATCTGGTCCGCATGGTGTCTGATCTGTGCGATCCTTGCAGTGATCGGATTGCTGCGGTCAAGAGGAGAGTAACAATGGATAAGAGAAGACCAGCACAGATAGTGATCAGTATCATAATGAGCAGTTTTCTCATGGCCGGCTGCGGAAACAGCAGCGGGGTGGCTAAGACAAGTATAGATACATCTGAAAAAGTTGTTTCGGCACCGACATCTGTTGAAACATCGGAAGGCAGTATTAAACAGGATGAAAATGCAGAACAGGTAAGCCTGCCTGAAGAATCTAAGCCGAAAACCGAAGAGCTTTCGATCGAAGAGACCGTCATCCTTGATCAGGACGGTATCAGGGTTACCGCGAAGAACATAGATAACAGCAGCCTTTTTGGACCGGCGATAGTAATGATGATGGAGAATGATTCCGGCAAAGATCTGACTTTTCAGGCGAGGGATGTATCTGTCAACGGATATATGATTCAGAGTTTATTCTCCTGTGATGTGGTAAACGGAAAAAAGGCGAATGATTCATTTACCATCATGAAGACGGAACTCGAAAAAGCACAGATCAGCACGATCGCTGATATCGAGTTTTCACTTCACATTTTTGAATCGAATTCCTGGGAAGATGTGCTGAATTCCGAACCTATAAAACTTGAAACATCGGCGGCAGCCGGCTACAGCTATTCATACGATGACAGCGGAGATCTCGTATATGAGGGAAACGGAGTAAAGATCGTTGTAAAGGGGCTTTCAGAAGATAATTCCATATTTGGCCCCGGTATCATCCTGTATCTGGAGAATACCGGAGATCAGGGGTTGACCATTCAGGCAAGAGATGTGTCGATCAACGGGTTTATGATCAATCCAATGTTCTCGTGTGATCTGCCGGCAAATAAGCATGCAGTGGATGCGATCACATTTATGAAATCCGATCTGGAAAGCAATAATATTGATAAGATTACGGACGTTGAACTTTCCTTCCACATATTTGACAAACAATCGTGGGACACCGTTGTCGATACGGATACGGTTATGATCCATTTCTAGAATACAGAGGATCAACAAACGGGTTTATCGAAAGCAAATCGGATACAATTGGCCTCGGGCGTGGCGTAGAACCCGGTCGCTCTGCGAGAGCATGAGTTTAACGCTGCGAGTGTGGAGCAGTTATTATTCACAAACGAGCGTCCGCTCAAAATCGTGGTCATCAGGGCAGTCATGGTTCCGCGCGGGAGGAATAGCGTCGTCGGGGCCGGGATTCCGGTCGGAAGGAACCCTTTCGGGTTCCTTTGATGTCTCAAAGCCGACGGGCTCCCCCGAGCGATGCTCGGGGGCAACAGCGGATGCTTCCCGCCGGTTACTCCCGTTCAAGCGAAGCGCGTTTGTAACCGGCGGGATGAAAAAGCGGAGCATGGAATCCGCCCCGACAGGTCTGACGACCGCGCGGAACCATGATGCCCCGTATAACAACACAATCCTTCATGAGGACGCTCACATTAAAAAGTCACTGCTCCGCAAAGCCCCGGTGCAAGTTTATACTCCCGCAGAGCAGCCGGATTGGGAAAATTCAAAATGTGTTTGCACTCTCCAGAGGAATGTGTTATACTCATTTTCGCTGTGAATGGGTTCGTAGCTCAGCTGGGATGAGCGCATGCTTGACGTGCATGAGGTCTGCGGTTCGATCCCGCACGGACCCATAACAAAAACACCCGAACATATTTGTTCGGGTGTTTTGTTATCTGCAGGATCAGAGTTTCTTATCGCCTGCGTTTATAGCGCCACACGATCAGCACTCCTGCGAGCATGATCACCAGGCAGATACCGAAAGTGATTAGGTTTTTCTGCTGACTGCCGCTGAAAGAGGACTGTCCCGGCATCCCGTTCGGCATATTCCCCGGATCAAAGCCTTCCGGGAAATCTCTGTTTTCTCCGTCCGAAGAGTCTGACGATTCCGTATCGGAAAGCCCATTGGGTGACCTGCGGGAACGGCCGCCGGGTCTGCCGCCGAAGCTCCTGCGGGAACTGCGGCCCCCCTTCATTCTGTACCAGGCTGGCTGTTATTTCAGTACTGCCAGATTACCGTCATTCTCCAGCCGGACACACGGGATCTTGCGGTCCAGGAATACCGAAAACCGGGTAACGCCGTTTTTGCGGATCGTAGCGTTGAGATTCGGCAGGCGCTTTTCGAGTTCGCTCTTGAGCAATCCCATGTTCATGACCTTGGTCTTATTCTCGGAAAAGATCTCGCGGATCCTGGCCTCAATATCCTTAAGAGAAGTGCTCTTTAAGGAAACCCAGACATCGCTGTCCTTCTGCGAGACGGAGAGCGAAGCCAGATCCTTGAGGAAGGAGGAGAGTTTGCTGTATCCGTAGTTGCGGATATCAAAGTCCGGATAGATCTTTACCAGACGCGAACCGATCTCGCCGAGTCCCGTGGGTTTGCCCTCGGCCTCGTTGTCGGCGATCATCTTGACGATCGCATCCTCCACAACGGCGGTATCCAGAATGGCGCTGCTCTCGGAATCGTCTTCGGGCAGCACGTCCTCGAACTCGTCATCCGCGTGTCCGTAGATGTCGGAGAGA
Organism: Lachnospiraceae bacterium; assembly: GCA_024687125.1. Taxonomy (GTDB): domain Bacteria; phylum Bacillota; class Clostridia; order Lachnospirales; family Lachnospiraceae; genus Butyrivibrio. The sequence goes on from JAILFA010000129.1 coordinate 7,281, forward strand.
TCCGTATCCGCGATCTGCGCTTCCTCGGCTACGGCTGTGTCGGCGGCGCTGCTCTTTGCGCGCGATGTTTTCCGGACGCCGGCGCGTCTTCTGGTGCGGGATGAGCGGGCGGAAGAGGAGATCGTCTCATCTTCCTCATCGCTCTGGATGATATCGAGAAAGACGAAGCGCTCGCAGCTTGCACGGAAGGATTCCGGTGTTTTCTTTTCCCCCATGCCGATCACGAGCTTGCCGGCCTCGCGGATCCGGGTCGCCAGCTTGTTGAAATCGCCGTCACTCGACGCGATGCAGAATCCCTGCACCTGTTCAGAGTACAGGATATCCATGGCATCGATGATCAGACCGATGTCGGAAGCGTTCTTTCCGGGAGTGTTGTTCGGCTGCATGATCGGTGTCAGCGAGTACTTCTGAGCGATCGAGAGCCAGCCCTTGAGACGCGGCTGCGACCAGTCCCCGTAGAGACGGCGGATGGTCACCTTGCCGTATTTGGAGAGTTCGCTCAGGATGCTCTCCGTGTAGCGCCAGGCGATGTTGTCCACATCGACCAGAAGCGCGATATTGATGTCTTTGTTTACTTCCTGCATTTACTAAATTGCCCCCTTTTCACTGAGAATTATGCTATAATGATTTAGATTTTGTCAAGAAACCTTGAAACCAGGAGGTTTATCAGCTCATGAAAAAGCTCTGTCTTACCGGCGGCGGGACCGCGGGGCATGTCACGCCCCATCTGGCGCTGATCCCGAAGCTCAGGGAGAGAGGATATGAGATCTTCTATATCGGCTCCTACGACGGGATAGAAAAACGCCTGATCGCCGACTTTGATGTCCCCTATTACGGAATCTCCACCGGCAAACTTCGCAGATACTTCGATCCGCAGAACTTCTCCGACCCCTTCCGCGTACTGAAGGGCTGCCGGGAAGCGATGAAGATCCTTCGGAAAGAAAGGCCGGATCTGATCTTTTCCAAGGGCGGGTTCGTGAGCGTGCCGGTCGTTCGTACGGCAGCGCTGCTCAAGATCCCGTGCATCCTTCACGAGTCGGACATGACACCGGGACTGGCCAACAAGATCTGCATTCCGGTGGCAAAGACGGTCTGCTGCAATTTCCCCGAGACACTCGCGCATATTTCCGCGGACAAGGCGATCCTGACCGGAACACCGATCCGTGAGGAGCTGCGCAACGGAGATCCGGCACAGGGCCGGGAGTTCTGCGGATTCAAGGATGATAAGCCGGTCCTGATGGTGATCGGCGGATCCTCTGGTGCGCAGGCGATCAACGAGGTTGTCCGAGAAGCCCTTCCGGAGCTTCTGCCCAGATTTAACGTCGTACACATCTGCGGCAAGGAAAAGATGGACAATCTGATGCTCACGATGGACGGCTACAAGCAGTTCGAATATGTCAAGAGCGAGCTCAAGGATCTGTTTGCCATGGCGGATGTCGTGGTCAGCCGCGCGGGCGCCAATGCGATCTGTGAGCTGCTCGCGCTGAGAAAGGCCAATATCCTGATCCCGCTGCCTTTAAAGAGCAGCCGGGGAGACCAGATCCTCAATGCGCAGTCCTTTGCGCAGCAGGGATTTTCCGAGGTCATTGACAATGACGAACTGGATGAGCGGATCCTGGTGGACAAGATCCTGGATGTATATGAGCGCAGAGACACGTTCATCGAGGCGATGAACCGCTCCAATCAGCACGAGGCGACGGAGACGATCCTGGATCTGATCGATCAGACAGTCGGGAAAGAGTAAGCGGGAGAAGCGTCGCATGCTGTTTCAGTCCTTCTTTTTCCTGTGGGTCTTTCTGCCGGTCATGGTCATCGGCTGGTACTTTTTCAGCGCGTTCCGCAGCGGTTCTTTTGCCGATATCTTTATGATCGGCATGAGCATCTGGTTCTACGCGCTGTATGGATGGAATGTCCTTGTACTGCTGCTGGCCCTGACGGGCGCAGGCTACCTTTTTCACCGTCTTTTATGGATGGCGAAATCCACCGCGCAGAAAAACCTGATCCTGGCAGTGGCTGTCGCTGCGTTTCTCGGTGTCCTTCTGTTCTGCAAGTGGAAGACACCTGCCGTTCCGATCGGTCTTTCCTTTTATCTCTTTCAGCTGATGGCTTTTCTGATCGAAAGGGCACGCGGAAATCTCGCGGACGTGTCCATTAAGGAATATCTGCTCTATATCCTGTATTTTCCAAAGCTCGCACAGGGCCCGATCGCGCTTCCCGCGGAGATGATCTCGCAGTTCCGTGACCGCACCAGGCGTGTCGTCAGCCGGGAACGGATCGTGCGAGGTCTGATGCTGTTTATCTTCGGACTCGCGAAAAAGGTACTCCTCGCGGATGCACTCGCCCCCCTTGTACAGGAGGGCTTTGCCAAAACCCTGTATCTGGACACCGCGACCGTACTGCTTGTTCTGATCTCCTATGCGTTCCAGCTGTACTTTGACTTCAGCGGCTACTGCGATATGGCCATGGGGATTTCCCGGATGCTCGGGATCGAGCTGCCGGTCAACTTCAATGCTCCGTTTCTGGCGGCATCGCTCAGTGATTTCTGGAAACGCTGGCACGCGACGCTCTCCCGGTTCTTTACGCGTTATGTGTATATTCCGCTCGGCGGGAGCCGCCGGGGCACGCTGTTCACCTGTCTGAACATCCTTGCGGTGTTCGTGCTGAGCGGCTTCTGGCATGGCCTTGGCCTCACATATCTGCTCTGGGGCCTGATCAACGGCGTGCTGGTCGTGATCTCCCACCTGCTTTCTTCGGGTGTCAGAGGAGAAAAGAAACCGGAGCGCTGGACCGGGAGAGTGCGGGTCTTCGGGTTCTTTCTGTTCACACTGGTATTTTTCCGATCGGAGAGCGTGCCGATGGCATTTGCCATGCTTGAACGGTTTCTGACCCCCCTGTATCCGGGATTTCTGTATCGCGTCGCCCCGCAGCTGGAGATCACGGAACTGTATCCGGTCATGAAGGCGCTGGGTATCGCACTGCCCGGCATGGAGGCACAGATCTCCCTGATTCTGTGGATCCTCCTGCTGCTAGTCTGCTTCCTCCTGATCCGCAAGGGAAACGCCTGGGAGATCGCGGAAAAAATGCCCCTGTCCGTGAAAAACGCGGTCGGCATGGGGATCCTGTACATGTTCTGTATGCTTGCGTTCAACAATGTGAGCAGTTTTCTTTATTTTGCGTATTAAAAGAGCGGTAACGGACACACAGATGCAGAAGACAGATCAGAATCAGAAAAAGGGAAAAGAACTCACGTCGCGGCGTTTTCTGCGGCTTCTTCTGCTGTGCGCCTTTGTTCCGCTGTTTCTGTGCGGCCTCTTGGTCTTTCTGTTCGATCCGTTTTATCACTATCACCGGCCGTGGTTCGGATTAAAGCAGGTGCTCAACGAAAAGGAATACCAGGTGGTCGGAACGCTCGATCATTTTGATTATGATGCGGTCCTTGCCGGCAGCTCCGTTGTGGAGAACACGGACAACCGGGATGTCGACAATGCCTTTGGCTGCACGAGTGTCAAGGCGGTCCGCTCCTACGGCGGCATGGCGGATCTGTGCTGGCTGCTCTCGCGGGCGCACGAGACCCATGAGATCCGTCTGGTCATCTTCAACCTGGATCCGTCCTCGCTCTCGGCTGAACCGGAGACCACCTTTGCGCAGACCGGCTGCCCCATGTATCTCTATGACAAAAACCCTGTCAACGATGTCCGGTATCTGTTCAACCGGGATGTGCTGTTTCACCGGATCCCGTATGAGATCGCCAACTCATTTTCCGGGTATTACAACGAGGGCCTGAGTTATCACTGGGCGAAGGACAAGACCTTTTCGGAGGACGAGGTGCTCTACCATTACCTGCGCACGCCGGCCGTTGCTGAGATGCAGCCGGACGACCTGTGGGAGGAGCAGTGCACCGGCAATCTCGCGATCCTCGCAGCTGAAGTGGAAGCGCATCCGGAGACGATGTACCGCTTTTACTTTCCGCCGTACTCCATGCTCTGGTGGGACAATTCGATCCGCACCGGCGAGAGGGATGCCGTTCTGAAAAACGAACAGCGGGCGATGGAGATGCTGCTGAACTATCAAAACGTGGAAGTATATAATTATCAGGCAGAGCCGGAGATCATCACGGATCTCAATAATTATATGGATACCCTGCACTTTACGCCGCAGATCAACGCCTGGATCATCTCGGAAATGGCGGCGGGCCGCGGACGCGTGCAGAAGGGAGCGGCAGAGAAGACGGTAGAAGAGATCCGCAGTCTGACGGACAGCCTGCAGGAGAAGTACCTGAAACAGATCGGGGAAGCCGGGCGTTTTCACTACGGGCTTTCCGGAGAGTGAGGATAGGATGAAGAAACTGATCTCGTGGAATGTAAACGGGCTCCGCGCCTGTGTCGGCAAAGGGTTTCCGGATTTTGTAAAAAGAGAGGAACCTGATGCTCTGTGTCTGCAGGAGACCAAGCTGCAGGAGGGTCAGATCGATCTGGATCTGCCCGGTTACCGGCAGTACTGGAATTACGCAGAGAAAAAGGGGTATTCCGGGACAGCGGTGTTTACCCGTACGGAGCCGCTTTCCGTACAGTACGGTCTGGGGATTGAGGAGCATGATCACGAAGGGCGGGTGATCACGCTGGAATATCCGGCATATTACCTGACCTGCGTCTATGTGCCGAACGCCAAGGAGGATCTGTCCCGCCTCGCGTATCGCCAGACATGGGAGGATGATTTTCTCGCATATCAGAAAAACCTGGAAAAGAAAAAGCCGGTGATCTGGTGCGGCGATCTCAATGTGGCGCATCGGGAGATCGATCTGAAGAATCCCAGATCCAACCGCGGGCACGCAGGCTTTACGGACGAGGAAAGATCGAAGTTTCAGGCTGCTGTGGATGCCGGTTTCATCGATACCTTCCGGTATTTCTATCCCGATCTGGAGGGAGCATACAGCTGGTGGAGCTATCGATTCCATGCCAGGGAGAAAAACGCCGGGTGGCGGATCGATTATTTCATGGCATCCGCCGCTCTGGAGGGTCTGCTGGGGGATGCCCGGATCTATGCGGATGTTATGGGATCGGATCACTGCCCCGTAGGACTTTTGCTTAATGAATGAAATCCATACTCCCTATTGAAAAATCAGAGGAATATCACTAAGATAGTAGGGCATGAAAACACACGGTCGCAGAAGGAAATACAGAAGATCAAAAAAGCGCACCGGCACTGTACTTGCTGTATTATTTGCCGGTACGGTCGCACTGCTGTGCATCTGCGTGGTCATCGTATATGCGACCGGCGGGTTCGGGAAGAATGCCGATACAGAGTCTGAGGTGCTCACGGAGGCACAGACGGTCAGCGAAGAGTCGGTCGATGTAAAGACAGCGGATCTGGAGATCTCCGGGGATCCTCTGCCGGTCAAGACAGCGGGCACGATGACGGGACTGTCCGGAACCTCGGACAAACCGGGAGATACCGAGAAAGATCCGGCGGACGCGGATGCCGCAAAGGGAAAAACCGGAGCTGATCCGCAGAACGCGGAACCGCAGGAGCCGGAAGGTGTTGTGACCGGAACACTCACCGGTCTTACGGAGGTACAGGAGGGACAGCCTGCGGATTCTGCAGCGGAGCAGGGAGAACCTGCGCAGGAAGGCGGGGAAACTCCTGCCCAGGGAGAAGCGGACGGCGGAGCGCAGACGGACGCGCAGACCGAGCCCGCTGCTCCGGCCTATACACCTGAGGAAGAGGCGGCGATCGCGGCATATTATTCCAATACCGTGCTCGCGGGGGATTCCGTGATGCTCGGTTTCAGAAACTACTGCCGTTCGGGAGATCCGGTGATGCAGGGGCTGAATTTCCTGGTGGCCGGTTCCTATTCCCTGCACAATGCCTTCTGGCCGGTGGGCGGCGACAGTGTGCACCCGCTGTATCAGGGGCAGCAGCGCCTTTTGTGGGAATCCATCCAGATGATAGGCCCGAACCGGGTCTTTCTGTTCTTCGGTATCAACGACATGGTTTACGGGATTGACGATACCGTGGCCAAATACAAGGAAATGATCGACATGATCAAAAGCGTCACGCCGGACGTGCAGATCGTGATCATGAGCACGACGTATACCCTTGCCGGTCAGGGCAAGAAGAATCTGAACAACACAAATATCGCCAAGTTCAATCAGACGATGGCCGCGGAGGCGGCAGCGAACGGCTGGGGCTATATCGATATAGCGACGCCCACCTCGGACGGTAACGGAAACCTGCTTCCGGCCTATTGTTCCGACGGATATCTGCATCAGTCGAGATCGGCGTATGTCGTGTGGGAAAACACACTCAAGGAGTATGCGCTCAGGCAGAGCGGGCTCAGATGATCACAGAGGAAAGAGGAGAGAAGAATGAAAACGGGAAGAATGACGAAATGGCTTATCATGGCGGCAGCGCTTCTGGTGCTCGCCGGCTGCGGATCCGGGGATTCCGAAAAGAGCGGCGCGGAGAGTACTCCTAAAGTAGAAAAGGAAGAGATCGCGGCTCCAAAGGAGGAGGAAAAGCCTGTGGAAGCGGAAGAGCCGGCTGCACAGGATCTTTCGCTCGAGGAGATCTATCAGAACATAGCAAAAGAGGTGGAGCTTCCGCCGATGTATTTTGCTGATGACGACTTTCTGATGAATTATTACGGCATCGACGCATCGCTCCTCAGTGAGTATGTGTTTGCTTCTTCGGAGGATGCGGCAAGAGTTGATTCCGTAATCCTCATGAAGCTTAAGGATCCGGCTGAGGCGGATGTGATCTCCGGCGGGCTGGATGGACTGCTTTCGCAGATGGAGGTCGAGATGGACAACTATCTGCCCGAGGCACATGAACTGGTCACGCAGGCAAAGGTCCGCCGGCACGGGGATATCCTTGAACTCGTGATCTCCGCGGAAAGAGACAGGATCTGCGGCATTATCGACAAACTTCTTCCCTGAGTACATAGGAGCCGGAAGTGGTATTCTCAAGCCTGCTGTTTCTTCTGTTTTTTCTGCCGGCCTGTCTGATCCTTTGCTTTCTGGCCGGCAGGGCAGCGGGGAGTGCGCGGCCGGGCGCGGAGACGGCCGGAAACCGTGCGCGCAATGCGGTTCTGCTCATTTTCAGCCTGTTCTTTTATGCCTGGGGTGAGGCAAAATGCCTGCCGCTCCTGATGTTCTCCGCATTGGTCGACTATATCGACGGCAGACTCCTTGAGAAGTTCGATGACCGGCCGGGGATCCGCCGGCTTTGTCTCGCGGTCTCGCTGATCATCAATTTCTCCCTTCTCGGGATCTTTAAATATGCGGACTTTTTTGCCGGACTGGCGAACCGTCTGCCTGGCGTAAACCTCCCGCTTCCCGGGATCGCCCTTCCTATCGGTATCAGCTTTTACACCTTTCAGACGACGAGCTATTCCATTGATGTTTACAGACGGCAGGTCAGCGCGGAAAAGAACTATTTCCGCTATCTGACCTATGTTTCGATGTTCCCGCAGCTGATCGCGGGGCCCATCGTCCGTTACCGCACAGTCAGCGAGGAACTGCTGCACCGCAGGACGAGCGGCGAACTCTTTACCGACGGTTTTTTCCGGTTTCTCATCGGTCTGTTCCGCAAGGTGCTCATCGCCAATGTCCTGGGGGAGCTCTGGGCCTCTCTGTCGGCGGCAGCGGATCTTTCCGTAGCGGCGGCCTGGCTGGGGCTTCTTACCTTTACTCTGCAGCTGTACTTTGATTTCAGCGCATACAGCGATATGGCCATCGGTCTGGGCTGGATGCTCGGATTCCATTTCGAAGAAAACTTCCGCTACCCGTTGTCTGCAGTATCACTGACAGATTTCTGGAGGCGCTGGCATATCTCCCTCTCCGGGTGGTTTCGGGATTATCTCTATATTCCGCTGGGTGGCAACCGCCGGGGGCGCGTTCTGCAGCTTCGGAACCTCCTCATCGTATGGTTTCTGACAGGTCTGTGGCACGGTGCTTCCTGGAACTTTGTCCTCTGGGGACTGTACCATGGACTGTTCCTTGTACTGGAAAAGTTTGTCTGGGGACGGTTTCTGGAAAAGCTGCCGCGCTTTTTCCGTCACCTCTATGCGCTGGCGGTCATCGTGTTCGGTTTCGGGATCTTCTACTTTGATGATCTTTCGGTCTTTGGACATTACCTGACTTTTGCCTTCGGCACAGCGGGAAATGCGCTCCTCGCGGCGGATTTCCTGTGGTCTCTCAGAAACTATTTCCCAGTGCTGCTGACAGCGCTCGTACTTGCTTTTCCGGTATATCCGCGGATCCGGGCGTGGATCTGTTCCCGGAAAAGCGGTATCCGCCGGATTTTAACGCTTACCGGCGGCATCTGCTGTATCGCGCTGTATCTGCTCTGCCTGGCGGCGCTGGTGCGGGATTCGTACAATCCGTTTCTGTACTTCCGGTTTTAGGGCCGGCAGGACAAGAAAGACTGTGATCACAGGGTAAACTGAAAAAAAGATGACAGAGATGGCAGAAAAGGAAAAAACAGATATTTCGGAAAGGGAGATCCCGGCAGGGATCCGCATCCTGCCGGCGGCTGTGATCGCCGCGGCAACAGTGATCCTGGCGGTGCTTTTTCTGATCCTTCCGGTCCGCACCTTTTCCGAAAATGAGAACAGGACGCTCGCGGCGGCGCCGGCTTTTTCGGTGGGCGGTTTCCTGAGCGGTTCCTTTCAGGAAGGGTTCGAACAGTTTCTGGCTGACCAGTTTCCGGGGAGGGACACCTGGTTTGCCCTGTCCGTCCGCAAGGAACGGCTTCTGGGAAGACAGGAGATCAACAGCGTCTATTACGCAGAAGACGCGGACGGAGAGCTTCGGCTGATCGATGAGTATCGGACGCCGCAGAACACGGAAAAGTTTGAACAGGCGGTACTTCGGCTGGCTAAGGGAGTGGAGTCGGCCAGAGTGACAGTCCTGCTCGTTCCCACAGCCGTCACGATCTATGGGGATGAACTGCCGGCAGAAGCCCGCGCCCGGATGAACGCGAGTCAGGAGGAGACGATCCGGCAGATCTTTTCGGGGATCGAAGCGGAAGACACCTCTGTCACTCTTCTGTCTGCGCAGGAGGTGCTGGAGCAGGGACGCTCCGGCGGCAGGAACATGTTTTATCGCACGGATCATCACTGGACGCTGGCCGGCGCGTATGAGGGATACCGGCTGCTCTCGCCGGCGTTCGGGATCGAAGATGCCGGGCAGACAGCGGGGACGGTCCGGACCGTTTCCGGGGATTTCCGCGGCACGACCTGGTCCAAGGTCTGCGACCCGGAGGTCTCACCGGACACGATCGAGATCTACGAGAACCCGGCCTGGGCAGGGACGCTGCGCGTAAGCTATGAGGATACGGGCGAAGAGTCCGACAGTCCGTACAATCCGAAATACCTGAAGGTTAAGGATCAGTACTCCCTGTTCCTGAACAATCTCCATCCCTTCATCACAATCACCAATCCCGGCGCGGATCTGCGCCGCACGGATCCTGCCGCGGGAGAACGGCGGGCGCTGGCTGTCGTCAAGGACAGCTACGCGAATTCTCTGATCCCGTTTCTGATCGACCGCTATGAGACGATCTATATCTTTGATCCGCGCTACTACCGCGGGAGTATCTCCGGATTTGTGAACGACCATCCGGAGGTGCAGGACGTTCTGGTGCTCTACAACCTGTGCACAATGGATGATGACCGCGGTGTCGGAGCAATTAAGTGAACACTTGCATCACAGTAATTCTTGCATCCGGTATTTCACGGATGCTACAATGATAAATGCAGAGCATATAAGCGCTGGTCTTGAACACGCACAGCAGTTTTTCACAGGGGGGACTTTTATGCAACATAGGAAACAGGCTGCCGCGATCGCGATCATACTGCTTCTTCTGACAACCGGGTGTGTGGGCGGAAACGCCCGAAAAGAGACGCCGACACCGGAGATGCCCCTCAACCTTAAGATCGGCGTATCAACAGGCAGCGCGGATCCGCGTAATATCGCCGCGCAGAAGTTCGCGGATGAGATCGCTGAAAAAACCGGCGGCGCCGTCACAGCAACCGTGAGCGGCGGCGGTGTTCTGGGGAGTGACGCCGATCTGATCGATGCCGTGGTCCTCAGATCCGGCAAAGTCGATATCGTGATCACGGACGCTTCCAACTTTTCCAATTATGAGATCCGAATGGGCGTTTCGGCGCAGCCGTTCATGTTTAATGACTTTGATACGGCATGGGCCTTCATGGACAGCGATATCGAGGCCGACGCCGAAGAAACCCTGCAGCGCCACAATATCCGGATCCTTGCCCACTACTGCAACGGGTTTCGCTGCGTCACCAACGCGGATGGTCCGATCAATACCCCTGATGATATGAAAGGTCTGGTCATCCGGACACCGGAGAATCCGATCATCATGTCCACGATGACAGCGCTCGGCGCCAATCCCCAGCCGCTCGGCTTTTCTGAGCTGTATGCGGCACTCCGGCAGGGTACCTATGACGCGCAGGAAAACCCCATCCCCGTTATCTACAACAACAGGCTGTACGAGGTACAGAAGTATCTCTCCATCACAAATCATATCTATTCCGGGATGTGCTTTGCGATTTCCGAGGAGACCTGGCAGTGTCTCTCCGAAGAGCAGCAGAGATTTGTCCTGGCCGCGGCGCAGTCTTCCGCCGAGTATGACCGCGAGATGAACCGCAGGCAGACAGAAGAACTGCTCTCAGCGCTGGAGGAGGAGGGAATGATCATCAACACCCCGGATCCCGAACCCTTTATTAAGGCCACGGAGTCCGTGTTTTCCGCCAACGAGAGAGCATACGGCGATCTTTACGGGCGTACGCTGGACTGGCTCGACCAGCATCGGAAATAAGACCTGAACCCGCGCGGATCCGCGGGTTCAGTATGTATAATCTTTGACCTCGACCTTGTCCTGCTCCTGATAGGGGGCAAGCGTTGACACCATCTTCATCGGCTGATCCGAATTGTTGACCACATAGTGGATCTCTCCGGGCTCGATGTGGATCATCTGACCGGGTGTCAGATGATTGACCTTGCCGTCAACGACGATATCCACCTCTCCGCTCAGGATGTAGAAGTTTTCCTCCATGATGTTGTGATAGTGCGCGGGAAAATCCTGTCCCGGCTGGAACTGCACCAGCGCGAAATTCATGCGCGGTCCTTTCATCAGATATTTCGGGCCGCTGTCTCCGAACCGGTATTCAAAATCGTTTTCATGAACAACAAACATGGGAAGCTCCTTTCTTAAGCTGTGTATCTGCCGGAAACATCGTAGCGCAAATATGTACGGAAGGCAAGCGGGAAGAGACGGTGGTGATATTCATCGGCGGGCAGAGTGTGTTATACTGATACTGTTAAGGATGATCGTGCAGGAGGTATGTCATGAGTGAAAGCTATCTGATGGCGCTGGATGCCGGAACAGGCAGTGTACGAGCGGTTCTTTTCGATACGGATGGGAACCAGATCGGTGTTGTGCAGCAGGAGTGGGAGCATCTTTCGGATCCCCGCTACCCCGGGAGCATGAATTTTGACTGGACGCATAACTGGGAACTGACCTGCGGCTGCATCCGCGGTGTGCTTGAGAAGACCGGGATCGATGCGCATGCGATCGCAGGGATCTCTACAACCTGCATGCGGGAGGGGATCCTCCTTTATGACAGGGACGGCAATGAGATCTGGGCCTGTGCCAATGTGGATTCCCGCAGCAATGACGAAGTCGCGCAGCTGGTCAGGCAGGATCCCGAACTGGAAAAGGAGCTCTACGCGCAGTCCGGTGAGGCGTATGCGCTTGGGGCCCTGCCCCGTCTCCTCTGGGTGAAGAACAAGATGCCCGAGATCTATGAAAAGACAGCGCGCCTCGGGATGTTCAATGACTGGCTGATCTATCGACTGACGGGAGTTATGCCGCTGGAGGCCAGTAACGGTTCGACTACGGGAATCCTGGATCTGCAGAAAAAAGCCTTTGACCCGGCGATCGCGGAGCGTGTCGGTATCCGCGGGGATATTTTCCCGGAGATCCATGAATGCGGTACCAGGGCAGCGCAGGTCAGCGAGAAGGCCGCTGCTGAGACGGGACTTGCCGCCGGTACACCGGTCATCGTCGGAGGAGGAGATTCGCAGCTCGGCTGTATCGGCGTCGGCGTCACAAAACCGGGACAGGCGGCTGTTTTCGGCGGCAGCTTCTGGCAGTATGAATTCAATACGGACAGCGCCCGGACGGATCCGGGATGCCGTGTCCGCGTGAACTGTCACGCCGTGCCCGGTGTATGGCAGTACGAGGCTCTCGCTTTCCAGCCGGGGCTGGTCATGCGGTGGTATCGGGACGGCTTCTGCCAGCGGGAGGCCGAGATCGCGGAAAAGACAGGCGAGGACATCTACGATCTGATGAACCGCGAGGCGGAAAAGGTGCCCGCCGGCGCAAACGGGATGATGTGCGCTTTTTCCGATGTCATGAACTTTACCTGCTGGAAGCACGCGTCGCCTACCTTTACAAACTTCGGACTGGACGCGGAGCAGTTCAGCCGCTACACCTTTTACCGGGCGATCCTGGAGAACGCGGCTCTGGTCACACGCGGACATGTGGAGCTGGTCCGCGAAGCCACCGGCAATATGCCTTCGGAGGTTATCTTTGCGGGCGGCGCCTCCAAGAGCGACCTCTGGTGCCAGATCCTGGCGGATGTCTTAAAGCTGCCGGTCACAGTTCCAGTGGTCCGGGAAGCGACTGCGCTCGGCGCGGCGATCCTTGCCGGTGTCGGTGCCGGGATCTATTCGGACATCGAGGACGGTGTCCGGCGCTGCGTCCGCATGGACAAAACCTTTACACCGAACTCGGAAAACGAAGCCGTCTATGACAGCCTTTACAGTGTCTGGCGCAAAGTCTACGCGGCGCAGCTCTCCCTGTGTGACCAGGGACTGACGCGCAATATGTGGATCGCACCGGGGTTGTCGTGAACGGACAGGGCAAGGCCATGATACTGCGGGAGGAGTGCACGCTTTCCTGTCCTGCGCGTTGAAGCGCCCCTCGAAAAGTGTTACAATATTCGCGGTATGTCTGAACCCGTGAAAACAGACAAATACAGCAGGTATCGTGTGGCCGTCACCATCATCGGTGTGGCCGTCAATGCGCTGTTATCCTTTTTGGCACACCTGCTGCAGATCCCGCTGTATCTGGACACGGTCGGCACGATCTTTACGACGGCGGTGGCGGGGCTTTTTCCGGGAATGGTGGTGGCCGCGGCCACAAATATCCTCTGTACCTTTTTCCAATCCGAATCCATCTATTTTGTTCTGATCAATGTCCTGATCGCGATCTGTACCGCATGGTTCATGCAGGAAAAACGCTGGCAGAAAAATCGCAGCAAAGTGCTTTTTCTTCTGGCACTGTCACTCATCGGTGGGGAAATCGGCATTCTGTTTCAGTGGGTGCTCCTTGAGGGACCGCAGCTGGCAGATGTGGCGGAGGCCGCCCGGGAACTGGCCGCACAGTCCGGGATTCCCTATCCGCTGTGTACAGGGATCATCAATTTCGGACTGAACATCGTAGATAAATCCCTGAGCGCGGGGATCGCGATCCATGCAATGCGCCTGATCCCCCGGGATACCAGGCAGAAGATCCGGGATACCAGATGGAAGCAGCGGCCGCTCACGGAGGAAGAGACAAATGCCTACCGCAGGCAGTCGGATAAAAGACGAGAATCCCTTAGTGTACGGATGACGATCCTGATCTCCGTTTCGGCTGTTCTGCTGGCAGCTGTTATCGTCTGGATCAGCATGTCCCTGTACTTTGAAAATGTGAAGAAGGAATACGAAAGGAATGCACAGAGCGCGGCGACATTTGCCGCCAGTGTCGTGGACGCGGGCAGGATCGGCGATTATCTGCGGGAGGGCGAGAATGCGCCGGGATATCCTGAGACCAGGGCGCTGCTCGAGCAGATCCGCGACAACGCACCGGGTGTACAGTACCTGTATGTAGAAGTTATAGATAAAGATGGGTGCTACTTTGTGTTCGATCTGGATGCAGAGGACGGCGAGCCCGGATATCTGCCCGGTGAGCGGGTGGATATCGATGAAGAGTTTCAGTCGCTGATGCCTGCACTTCTGGCCGGGGAAGAGATCGAACCGATATCGTCTGCCTATGCCACCGGCTGGGTTCTGACGTTTTTTGCGCCGATCCGCAGCGCATCGGGGCAGACAGTAGCCTACGCAGGGGCGGATGTGGCGCTGAAGTACCTTACTGATTTCAACCGGAGTTTTCTGCTCAAGATCATCTTTGTCTTTTCCGGATTTTTCGTTCTGATCCTGGGATACGGTCTGCATGTCGCGCGCAGCTATCTGGTCTATCCGGTCAACAGTATGGTCGCCCGCGCCAGAGGGTTTGTCCGGGACGGTACGGATCAGAAAGATCTCGATGAAAACGCAAGAAAGATCGAGGAGCTGGATATCCGTACAGGCGATGAAGTGGAGCTGCTCTATCAGGCGCTCAGCAAACTGGCGACAGCGACTGCCGAGCAGATGCGCGATATCCGGCATTATGCCGATGCGACGGCGAAGATGCAGAACGGCCTGATCATTACAATGGCGGATATGGTAGAAAACCGGGATTCCGACACCGGGGCACACGTACAGAAGACGGCGGCCTATGTGCGGATCATTCTGAATGGACTGATGCGTAAAGGGTACTATCCGGACAAGATCAGCCCCAAGTACATATCGGATGTAGAAATGTCTGCCCCTCTCCACGACGTGGGCAAGATCAATATCCCGGATACGATCCTCAGCAAACCCGGGAAGCTGAGCCCGGAAGAGTTTGAGATCATGAAGACACATACGACATCCGGCAAGCTTATCATGGAGCGCGCCATCAATACGCTCGGCGGAGAAACCTATCTTAAGGAAGCCAGGAATATGGCAGCGTATCATCATGAACGATGGGACGGCAAGGGGTATCCGGAGCATCTTCGGGGCGAGGTCATCCCGCTCTCCGCGCGTGTCATGGCCGTCGCGGACGTGTTCGACGCGCTGGCCTCCAGGCGTGTGTACAAACCGGCGCTGCCGTTCGAGAAAGCACTGGAGATCCTCGAGGAAAACGCCGGCACGCAGTTTGATCCGAAGTGCGTGGAGGTATTCGTTGAATCACAGGATGAGATCAGACAGGTCATGAGAAAGTATCAGGACGCATAGATGACTGACAGCAGAAGAAAACAGAAGGTATTCAGAGTGGCGGCATTCCTTGCGGGAATGCTGCTGATGTCGTCTTTGGCCCCGGCTTACGGCGTTTTCGCGGCCGAAGACGAGGCGGCTCTGCCGGAGCAGAGTCAGGCTGCAGGCGGCGGTTATGCGGTTTCCGGGCAGATCGAAGGTCTGGGGTTTGCCACGGAAGTCTTTGATGTAGATAACGGTCTGCCGACTTCCGATGCCAACTGCATCCTGTGCGCGAGTGACGGAAGTATCTGGATCGGCGGCTACAGCGGTATCTTCAAGTATGAAGGGGATACCTTTGAGCGGCAGGACGCAACACTCGGCCTGACCAACGGAAGAGTGATCTTTGAAGATCGCGATCATCGTATCTGGGTAGGGACGAATGACAATGGGATTGTGATGCTTGACGGCGAAGAGAGCCGCCATATCACCTACCGGGAGGGTCTGCCGTCCTCTTCGATCCGCGGCTTCGGACAGAGCGCGGACGGCATGATCTGGGCCGGGACGACCGGCGGTGTTGTCCGGATCGATGAATCGTTCCGTGTTCACAAGGTCGAGGACCATCGGCTGGACAATCAGTATATCCAGGTTCTGTCGACGGATTCCGAGGGCAGGATTTACGGGAGCACCTGGGAAGGAGATGCCTTCTGTATTGAGAATGGTACGGTATCCGGATTTTACAATGGGCAGAAGCTGGAAACCGGCAAGATCACTACGATCTACGCGGATCCTGACGAGGACGGTTATGTGTATCTCGGAAGCGAATCCGAAAAAGTATATTACGGGCGGTTCGGAGAGGAGATCTCCTCCTTCCGGAAGATCGATACGGCCCCGCTGACGAATGCCAACTGGATCACAAGTGCCTGCGGACGGATCTGGATCAGTTCCAATTCGATGACAGGGTATCTGGATGAAACCGGCAGTTTTCAGCTGTTGAAAGATATTCCGTTCAATAATTCCCTCGAGATGATGGCGGCCGATTATCAGGGAAATCTCTGGTATACCTCTTCCCGACAGGGTGTTATGAAGATCATCAGCAGTCATTTCCGGAACCTGACGGATATTGCCGGACTCGGGCGGGAGGTCGTCAACAGCACCTGTCTCAGGGACGGACTTCTGTATATTGCGACAGACAAAGGCATTCAGGTGCTCGATCAGTCAGAGAGACCTGTGGAGAATGAACTGACGGAATATGTCGGACAAAGCAGAGTTCGGTGTCTGGTCCGGGATCAGGATAATAATCTCTGGGTCTGCGTTTATTCGGATAATAAAGGTCTGCTCTGCTATACACCGGATGGCAGGATCATTCCCTACACAAAGACGCAGGGACTGGTTGATAACGGTACCAGATGCGCCACTGTGACAAGGGACGGAAGGATCCTGGTGGGGACCAACGACGGACTGTCGGTCATCAGTGACGGCAAGGTCGTTCGAAACTTCGATGAAAATGACGGAATGATCAACACGGTACTTCTTACCGTGGAGGAGGGGGATAACGGCGATATTTACCTGGGCACAGACGGGGACGGTATCTATGTCCTGAACGGTGACAGCATCCGCCGGATCGGAAGGGACGACAACCTGACAAGCGATGTGATCCTGCGCATTAAGAGAGATGTGGATCGCGGCGTATTCTGGATCATCACTTCCAACTCTATTGAATACATGAAGAACGGGATCATCACGGAGGTGGATACGTTTCCGTACAACAACAACTTCGACATCTTTTTCAATCACAATGAGCAGATGTGGATCCTTTCCTCCTACGGCGTTTATTGTGTGGAAGCGCAGGATATGATCGAGAACCGGGTCAAAGAATACCGCCTGTACAATAATTCCAACGGATTGTCCCTGGCTCCCACGGCAAACTCCTTCAGTGAGCTGGATGAATCCGGGATGCTGTACATCTCGGGAAGGACCGGAGTGAGCAGCGTGAACATCGATCACTTCTCGGAGCATCTTTCGGAGGTGCTTCTCCGCGTAAAGTCGATCGTGTGCAACAGCGGGACGATCCGTCCGAATGAGGATGGTACCTATATCCTCCCGTCAGATGCCGGTCGTATCCAGATCAGCGTATCGGTTCTGGATTACAGCCTGAGCAACCCTACGGTACATGTCTTCCTGGAGGGGAGCGGTGATCCCGGTATCACCGTTTCGCAGAAAAATCTGACGACACTGGAATATACGGGCCTTGCTTACGGTAACTATACCCTGCATATTCAGATCATCGACCCCGCGAGTGGGGAGATCTACCAGGACGAAGCGGTTAAGATCGTCAAAAAGCCGAAGCTCCTTGAGCTTCTTGTAGTACGGATCCTGCTGCTGGCGCTCCTGGCGGTGCTGGTAGGACTGATCGTCTGGAGGATCATGACAGGAACGGTCATTCGCAGACAGTATGAGATGATCCGGCAGGCCAAGGATGAGGCGGAGAGAGCGAATACAGCGAAGTCCAGGTTCCTCGCCAATATGTCCCATGAGATCCGTACCCCGATCAACACCATCATGGGGATGGATGAGATGATCCTGCGCGAAGATCCGGAGGGAGTGCCCAAGCCGTATCACATGTCGATGGTGAACTACGCGCTGGATATCCGCAACGCATCGGAATCTCTTCTGGGACTGATCAATGATCTGCTGGATATGTCCAAGATCGAATCCGGCAAGATGCACCTTGTCCAGCAGGAATATGACACCACGGATCTTCTGCGCTCGATCGTATCCATGATCCGGATCCGCAGTGACCAGAAGGATCTGTCATTTGAGGTAAAGATCGATGAAACGCTGCCGAAACGCCTGTACGGTGACGCCGGCAAGATCAAGCAGGTGGTCCTGAACCTTCTGACCAATGCCGTGAAGTATACGGCAGAGGGCGGCTTTACGCTTAACGTTGCGGTTCAGGAGCGGACAGAGGAAAAGTGCAGTCTCCGGATTTCCGTGAAGGATACGGGGATCGGCGTCAAACCGGAGGATATGGAAAAACTCTTCACGGCCTATGAGCGGCTGGATGAGGAAAAGAACAGCGGTATTCAGGGAACCGGACTCGGTCTGGATATCTCCCGGCGGTTCGCGGAGCTGATGAACGGCAGGCTGTGGTGCGAGAGTATATATGGTGAGGGGTCCGAATTCATCCTGACGATCGATCAGGAGATCGCTGACAGCACGGCCATCGGCGAGTTCAAGGAGCATGTCGAGGAATCGACCGGACCGTATGTTCCGCAGTTTGTCGCGCCGGACGCGGATGTACTCGTCGTTGATGACAATCCGATGAACCTGACGGTGATCAAGGGCCTGCTCAAGGCGACCCGGATTTTTGTCACCACGGCGGAGAGCGGTGAAGAGTGTCTGGAAAAGCTCAAATACGGGAGCTTCCATGTGGTTCTGCTCGATCATATGATGCCGGGCATGGACGGTTTGGAAACGGTTGCAAAGATCCGGGAGACCTGGCCGGATCTGCCGGTGTACGCGCTCACCGCCAATGCTGCCGCGGGAGGAGATGAGTTCTATAAATCCAAGGGCTTCGACGGGTATCTGTCCAAGCCGATCGACAGCGTCTCTCTGGAGCGGGCCATCATGAAACATCTCCCCGAGGAGATCATGATGAAGCCGGAGGTGCTCGACTATGAGGAGGAACCCGAGACGCTTCCCGAGGACAAGCAATGGATCCTTGATGTTGAGGGGATCTCGATCGAAGACGGGATCAAACATTCCGGCGGTATTTCCTCGTTCCTGCATTCACTGGAGATGTTCGAGGATACGATCGATGCCAATGCCGATGTGATCGAAAACGCGCTCCGAGACGAAGACATCCGGCTGTATACCGTCAAAGTGCATTCCCTCAAGTCTTCCGCCAGGATCATCGGCGCCATGGAACTTTCAGGTCTCGCGGAAAAACTCGAGGATGCGGGGAATCGGCAGGACAGGGCATTTATTGACGAGAATACAGGCAAGCTCCTGACCGATCTGCGGGCGTACCACGAAAAGCTTTCCCGTCTTCATGAGGACACCGGAGATGACGACCGTGAGCCGGTTCCTGAGGACGAGCTTGCCGGCGCCTATGAAGCCCTGCGCGAGCTGATCCCGCAGATGGATTACGATTCCGTCGAGATGGTGCTGGGACAGCTGGGCGAATACCGCCTGCCGCCGGAGGATGCCGAAAAGTTCAAACAGCTGGAAAAACTGCTCAGGGCACTGGACTGGGATGCCATGGAAGAGCTTGTTAAGTGATCAGAAGACACTTGCACATATAAGGGGATAATCCTATGGAAATGAAAAAGAATCATGTGATCGTCACCGGAAGCAAAGAAAGTTTTCTGGTCCGTGTCCTTGTAAAAAAGCTGAAGGACGCGGATATGGACAGCGAGTTTGTCCCGTGGACCGTCAATGATATCAACGCGCGGTGGAACGGCACGGATCTCATCACGATATTCATGGACACCGGCGAAAGACCGGGCAGCGAGGTTCTGCAGTTCCTGATCGACAGGATGACCGATGAGGCCAAGCACCTGATCCTGATCGGAGAAGACAGGGATGTGGAACTGGTCCGCGGCCAGGTACCGGCGGATATGATCTACCGGGCCTTTGTCCGCCCTGTGGACAATGAGGCTTATGTCGCGTCCGTCCGGGAACTGTTTCAGAAGGTCGCTGCCGGTGAGTTCAAGAAGAGCATCCTGATCGTGGACGATGATCCGAATTATATGGGACTTGTCCGTGAATGGCTCAAGGGAACCTACAAGGTGGCCATGGCCAATTCCGGACTGCAGGCTATCAAGTGGCTCGGAAAGAACAAGGCGGATCTGATCCTGCTGGATCATGAAATGCCGGTGACGACCGGCCCGCAGGTTTTGGAGATGCTCCGCAACGACGAGGAGACCAGACGGATCCCTGTGATCTTTCTGACGGGCAAAGGGGACAAACAGAGCGTTATGGCGGTGGTGGCCCTGAAACCGGAAGGATATTTCCTGAAGACCATCGAAAAAAACGAGCTCCTGGAAAAGCTGGATGAGTTTTTTAAGACGCATCGGTAGACGGCATTCTGCTTTTTTTCGGAGATGATATAGAGTATAATGAAATTCTTGAACAGTATTCACAGGAAAAGGAGACAATTGCCATGGAAAAGATAGCCAGCTTCACGATCAATCACCTCGAGCTTGAGCCGGGGATCTATGTATCCCGCAAGGACAAGGTCGGCGCGGAGACGATCACAACCTTTGATATCCGCATGCACAGACCGAACCGGGAGCCCGTTATGAACACAGCGGAGATGCACACCATCGAACATCTGGGTGCAACCTTTATCCGCAATGATCCGGAGTGGGGCCCCAGAACGATCTATGTTGGTCCGATGGGATGCCGCACCGGCTGCTATATCCTTTTTGCCGGCGATCTGGAGCCCAAGGATATCGCGCCTGTCATCACCCGCATGTTCGAGTTCATCCGTGATTTTGAGGGCGAGATTCCCGGAGCAGCTGCGCATGACTGCGGCAATTACCTGGATCACAACCTCGCAATGACGCAGTATGAGGCGAGAAAGTATCTGGAGACGCTCTATCATCTGGAAGAAAAGAACATGGTATATCCGAAGTGATATCATCAAAGCGGTTTGGGAGATAACATACAGGAAGTTCGAGCAGAAAGGAAGACCGAAAATGGCAGCAGTATACGGGATCATCGGAGCGATGGAGGTGGAGATCAGAACGCTTTTATCATCGCTGCAGGAAGAGCGGACACTGACCCGCGCTTCCATGGAGTTTCATCAGGGCAGGATCGGCGGAGCGGACGTTGTGATCGTCCGCAGCGGCATAGCAAAAGTCAATGCCGGCATCTGCGTCCAGATCCTGGCGGATGAATTTCATGTGACGCATATCATCAACACCGGTGTGGCCGGATCGCTGGATGCCCGGATCAATATCGGCGATATCGTTCTTTCTACGGACGCCTGCTATCATGATGTGGATGCCACGATCTTTGGCTATAAGCCGGGTGAGATTCCGCAGCTTGGCAGACTGGAATTTCCGGCGGATGCGGCACTCAGAGAGGAGCTCAAAAAGACGATTTCCGAAAAAGCGCCGGATCTGGGTGTCTTTGAGGGCCGGGTAGTGAGCGGGGATCAGTTCATCGCGGACGGCGGCCGTAAGAAGACGATCCGGGATACATGGAACGGACTCTGCACGGAGATGGAGGGTGCCGCAGTGGCACAGGCAGCCTGGCTTAACGGGATTCCGTTCTGCATTGTGCGCGCGATCTCCGATAAAGCGGACGGCAGCGACGTTGTCGATTATCCGGTCTTCGAAGAAAAAGCGGCCAAAGACTGTGCGACGGTGATCCGGGCATTTCTGGAAAAACAGATATAAGCCGTCAGACCCCGTAAATAGATAAAGGACGGACCGGCCCACTTTTTCCAGTCGGATACCGTGTCCTTATGGGGGCGTCTTTCAGCAGGACACATCTTTTTCAGCTGGCTCAGTTTCCGGGGGTTTTCAATAGCATAGTAGATCACGGCGGCGGGATACTGTTTGTAGGGACAGAGAAAGACGGGCAGCTCCCTGCGGATGGCACCGCACAGGGGGCATTTTCCGCGGGGGATCAGAAAGATCCAGTTTTTTCCGGAAGTGACCCTCCGGCAGATACGCCGCACACTGTCCCGATAAGCAAGAAATCCCTTCCGGCAGCACGGACAGAGAACACATTCGCAGGGAATAACGCGAATGATCGGGGAATCCGTTATCTGTTTCAGGGTATACGAAAAAAGGATCACCATTTGACGATCCTTTTGTTGTGTCCGGGGGACGGGTTTATTCATTGAAGAACTTGAGGATATCGGGAAGCAGCTCGTCGATCTTGTCGTTGTCAAGCTGGCAGGTTCCGGCGTTCTTATGACCGCCGCCGCCGTACTTCAGACAGATATCCGCAATATTCTTGTCTACATCCACACTGTCCTTGAAGATGGATTTGCCGATCATGACAGCCGTGTTCTGCTTTTTGAAGCCCCACGCCACATGGACCGAGAAATAGGCATCCGGATACATCGTGTAGATCAGGAAACGGTTGCCGGTGTAGATCGGATCCTCATCGCGAAGATCGACAACAACACATCTGCCTTCCTGATGAGATACACGCTGCAGCTGTTCCATGAATTTCTCCTGCTGCGAGAAATACATCTCCACACGCTCTTTGACATCCGGAAGGTTCAGGACATCTTCGATCGGATGATCCAGGCAGTAATCGATGAGCTCCATCATCAGCTGGTAGTTGGAGATTCTGAAGTCGTGGAAACGGCCCAGACCCGTGCGGGCATCCATCAGGAAGTTCATGAGTACCCAGCCGGTCGGATTCTTGACTTCTTCCATCGTGAAGTCAGCGCTGTCGCCCTTGTCCACAGCGTCCATGATCTCGGTGGAAATGCGGCCCAGATCATACTTCTGTTTGTAGTAGTTATAGACGACGCGTGCGGCTGATTTTGCTTCTCCTTCGATGATCCAGGTTCCGCGGCCGACGGCCTCGGAATTTCTGGACAGCTCGGATTCGTGGTGATCAAAGCACAGACCGACACGCGGGTCATAGGGCAGGTTGGTTGTGATATCGTTATAGGTCAGATCGATCTTTCCGTCCTGTACATCTTTGGGATGAACAAACTTGATCTCGTCGACCAGATTGATCTCCTTGAGGATCATGGCGCAGACAAGACCGTCAAAATCACTTCGTGTCACCAATCGCATCATGTCTAAGACCTCCGTAAAGAAATGAATTACAGACAAAAATATTATATGTGAAAGGCTATATGTTTGGCAAGAAGAAAATCAATGGATATGCCGCGTCGTTGACAGGTTTGGTAACAGGTGTTATAGTAAACTACGATCGTGATCTGTTGCAAGGATGGTGATCGGATGGCAGATACAAGGATAGCAGTTCTTATTCCCTGCTATAATGAAGAGACTACAATTAAAAAGGTGATCGAAGATTTTCGCACGCAGTTTCCGGAGGCGGATATTTACGTCTATGACAATAACTCCAGCGACAGATCAGTGGAGTTGGCGCGGAACGCCGGCGCGATCGTCCGTGTAGAAAGACTGCAGGGAAAGGGTCATGTGGTCCGCAGTATGTTTCTGGAAGTGGAGGCGAACTGTTATATACTGGTAGACGGCGATGACACATATCCTGCCGAGGAAGCCCACAAGCTGGTCAAAGCCGTATTGGAAGACGGAGTGGACATGGCTGTCGGTGACCGTCTGTCGAACGGGAGCTATTCCAGCGAGAATAAGCGGCCTTTCCATGATCTCGGTAACAATCTGGTCCTGCGGGTGATCAATCATCTGTTTCACAGTGACCTTAAGGACATTATGTCCGGGTATCGTGCGTACAGCAGGCGTTTCGTCAAAAACTTTCCGGTGCTTTCCCCCGGGTTTGAGATCGAAACCGAGATGACGCTTCACGCACTTGATAAAAACTGGGTGATCCGAGAGGAACCGATAGCATACAGGGATCGGCCGCAGGGAAGTGTCTCGAAACTGAATACATTTTCCGACGGCCGCAAGGTACTCACGACGATCTTTTCGATCTACAAGGATTATCAGCCGATGCGTTTTTTCGGTACCCTTTCCCTGGTCGTCTGTCTGCTCGGGATTCTGTGCGGACTGCCGCCGATCATAGATTTTATCGATTATCAGTATGTTTATCATGTACCGCTGGCTGTTCTGGCTGCGGCGATCGAGATGCTGGCATTCAATCTGCTGACCTGCGGAATTATTCTGGATACGATCAGCAAGAATAATAAACGTAATTACCGGCTGCAGCTTCTGCACGAAACGGAGCTGGCCGCTTCTGCGGAAAAGGGAGGATCCTGATGAAGACCATTGGAAATAAGCAGTTGAGTAATCGATCCGGAAAGCTTCTGCTGGCAATGCTCCTGATACTGCTGACGGCAGTCATGGTGCCGCAGACAGCCGCAGCCTCCGCGGGCAGTTTTCAGGTAGAGAAGGTCCCAGTTTATAAAGGCTATACGACGAGTCGGGTGAATATCCGCACGGGCCCCGGCCAGAGCTATAACGTGATCGAAACGCTGGATATCGGAACAGAGGTGACGGTCAGCGGCGAATATGGCAGAGTGTGGCTGCAGGTCAAAACAGCAGAGATTCCGGAGGGATATGTCTTCAAGAAATATGTCACGGAGGATAAGAGCGCTGTACCGCCGCACGAGGAGACTGCCGAAACAGAGGACAGCAAAGAGGAAGAGACATCGGATGCAGATACTGTTGAAGCATCCGATGAAACAGAGGTGACCGAAGCCGCAGAAGAAACGGAGGAGCAGACCGAAGAGACACCGGAGGAGGCTCCCGGCAGCGGGGAAACAGCGGATCAGTCAGACGAAAAAGCAGAGATCTCTGAAACAGCGGAGGCGGCGGATTCGGAAACAGCCGCGGCTGCGGAGGACGGATCGCACAAACACGAGTATAAGGAGAATGTGATCAAAGAGGCAACCTGTTCCTCCTTTGGGGAAGCAGAGTATACCTGCACCATATGCGGCGACAGCTATACGGAGAAAATTCCGCGAACAGAGCATAAAATGGGGTCATTCGTCGTCGCTGAAGAGCCCGGATGGTTTACCCCGGGTGTCCAGTACCAGACATGCTCGATCTGCGGGACAACACTGGTATCCGAGGAGATTCCGGCAAATCCGATGCCGTTTTTCCTGATCCTGGGTGGTATTCTGGCAGTAGTCGCCATTGTGATCGTCGTGCTGGTCATGCGTGCACGCAGCCGCAGCAGTTATTAGTCAGGGATTTCAAGACCGCCGGCAGCGGTTTTTCTTCAGGCCTGTCCTTCGTTTCCCGTCAGGAGACGGCTGGGTTCGCGGTTCATCACGGCGCGGATAAAATCCTGTGCATCCGATAGCGGTCGCTGAAATGCGGTTCCTCCCAGCAGCAGGTCGATACGATGGATATCAGATCCTGCGGTCACAGGGAAATTGTGCGCTTTTGCATATTCATGGGCGCGTTCGTCAAAGAGAGGATTGTTGTGTGATCTGCTGAAACGGCTGCAGTGAGTGGCGTTTACCGTCTCGACCGCGTCCGTGTATTCCGGGAACAACCGGATCTCCGGGATATAACTCTCCTCACGGTAAGGGTGGCAGTGCACCACCATACCGCCGTCCTGATGTATCAGACGGTATTGCTCTTCGATCGTGCAGTCACGTATTTCCGGGTGTGCCAGAAGCCATTCTTTTGATAATCCGAAGATCAGAAATTCCGTTCCGTGATAACAGGCTTCCCAGCCGAAAAAGACCTGCAGGCCGATCCGGTCACCTTCCTGTTTTGCGTGTTCATAGCCCTTGCAGAACCCGTTCACCCAGTTTTCCCACGGCAGGCATCGGTCGATTGCCGTGTTCCCGTAAACAAAGTGATCGGTCACGAAGACCCCTGTGTAACCGGCTTCTTTGCACGCGCGAGCCATATCCGCGCCGGAGGAACGGGCACATGCGCTCGCCTCGCAGGTATGAAGATGAGTTTCATAGACATAGGGAAATTCAGGATCGATCGATAATCTGCGGTCAGGGAACAGCATAAGAGGTCTCCGGGTGTAATTGCCGGATCTTTTCGTCTGATTGACGAACCGGCAGGTTTCTGTTACAATATCTTGCGCTGACAGTATACCACAGTACGTGGTTCGCGGAAAGCGTGTTTTTGTTTTCCGGAGATCAGTTACGGAGTTGTACCCAAGTGGTTGTAAGGGACCGCACTCGAAATGCGGCAGGCCGGTTTACCGGCGCGAGGGTTCGAATCCCTCCAACTCCGTTATTCAAAGCATGGTTTCATCGTAGTGTGCGCGGCTGCCGCCGATAAATCTGGGACGGACTCTTGCCGCCGTGATATGCGCCTGCCCGATGGCGTTGTGTTCCAGCCGCACGGGGACGGCAACCCGTTTCAGGTGCATTCCGATCAGAGTATCTCCGATATCCAGTCCCGCATCCGCACGGACCTCTTCGACAGCCACCGGGTGGCGAAAAGCGTTATATGCCGCGGTGGCGAAGGAGCCGCCGGCCTTAGGCTGCGGTACCACATTGACGATATCGGCACCCGGGAGGGCTTCTCTTTCCACGATGAGCGCCCGGTTCAGATGCTCGCAGCACTGTGCTGCGAGATAGATCCCCCTGCTGTCAAGCACCTGCATGATACCGGCAAATACAGCTTCCGCGGCTTCCGGCGTGGAACCGGTGCCGATCCGGCTACCGCATACTTCGGAAGTGGAGCATCCGACAACCAGGATCTGCCCTTTCACAAGCTTCGCCGCGTCACAGAGTTCACTGGTTACAGCCGCGGCCTGTTCTTTCAGTTTCTCGTACATACCTTTTCCTCTTGTCGCTGAAATCCGTTCTCGATCATTCTGTTAAACAGCGCATGGATCCGGCATTTCCAGCAAAGGATCATTCCGAATACCGCTCCGACGGTGCCCTGTGCGATCTCATAAGGAAGCTTGATGATCGCATACTCCGGGGTGCTGTAGATAAAGGCTTTGCCAAGTGTATACCCGACGACCATGATGACGGCGCCGACGGATACGCCAATCGCGGAGGCGGAGACCGGATGCTTTTTCAGAACACGGTGCGAGATCAGCGAGATGACGACTGCCTGCAGGCCGTGTACGACCAGAGAAACAAACATCGGCAGGGGATAGAAGATCATATCTCCGATAAAGGAGCCCAGACCGCCGACGACAAAGGCTTCCGCGGGATTCAGCAGAATGGCGGCCAGACAGATCGCCACATCACAGAGATAAAGATGTCCGCCCGGAACGGGGATCCCGTAAGAGGACAGCGAGATGTTCAGCGCCATGAAAAGCGCTGTCGCAGTGATCCGTATCGCTGAGTGGTTTCGCTCCTGTGCCATGATAAACTCCTTTCGTTGCTTTACAATGAACATGGAATAGCGTATGCTGAATCTGATCATATGAAAATAACCAGAAACGGAGTAAATGATATAACCAGATGAGTGCTTTGATCAAAAACAACACACAGGAACCGGCATATCTTCAGCTGTATCGTCAGCTGGTCCGGGACATCACGACCGGGATCTACCCGTTTGGTTCACGCTTTCCGTCAAAGCGGGTACTCGCGGAAGCGGCGGGTGTCAGTGTGATCACGGCGGAGCATGCACTGCTGCTGCTCAGTGAGGAAGGCTATGTCGAGTGCCGGCAGCGAAGCGGTACATTTGTCACGTACCGCGGAGAAGATTTCCTGGGAGGGACGGAATCGGAAGCGCCGGAACCGCTCTCGCCGGCGGGACAGACGCACAGCACCGGTGAGTTTCCTTTTTCTCTGCTGGCAAAGACCATGCGGCGTGTGCTGCTCGACTACGGGGAGAGGATCCTTGTAAAATCGCCGAGCCACGGCTGTCCCGAGCTGCGGGGGGAGATCTGCAGATATCTCGCGAGGAGCCGCGGGCTGATAGTCAGGCCTTCCCAGGTGATCATCGGTTCCGGAGCCGAGTATCTGTACGGTCTGATCGTACAGCTTCTCGGTACCGGACGGATCTATGCGCTGGAGCAGCCGTCCTACAGTAAGATCCGAGAAGTCTATGAAGCCATGGGGGCAACCTGCGACATGCTGTCAATGACAGCGGATGGGATCGCGACCAGAGAACTGGAGCGCACAGCGTCGCAGATCCTGCATGTCACGCCTTTTCACAGTTTTCCGAGCGGCGTGACTGCCAGTATCTCAAAGAAGCGCGAATACCTGCGATGGGCCCGCACACGCGGAGGGATCCTGATCGAGGACAACTATGATTCCGAACTGACTGTTTCGAGAAAGATCGAGGAGTCCCTGTATTCCATGGGAACGGATACCAGAGTGTTTTATCTCAATACGTTTTCACGGACGGTAGCGCCTTCCATCCGCGTCGGATACATGATCCTGCCGCCGCAGATGGTTGAGACGTTCAACGAAAAACTGGGTTTTTACTCCTGTACGGTGCCGATCTTTGATCAGTTTGTCCTGGCAGAACTGCTGAAAAGCGGTGAATTGGAACGGCACATCAACCGGGTCAGAAGAAAGAAAAGAAAAACCGGAGCATAACGAAAATACCGCGTGAAAAACAGAAGAATATCTGCTATGATGATACTTGCAGGTAAAAAAACACGCGCCGCGAAAACGAGGCGCCATTTTCCCAGGAAGGAGAGGCGGTTATGAAGTGGGTATGTCAGGTATGCGGTTATGTGCACGAAGGGGATGAAGCCCCGGAACAGTGCCCGGTCTGCAAAGCGCCGAAGGAGAAGTTTACCAGACAGGGTGACGATCTGGTATGGGCTGCTGAGCATGTGGTCGGCGTCGCCAAGGGTGCTCCGGAAGACATTATGAACGATCTGCGGTCCAACTTCACCGGGGAGTGCTCCGAGGTCGGCATGTATCTTGCCATGAGCCGGCAGGCTTATCGCGAGGGCTACCCGGAGGTCGGCGATTACTATGCCAAGGCAGCCTGGGAAGAGGCTGAGCATGCCGCGAAGTTCGCGGAGCTGCTGGGTGAGGTGCTCACGGATTCGACAAAGAAGAACCTGGAGATGCGCATCGACGCTGAGAACGGCGCGACAGCCGGCAAGGTCGATCTCGCGAAACGCGCAAAAGCGCTGGATCTTGACGCTATTCACGACACCGTTCACGAAATGGCGCGCGATGAGGCAAGACACGGCAAGGCGTTCAAGGGTCTCTACGACAGGTACTTTAAGTAAGTACTTACGCCCGGTACTTAACGGGCGTTAGTACTTACTTAGTTCCGGCGAGTAAAACGAGCCGGAACTTCCGAATTCCGAAATGAGTCGGAACTTCCGATACAAAAAACAAGGGCGGGAAAACCCGCCCTTGTTTTATATGTGTGCCCCCTATCACAGCAGGATCATTTCGTTGCTTCACTGTAAAACTCATAGGCCTCTTTGTCCGTGAGGCCCTCGTGGACGATCTTGCGGACGGCCTGTGCCATTTCGACGGGATGCGGAGACTGAAAGATGTTGCGTCCCATATCGACGCCGGCCGCGCCACCCCGGATGACATTGTAGGCGAGAGTAAGAGCCTCTTTTTCCGGGAGTTTTTTGCCGCCTGCGATGACCAGAGGGACAGGGCAGGCTGCGACGACCTCTTCAAAGTTGTCGCAGTAATAGGTCTTAACGATCTGGCAGCCCATTTCGGCGAGGATGCGGGTGGCGAGCTTGAAGAAACGGTCCGTCCGTTCCATCTCCTTGCCGACGGCGACGACACCCAGGGTCGGAATGCTGTACTTCAGACCGGCGTTGATGACGCGGGAGAGATTATCAATGCTGGAGAGCTGTCCGTCGGCGCCGATGAAGGTCTGCACCGCCATGCAGTCGGCGTTCATGCGGATCGCATCTTCGATATCCACAGCGACGACCTCATGGGAAAGATCGTCATTGAGCATGGAGGAGCCGGAGGTCACGCGAAGAGCAATACCGTTCCGGAAACTGGCCGGCACGCAGGTACGGAGCGCGCCGCGGGTCGCCATCAGGACGTCCACATAGGGGGCCAGCTTCGGGATCACCAGATCCAAACGCTCCAGACCGGAGGTGGAACCCATGAAATATCCGTGATCGAAAGCGAACATCACCGTCTTTCCGGTTTGGGGGTCGAAGATCCGGGAAAGATGCTTTTTCATCCCCCAGTCCAGAGCGTTCGCGCCTTTTACATGGAAATCCCCCATGTTGGCAAAAGGTTCGTTGACATGATAATCCTTGGCAACCTTGATCCCGTCTTTATCCGCCATTTTGACCTCCTGTGATCCTGACAATATTGTTTGAAATCGGAATCATTGTATCACAACCGACACCTTTGTGCTATACTACCTGCATGAGTATGAAACGAAGAATTATATGGGCACTTCTGACAGTTGTGATCGCCGCCCTGACGATCCGGACGGTATACGCATACAGCGGATCTCTTTCTCCGGCGCAGGTACAGGAATCCTTTGAAGGGGCATCCCCCGGGTGGATCGCCATGACGGTTCTGTGCATGATGGGGTTTATTGTATTCGAGGCGCTTGCGATCCTGCGTATCCTGCATGCCTTCGGGTATCGGAAGAATCTGTTTCAGGGGCTTTATTACAGTGCCGGCGATCAGTTTTTCTCTGCGATCACGCCCTCTGCTTCCGGAGGTCAGCCGGCGAGCGGCCTGTTCATGGGGGCGGACGGGATCCCCGGAGCGGTGATCACCGTTACGCTGATCCTGAATCTGGTCATGTATACAGCTGCCACATTAAGTGTCGGCATCATCAGTCTGGTGATCAGTCCCGGGATGATCCTGCAGTATGCGCCTTTTGCCAAGGTATTGATCATCGGCGGCGCTCTGATGATGGCGCTGCTGATGATCCTGTTCATCGGCCTGCTCCGAAAGGGCGAAGTAATGCTTTCCGTCGGGCGCCGCATCATCGGGTTCTGCGCGCGCATTCATCTGACAAAGCGGCCGGAGCATTGGACGGAAAAACTCGAGAATCTGGTCAGGGATCACAATCTGTGCGCCCGCTCTGTGGCAGGAAAGAAGCGGGTTCTTGTATCAGCCTATCTGCTGAATCTTGCGCAGCGTATTTCGCAGATCACGGTCACGCTGATGCTTTTTTACGCGCTTGGCTGGAGAGGGACGGCAGCCGGTACGGATGTATGGGCTGTACAGGCGTTTGCGCAGATCGGATCCAACTGCGTACCGATCCCAGGGGGTATGGGCGCAGTGGATTACCTGATGCTGGACGGTTTTGACAGTCTGTCTTTGGGTGAATTCGGTTATCAGCTGCAGATCCTGAGCAGAAGCTTTTCTTTTTACATCTGTACACTTGTCTCCGGTCTGATCGTTCTGATCGGCTATGCGGCGAACAGGATCCGCAGATCCCGTCATCAGGAAAGTCAAGAAGAAACCGGTCATCAAGAGTGACGGAGGGACGGCAGTACCCTGTCCTTGCAGAAATGCATATAATATGATATAATTATTTGTTACCCGCGACAAACAAAATGCCGGCTGCGGCAGAACTGTCGCGGATGCACGACCCTCTACAGGTACCGGAGAGCAGCAGATAACAGACGACGATGAAACTGAACTCAATCCAGACAAGAATCATAGTGGTCATTTCGGCGATCCTGATCGCGGTGGTGGCTGCCTTCATGTTCACTTCGACGGTCAAGACGAATGCGATCCTTGATAATGACTCGGACAGCATTCTTCTGTCTGCGGCCGATTATTATGCGGATATCATTGATGACAATTTCCGATCCACCGAACAGTCCGTGGGCACGATCTACAACTATGCGATCAAGCGCGCGGAAACGCACAAACGTTTTCTGGAGGATGAGGCCGACCGCGATCTGTATACCAATGATATCTCCGAGCTCGGCAAGAGTATTGCCGAGAATACCCGCGGCGCCATGGCGGTGTATCTGCGCTACAACCCGGATGATTACGGTCCGAGCGATGGCTTCTGGTATACGATCAACCTTTCGGACAGAACCTGGCAGTCCTCCGTTCCGACGGATATGAGCCTGTATGACAGGGATGATCTTGAACATGTCGGGTGGTACTATATTCCGGTCGAAGCGGGCGTTCCGATGTGGATGGATCCGTACTACAACGCCAATCTGGGCGTGGATATGATCTCCTATATCATTCCGTATTTCTACGGCGATTATACGGTCGGGATCATCGGAATGGACATCAGTATGGATCTCCTCAAGGAATCGGTAGCGCAGGTTTCTGTCTACAAGAGCGGGCAGGCGTTCCTGATGGACAGGAACGGGAACCTGATCTATCACAGGAATTATCCCGACGGAATGTATTATGACAGCCTTTCGGAGACGGACAGGGCATTTTTCGGCAATCTGCTGGAGATGGATCTCAATGCAGTGAAAACGATCCCCGGGCGGGACGGTACCCAGCTGAAGCTGGTCCTCAAGGGACTGAAGAACGGGATGATCCTGGGCGTGTATGCCCCGCTGACAGAGATCAGCGAACCGCAGAAAAGCCTTATGGGTCAGCTGATCGTGATCTCGGCAGCCATTCTCTTTCTGGCGATCATCGTCGGTCTGCTGCTGGTCCGATCCATCACCGGTCCTCTGAAAAAGATGACCGAAGTTGCTCAGAATTACGCGAACGGTGATTTCAAGGAAGAGATCAGCGTACATGGCGCAGACGAGGTGGGGATCCTCTCGCGCAGTCTGCAGTCCATGTCCGCGTCGCTCAAAGAACAGATCGAACTGGCGGATTCCGCGAACAAGGCCAAGAGCGAGTTCTTGGCGAACATGTCCCATGAGATCCGCACCCCGATCAACGCGGTTCTGGGCATGAACGAGATGATCCTCCGGGAGACGACGGATGAACCGATCCGGGAATACTCCGCCAATATCCAGACAGCAGGCAGGACGCTTCTTTCCCTGATCAACAGTATCCTGGATTTCTCAAAGATCGAGGACGGCAAGATGGAGATCATCCCCGTCAGCTATGATACGGTATCCCTGATCAACAATCTGAGCAATTCCATTTCGGAACGGGCCAGAGAAAAGAACCTTGCTTTTGAACTGGATATTGATGAATCTCTTCCGTTTGTCATGCGGGGAGATGATGTCCGTGTTTCGCAGGTGATCATGAATCTTCTGACCAATGCCGTGAAATATACGGAGACCGGAAAGGTCACGCTTTCCATTCGTGTGGCGGGCAGACTGAACGAATTTATTGATCTTCTCATTAAAGTACAGGATACCGGTATCGGTATCCGTGAAGAGGATATGAGCAAGCTTTATGAGTCCTTTACCCGGATCGACGAAAAGAAGAACCGCAATATCGAGGGGACGGGACTCGGAATGGCGATCGTTACCAGACTCCTTGGCATGATGAACAGTGAGCTCCATGTAGAGAGCGTTTACGGCAAAGGCTCCACGTTTTCCTTTACCCTGCGCCAGCAGATCGTCGACGGGCAGCCGATCGGAGATTATGAAAAACGCCTGCGGGCAAGCTATCAGGCCGAGGCTGCCGGCGAGTATCCGACCATGCGGGGGGCAAAGATCCTGGTGGTCGATGATTATGAGATGAACCTCAAGGTAGTCAAGAATCTGCTGAAGATCTACGGGATCTCGCCTGATCTGGTCTCCTCCGGCCGGGAGGCGATCAAAGCCATGCGGAACAAGCAGTACCACATCGTCTTTCTGGACCATATGATGCCGCAGATGGACGGGATCGAGACGCTGAAGAAGCTCAGGGAGGAGAATCTCGTTCCTGATTCGACGGCGGTGATCGCTCTTACCGCCAATGCTGTGGTCGGGGCCAAGGAGACCTATCTTTCCGCCGGGTTTGACGATTATCTGACCAAGCCGATCGGCGTCGAAATGCTTGGGGAGATGCTGTTCAGGCATCTGCCGGACAATCTGGTCTCTTACTCGGAGACAGCCGCCGACAGCGGTGATGGTGCAGAGGATTCCTGTGTTCAGACGGAAGACGGCCTGGTGATCCTGGAATTTGCGCCCAAGGAGGGAGTGATCTCCGAGGTGGAGGAACAGGAGATGAACCGCAAAGAGATGCTGGAACAGGCCGGGATTTCCACGCAGGACGGTCTCAAGTACTGCGCGGATGATGAGTCCTTCTATGAAGAGCTGCTGAGTGATTATGTCAGTGCCTATGACGAGAAGAGCGAGCAGCTTAAGGCATATTACAGCGAAAAGGACTGGGCGGCATACCGGATCCTGATCCATGCGATCAAGAGTACCTCCCGGATGATCGGAGCGGAGGAGATCGCAGTGAAGGCCAAGGAGCTGGAAGACGCCTCGGCCGCATCGGATGAAGCGGCGGTCACCGAACGTCACGAGACGTTCCTCGACAGTTTCCGGGAGATCAGGGATAAGATCGCGAAAGCACTCGCAGTATAGGGCGGTAAAGATGTCGGAGAACAAAGAAGCCAAAAAAACATATTGGGTCATCGTTGTCGATGACGACGTGACAACACTCAAGGCTATAGGACACGTCCTGAGCGAGGATGGCATCCGGGTGACGGCGCTTAACTGCGGAAAAGCGCTGTTTGATTATGTTCAGAAGGAAGGATGTCCGGATCTGATCCTGCTGGATATCATGATGCCCGGCATGGACGGATTCGCGGTTCTGGAGAGCATGCGGGAGTTTGAGAAAGAGAGCAGCCTTCCTGAGCTACCGGTGGTCTTTCTCACCGCGGATGATAAAAAGGAAACAGAAAACCGGGGATTTTCCATCGGTGCGCTGGACTTTATCCGCAAGCCTGTCGAGCCGGGCGTGCTGGTGCATCGGATCCGGAATATCCTCAACAACGAGCAGAAGATCCAGGTCTTATCCGAAAAAGCTTCCGAGGACAGGCTGACGGGCCTGCTCAACAAAGCCGGTGCTAATCTGCAGGTGAAAAAAGCCTGCCGGGATTACCGCGGCTCCCTGATCATCCTTGATCTGGACAATTTCAAACTGGTGAACGATATCTACGGCCATGAGGCGGGAGACCGCCTGCTGATCCTGTTCGCGGAGATCCTCAAAAACTGCACACGGGAAGTGGATACGGTCGGCCGGATCGGCGGAGATGAATTTATCGCTTTCCTGGTGGGGACCGATGAGCTTGCAACCGTCAAAAAGACGATCCGCAGGATCGGGGATATGATGAGAAAACAGGCCCAGGAGATCCTGGGCGAGGACTTTTCCATTCCGCTGGGGGTTTCGGCCGGCGCAGTGATCGTCAAAGGAAACGGAGAGGATTATAACGAACTCTTCAATCTTGCCGATAAGGCGCTGCTCACCGTCAAGCAGAACGGCAAGCATGACTGCTATGTCTGGGGTGAAGAGGCAGCGCTTTCCAAAGCGGGTAATGAGAACGCGCAGAATATCCATACATATTCCATGATCCTGGATGAACGCAGAGTGACGGGACAGGCGCTGTTCCTGGGGCAGGACGCTTTTGCGGGAATCTACCGGTATATGATGCGCTACATCCGCCGATATCATGAAGATGCCTACAAAGTGCTGCTGACAGTGATCCCGACGGATGAAAACCTGCCGGAGGAGGAATTCACGGAGATCGTTGAGGATGTCGGTGAGGTCCTCAGAACTACGCTCAGAAACAGCGATGTGATGACACTGATCTCCCGCGAGCAGTTTTTCCTGTTTCTGCCGATGGTATCGAGGCTGGATATCTCCAAGGTCGTTGACCGCATACTGCGCGCCTGGGGTAAAGCAGAACATGCAGAGAGGGCGAACCTGGAGTATCAGGCAGAGGCGGTCACCTTTGCGGATGCGGATCGGGTCACAGACAGCAGGGCAAAGCAGAAGATCATCCTTGTCGACGATGATAATACCGGTCTTAAGATGATGGAGCATATTCTCACGGAAGCCGGCTATGAGATCACGCTGATCAACAGCGGACAGATGCTGCTCGATCACATCAGCGCGGGAGAACGGGCGGATCTGATCCTGCTGGATGTTATGATGCCCGAGATGGACGGCTTTGAGACGATGCAGCGACTGCGCGGGTCGGAACGGAAAGGCGAGGAGATCCCGGTCATCTTCATGACCGGTGGCGAGGATACCGAATCGGAGACCAAGGGGCTGAAGCTTGGAGCGATCGACTTCATACGTAAGCCGGTAGAAGCTGAGGTATTGACACTGCGGGTCAAGATGAACCTGCAGCTGATCGATCTGCAGCGGAATCTTGCCGCGGAGGTTGACAAGAAGAACGACGAGAACGAGCAGATGTTCGTCCAGCTGGTTCTGTCGCTGGCAGATGCGATCGATGCCAAGGACACCTACACGAACGGCCATTCCGGGCGGGTGGCCAAGTATGCGCGGGAGATCGCCAAGCGTTACGGCTACAGTGAGCGGGCACAGAATGATATCTACATGATCGGTACCCTCCATGACGTCGGCAAGATCGGCGTTCCGGACGGTGTGATCAATAAGCCCGCGCGGCTGTCAGAAGATGAGTTTGCCCTGATCAAAACGCATCCG
Source organism: Lachnospiraceae bacterium (assembly GCA_024687125.1). Taxonomy (GTDB): domain Bacteria; phylum Bacillota; class Clostridia; order Lachnospirales; family Lachnospiraceae; genus Butyrivibrio. Next base: position 43,443 of record JAILFA010000129.1, read on the forward strand.
GTCAAAGGTGCCAAGATCCTGGAGAACATCAAGAATATGCCCAAACTGGCCTATGGTGCGAGATGGCATCATGAAAGATACGGCGGCGGCGGTTATCCGGACGGGATCGAGGGCGATGAGATCCCCGAGGAGGCGCGCATCATCGCCGTGGCGGATGCCTATGACGCGATGACGAGCAACCGCAGTTACAGGAAAGCGCTGCCCCAGGAGGTTGTCCGCGGGGAGATCCTTAAGGGCAAAGGCACACAGTTTGATCCTGCTTTCGCGGATATCATGATCGAGATGATCGACGAAGACACGGAATACTCAATGAGAGAAAAGTGAGCACTTAGCGAGGTTTTTCACGAGCTTAGTGCGAACTTTGTTCCGCTGAGCGAAGAGAAGCGGAACTACACAAGAGCACTTAGCGAGGTAATATGTATGGCACTGCTTGAAATCAACGATCTGTCTGTAGCCGTTAATGAAAAGCGGATCCTGCAGGGGATCACCCTCTCGATCGGCGAGGGGGAAACACATGTCCTCATGGGACCGAACGGAGCGGGAAAATCCACGCTCGGTCTTTCCCTGATGGGAAGTCCGGGATATGTCAGGGAGAGCGGCACGATCCTGTTTGACGGACAGGATCTTACGGAGCTCTCTGCAGACAAACGGGCCAAGGCGGGGATCTTCCTGTCTTTTCAGAATCCGATCGAGGTTCCGGGAGTATCCCTTTCCAGTTTTATCCGGAATGCGATCCATGAGCAGACAGGACAGCCGGTCAAGCTGTTCAGCTATCAGAAAAAACTGGCGGCGGCAATGGAACTCCTTTCCATGGACCCCTCCTATGCGGACAGGGATCTGAATGTCGGATTTTCCGGCGGTGAGAAAAAGAAGGCGGAGATCCTGCAGATGCTTCTGCTCCAGCCGCGTCTCGCAATCCTTGATGAGACCGATTCCGGGCTGGATGTGGATGCTGTGCGGACGGTTTCACAGGGTGTGGAAGCTTATCAGGAGAGCAGGAACGGGGCGCTCCTGATCATCACACATTCCACGCGGATCCTGGAATCGCTGCATGTCGACCGGGTACACATTCTGGTCAAAGGAAGGATCGTTAGGACCGGGGACGCGTCTCTGATCGAAGAGATCAACCGCAATGGGTTTGAACAGTTTATACAGGATGGAGACAGATAACGATGGCTGATAACAGACAGGCGGTGCAGGATATTGACCGCAGTCTCTATGACTTTAAGGACGACGAGAGCGGGCAGGAATTCTACCGGATCGAGGAGGGTCTTACAGAGGACATCGTGCTCCAGGTATCGGAAGAAAAGAACGATCCGGACTGGATGCGCGAGTTTCGGCTGAAATGCTTGGGGATCTATGATCAGACCGAAATGGTACCGTGGGGGCCCGCCATTGACGGACTGGATATGGGACGGATCGCGACCTATGTGCGGCATAAAGGGGAGATGAAGACGGACTGGGCGGATGTGCCGGAGGAGATCAAAAACACCTTTGAGCGTCTGGGGATTCCGCAGGCGGAGAGGGAGAGCCTGGCCGGTGTCGGTGCCCAGTATGATTCGGAGCTCGTCTATCATAATGTCCGTGAGGAAGTCGCCGCCCAGGGAGTGGTCTATACCGATCTGGAGAGCGCGATCCGAGGCGAGTACGCGGAGATGATCCGTGAGCACTTCATGCATCTCGTACCGCCGACAGATCACAAATTTGCGGCGTTGCACGGCGCTGTCTGGTCCGGCGGATCGTTTGTCTACGTGCCTAAAGGAGTCAAAGTGGAGATTCCGCTGCAGTCGTATTTCCGGCTCAATGCCAAAGGGGCCGGTCAGTTTGAGCACACGCTGATCATCGTCGATGAAGGGGCGGATCTTCATTTCATCGAAGGCTGTTCCGCGCCGAAATACAACGTGGCGAATCTCCATGCGGGCTGTGTTGAGCTGTATGTCGCGAAAAAGGCGAGGCTTCGCTATTCGACGATCGAAAACTGGTCCAAGAACATGTACAATCTGAACACCAAGCGGGCGATCGTTGAGGAAGACGGCGTGATGGAATGGGTCTCCGGCTCCTTCGGGAGTGCCGTGTCGTTCCTGTATCCGTCCACGATCCTCAAAGGCGACCGTTCCCGGATGGAATATACGGGGATCACATTTTCCGGTGCCGGACAGAACCTGGATACCGGTGCCAAGGTCGTGATGCAGGGAGAGGACACTTCCTGCGTGATCTCTTCCAAATCCATCGCCAAGGACGGCGGCATCGGCACTTACCGTTCCAGTGTGATCGTCGGGAAGAACGCGAGACGGGCAAAGGCGTCGATCTCCTGCGATTCCCTGATGCTGGATTCCCGGTCGCGTTCGGACACGATCCCGGCGATGGATATCCGCACCAATGACGCGGACATCGGACACGAGGCCAGGATCGGCAGGATCAGCGACGAAGCGGTTTTTTATCTGATGAGCAGGGGCATCCCTGAGGCAGACGCGAGGGCGATGATCGTATCCGGATTTGCGGATTCGGTATCCAAGGAGCTGCCGCTGGAGTATGCCGTAGAGATGAACAATCTGATCAAACTGGAGATGTCGGGGGGTTAAGCGAATATCATGAATGCTATACAGGTCAATACTCTGCCGTCACCGACATATCGTTTTCTTCGCGTCAATGACAGCATTCTGGAGGTACCGGGCGGGATCGCTCCCGCGGATGACAGCGCATGGAAGGGACTTCTGCCGGCCGGCGGACTTTCGATCCGAGAGATACGGGAGGCAGAAACAGACGGCTTTGCAAAGATCGCCGGCGGTATGGGCGATGCTGCAGACAGACTTTTTCAGGAAGCCGGCGTCAGGCCCTGGGTGCTGGGTGTACCCGCGGGATCCTCCGGAGAGACCGTTTATCTTCCTGTAAAAGCTGCCGGCGGCAGAGCACAGCTTCATGCGCTCTGCGTTGAGGCGGGAGAAGGAAGTGATGTCACTGTGATCCTCGATATTTCCGGTGAGGAGGCCGGCTGTGCCGCAGCAAAGGGACTTACCGGCATTTCTGTCAGGATCCGTGCCGCGCAGGATGCAAAGGTGCATCTGATCCCGGTACAGCGTCTGGGTTCCACGATCCGGCACTTCGAAGATATCGGCGCTGTGTGTGCGGAAAGGGCGTGCGTCAGACTCACGACGCTGTGTCTCGGCGGAAGCGGCGGGCATCTGGGAGCAAAATGTACGCTGGCCGGTGAAGCGTCATCCTTTGACAGCGAGACCGGATACTATGTCCGCGGGGATGCCGAACTTGATATCAACGCTGTCGCCGCGCATCAGGGAAAGCAGACCGATTCCCGGATGATCTTCCGGGGAGTTCTCGCTGACCGGGCGAAAAAAACGCTGCGGGGTACCATCGATTTTCTGACGGGTTCCTCCGATTCCGTGGGAGATGAGCAGGAGGACACTCTGCTTTTGTCTCCGGATGTTGAGAACCGGTCGGTTCCGGTGATCCTGTGTGCGGAGGAATCGGTGGACGGCCGCCACGGAGCCACTGTCGGGCAGCTGTCGGAAGATATGGTTTTCTACATGTGTTCCCGCGGATACAGCAAAGAGCAGGCTCGGCGGCTGATCGTTCAGGCGCGTCTGAAATCCGTAGCTTCCAGGATTCCGGAGGGTAGGCTTCGCTGGGAGGTTGAGCAGTGGATCGAAAGGGAGATCGGGTGATCATTCATGGATAGATCAATACAGGAGATCAGAGGGGACTTCCGTATTCTGACGGACCATCCTCAGGTGGTGTATTTTGACAATGCGGCGACTTCGCAGCGGCCGGAGCAGGTACTTTCCGCCGTCGAAGCCTTTTACCGGGAAGCCAATGCCAATCCGCTCCGGGGGCTCTATGACTGGAGCACGGAAGCGACCGGGCGCTATGAGGCTGCACGTGCCGCGGCGGCGGGACTGATCGGCGCGTCCGCGGCGGAAGAGATCATCTTTACCAGAAATACGACAGAATCGCTGAACCTTGTGGCATACAGCTACGGTCTTTCTCATCTGTCCGCGGGAGATGAGATCGTTGTTACCGTGATGGAGCATCATTCCAATATCCTGCCCTGGCAGATGGTCGCGTCGAAGACCGGGGCCCGTCTTGTGTGGATGGAGCCGGACATGGAAGGTGTTCTTTCGGATGAGGAGATCGAAAGAAAGATCGGGCCGGCAGCGAAACTGGTCGCTGTGGGACATGTCTCCAATGTGTTCGGTGTGACCAATCCGGTGGAAAAGATCATTCGCCGCGCGCATGAAGTCGACGCTGTGGCGGTTGTGGACGGTGCGCAGGCAGTTCCGCATATCCCCGTGGATGTACGCGCGCTTGACGCGGATTTCTACGCGTTTTCCGGGCACAAGATGCTTGCTCCGATGGGGATCGGCGCTCTGTATGGAAAAAAGAAGCTTCTGGATCAAATGCCGCCGTTTCTGACCGGCGGGGAGATGATCGAATATGTGACCCGCACGGAGGCGACCTGGGCGGAGCTTCCTCACAAGTTTGAGGCGGGAACCGTTAACGGAGCCGGCGCGGCGGGTCTTGGCGCCGCTGTGGAATATCTGCGGGACCGCGTTGGATATGACCTGATCCAAAAGCAGGAAGAAGCACTGACGGCGCGTCTGATGGAGAAACTGTCAAAGCTTCCGTATATACACATCTACGGATCTCCGGATCCCGCAAAGCACTCGGGGATCGTCACCTTTACGATGGAAGGGGTGCATCCGCACGATCTTTCTTCGGTCCTTAACGAGGACGGGATCTGTATCCGTGCGGGACACCACTGTGCGCAGCCGCTGATGCAGTTCCTCGGAGTCGGATCGACGGCCCGCGCCTCGTTATATTTCTACAACACGGAAGAGGAGGTCGACCGATTCGCGGAAAAACTCGCCGGCGTCCGGGAGGTCATGGGATATGGAGCTTAAGCAGTTATACCGGGAGATCGTCAACGAACACAATCTGCACCCGTCTCATAAGCGGACGATCGAAGATCCGACGATCGAGCTTCGCGGTGTCAATCCCAGCTGCGGGGATGATATCACATTGCAGCTCAGGGAGAAGGACGGTATCATCGAGGACGCCGCTTTTCAGGGCTCCGGTTGTGCGATCTCGCAGGCTTCCGTGGACATGATGATCGATGACATCATCGGGAAGACCAGAGAGGAGGCGCTTTCTCTGGCCGGCAGGTTTATGGGGATGATCAAGGGAGAAGCAAGCGAAGAGGATCTTGAGACGCTCGAGGAAGCTGCGGCGCTGCAGGATGTGTCCCATATGCCCGCGCGTGTAAAATGTGCGGTACTGGGGTGGCGGACCTTGCGGGAGGCGCTGGGCGGAAAAGACGAGGCTGCGGCGCAGGGACAGCAGGAGTCCTGAAAGAACCGTGACGGAAGACAGGAAAAAGAAGGTTCCCGGTAAAGGGTTCTTTACACATCTTGAAGGAAGCGACCGGTGGATCTTTTTTGCGGTATGTTTTCTGACGGTTTTCCTGCCTGTTCTGTATCCGACGATACAGGGTAAGGGTTTTTATCATCTGGCGGATGACATCGATAACCAGATGCTTCCCTTTCTTTATAATTTTCGAAATGCGTTTTCTGACGGTCTGAACACATATCTCTGGAATCTGGATCTCGGGACTCCGGCGATGTATGCCTATGGATACTATGGAATGGGCAG
>JAILFA010000041.1 GCA_024687125.1 Lachnospiraceae bacterium
GAGGACTCTGTTGACGCCAGGTACCTCGCTCGTGATACGGGAAACGAGCTTCTGCATCAGGTCGAACGGGATATTCTCCACTTCTGCCGTCATCGCGTCACGGGTGTTGACGGCACGAATGATGACCGGCCACTCGAACACACGCCTGCCGTCCCGGATACCGGTGGACTTGAAATCTGGCACGACCGTGAAGTACTGCCACACCTTTCCCTCCAGGCCATGCGCGGCGAACTCCTCACGCAGGATCGCGTCCGCTTCACGCACTGCCGCGAGCCGCTCTCTGGTGATGGCACCGGGGCAGCGCACGCCGAGTCCGGGTCCCGGGAACGGCTGACGATAGACCATGCCGGCGGGAAGTCCCAGACGCTCACCGACGATACGTACTTCGTCCTTGAACAGGATCTTGACGGGCTCCACCAGTTCAAAGTTCATATCCTCCGGAAGGCCACCGGCATTGTGATGCGCCTTGATGCCTTTTTCGCTCTCGAGGATATCCGGCCAGATCGTCCCCTGTGCCAGGAACTCAATGCCGTCAAGCTTGCGCGCCTCCTCGGCGAACACCTCAATGAACTCACCGCCGATGATCTTGCGCTTGGTCTCGGGATCCGTCACGCCTGCCAGCTTGTCGAGGAATCGGTCCGTGGCGTCCACATAGACGAGGTTGGCCTTCATCTGATCACGGAATACGGAGATCACCTGCTCCGCCTCGCCTTTGCGCAGCAGGCCGTGATTGACATGTACGCAGGTGAGCTGGTCGCCGACGGCCTTGATGAGCATGGCTGCGACCACCGACGAATCCACACCGCCAGAGAGGGCAAGGAGCACCTTTTTATCACCGATCTGCTCCTTCAGTGCCGTGATCTGCTCCGCGATGAAAGCATCCGCCAGCTCGGCGTTTGTGATCCGTGTCATATTTTCGGGTCTTCTCTCGTTCATGATTCTCTCCTCTCGTGGAATACTGACTGTGGAAATAAAAGCATTTATGATTATACCACGAAAACATCCCGTGATATAATATTAGATCATTCCTATCATGAAAGGAGACGCCATGCTGAGCACAAACGAATACCCCGTTCTGGAATACGACGATGAACCGGTCGCAAAGCTGAACCCGGAGAATTTCGCGGATCAGAAATTTGACACGGACAGACTCGTGATCACCTTTTTCCCGGAGGTTGTAGAAAAGCTGCTGAAAAACGGGCAGATCAGCCACGCCCTCACGATCGGCGGCGAGAACCCTGTGCTGATCTACCGCTTTGAAGACACACCGGACGTGCTTCTGACACTCGGACAGATCGGATGTCCGGCCTGCGGCGGAAATCTGGACCTCTTTCACGCCATGGGGATCCGCAGAGTCATGTTCTGCGGCGGCGGAGGCGTACTCGACCGGACGATCGAAGTCGGGCAGCTCCTGGTGGTCGACGGTGCGATCCGCGATGAGGGCTTTTCCTATCAGTATCTGCCTCCCGCGAGGATCGTTTACACCGACAGGGCTGTGACCGACAGGATCATCGGGCAGCTGGAGAGCGAAAACGTGCCGTATCTGCGCGGGATCACCTGGACCACGGACGCGCTCTTCCGGGAGACGCCAGACCGCATCGAGAAAAGAAAAGCAGAAGGAGCAAAGATCGTAGAGATGGAGCAGGCCGGATGCATCGCGGTCGCGCAGTTCCGCGGTTTCTCCTACGGCGCGCTGATCTATGGCGGCGACGATCTCTCGGGTGAGGAATGGTCCGGACGCGGCTGGAGAAGCCGCGAGGGCGTGCGCTACGATCTCGTCCAGCTCTGCAAACGCCTGACCGGCGTGATCTGAAGCGCCTGTATTACCAAAGATCCCTTAATCCGCCGGATCAAAGACCTTGGCGAGGATCCGGCGGACTTTTCTGTATTCGGCCAGGAACGCCTCATGATTCGCGGTGATATACTGACGATCACCGTCCCTGCCCGCCCGTTCGAGAAGCGCCGCCCTCTCCCCGAGAGCATCCGCGCCGATCGTCCTTGAAGTACTCTTGACGGCATGGACCTTGATCACATAGTTTTCAATATCATCCTCACGCAGGAAGCGGTTCAGCGCCTCACTCGTCTCATCGATCTGCTCATAGAATGACCCAAGGATCTCCATGTAGATTTCCTTGGAGCCGCAGTGACTGATCCCGCCCTGCAGATCGATATACCCCTGATTCATCAGAGCGGAAAGCCCGGCCGTCCGGCCGCTTTCGGCCCTGCCCTGCGAAGCGGCAAACTCGATCACGACCCCCTTTCCGGGTTCGTCGATCTTATCCTTCGGGAGATACGCCATCATCATCTCCTCGAGCTTTTCCGGGTCGATCGGCTTGGTGAGGTAATCCGAAAAGCCCTCGCGGATATACACCTCGCGGGCCCCTGACACAGCGTTGGCTGTCAGCGAGATGATCGGCGTGTCCGCGTTGGGAGAATCCTTCATCTCCTTAAGCTCATGCAGGGTTTCGATCCCATCCTTGTGCGGCATCATGTGATCGAGGAAGATGATGTCGTACTTTTCATCGCCGCACATGCTCAGAGCATCGTCTCCGCTCTCCGCAGTATCCACCTTAACCAGCGTCTGCTTGACGAGGCTCCTGAACACCAGCAGATTCGTGACATTGTCATCGACCATGAGAATGCGGGCATTCCTGGCGGTAAACCTGCTCTGATACCGTTCCCTCCCATTGATACTCTTCGTGTAGGACGCCTGGTAATCCCCGAGCGGATCCCGTTTGACCACCTTCTGTCTGAGTACAAACGAGAACACCGAGCCTGCGCCGTAAATGCTCTCCACCTTGAGGGAAGAACCCATCATCTTCAGAAGACTCTGGGTGATGCTCATCCCCAGACCGGTTCCCTCGATGCTCCGGTTGCGTTTTTCATCAACACGTTCAAACTCCGAGAAGATGCGCCTGATGTCCTCTTCACGGATCCCGATCCCGGTATCGCTGACAGTGACATGCAGCATCACCTCCCCGGGCTCCTCTTCAATATCCTCATATCCGACAGTAAATGAGACAGACCCCTGTTCGGTGTATTTGACGGCATTGGTCAGGATATTCGTGATGATCTGCTTGATGCGGACCTCATCACCGTTCAGGATCCTGGGGATCTGACGGTCAAAATCAAGCATCAGGGAAAGCCCCTTTTCTTCAGCACGGACACGCACCATGTTCACCAGATCGTTGAGCATGGATGACAGATCGTAATCAACGGGGATGATCTCGAGCTTTCCCGCCTCAATCTTGGAAAAATCGAGAACATCGTTGATCAGCCCCAGCAGGACATTGCCGGAGGCTTTGACGTTTTCCGCGTACAGAAGGATGTCCTTGTCATCCGCTTCACGCAGGATCATCTCGTTGAAGCCCAGGACCGCAGTGATCGGGGTCCGGATCTCATGTGACATATTGGAAAGAAAAGCGGATTTCGCCCGGTTCGCGGAATCAGCGATCTCGATCTGATGCATCAATGACTCAGACATCGTCTGCAGACTCCTGGAGAGACGGCCGACCTCATCCTGCCGTTCGACCTCCATTTTTTCGTGATAATCGCCGGATGCGTAATGATCGGCGACCTCCGTCATCCTCGTCAGCGGCCGCACGATCGACCGCACCCACAGAACGCCGGCGAGAATAGAGAGGACCAGGATCACCAGGGAGGAGGTGAGCATATAACCGAACAGCCTTCTTAAGGGTGTGGAGATGATCAGCCGCGGGACGGCAATGCAGAATACCAGTCCGTTTTCAAGGTCCTCCAGGATGACCTTGCCGAGCAGGTTGTCCGGCGTTCTCTTCTGCAGGTGAACCGTGTCCCGTTCCATCCCGAGGATCCACTGAAAATACTCTCTTTCATCGGCCGACATCTCTTCTGCGGAGATCCCGTTCGGGTATTGTTCCTGATAGATCAGATCGCCGTCCTCTGTCATCAGGAAGGCGTTACCGGTCCCGTAGATGTCGAGTGAGGCAACGTACTCGCGGAGTTTTTCCGTGTCATATCCTCTCTCCGGGCCGGCGAACGGGTCCTTCTGCAGTTCACACGCGTAATACCTCGCGGAAAGCTGCAGAATACTGTTCGAATCGGAATTCAGGATATTCTGGCTCATGACGATGGTAGACACGATGAAAAACAGGATCGTGACCAGCATCAGAACGACGATGACAATGCTTAGTTTCTTTCGGAGCGATCTCTTCATAGATGCATGCCCTAAACTTTCTTACCTACGTCTCTGTGAACAGTTCCAGTTTCGCGATCAGATCTTCCAGGATATACCTGGAATCCACGTCTCTGTAGATCCTTATCTGCGGGTTTTCAGGGCACGGCGTCGAGGCGGTATCCTCCTCCACATGCGGTGCGCACGCGGTCTCAAAACGTCCGCAGCCGGGATTTATAGCGATCGCGATCGCGGGAGAATCTCCGAGCGACCAGCTCTCCCCCTGTGTCCACCAGGCACCCGGTGTGTGATTATACTCCATCAGCTGTGCATACAGGTGCTCGCCGATCCTGCCGCAGGGGCGGATGCGCCTTGCGATCTCCGCGATCCCGATATGGACCGTTGTGTAGACATAGGAGGGGACGAGCCACAGAGAGCAGCCGCTCGAAAGGACGAGGTTCGCCGCTTCCACGTCATTGCCCGCGTTGAACTCTCGGAAGGGCGGTGTTCCGTAGGCAGTACCATGCGTGCCGATCCAGATGACAGTCATCCTGTCCCGGATCCCGGGCTCCTTCTTAAGAGCCATGGCCACATTGGTGATCGCCCCCTGGCACAGGACAAACAGCGGCCGCTCATCTTCAGCCATGGCCTCCTCGATGAGAAACGACACGGCCTCTGATGCCTCGGAGTCCTCCGAAAGAGGCCCCTTCTGGCCCCTGAGCGCACGTACATCCATCTCCATCGCATCCAGGATCGTACGGATCTCCGCATAGGAAAGCTCCATGGAGCCCTCCTGCGCGAAATGCTCCGCCGCGATCCCTCTGACGATCAGCTTCGGAGAAAGCAGCGCCTGTACGATTGCGAAAGGGTCATCGGCCTCACAGGCGGCATCCGTGTCGATGATCACACGGATCTTCTTATTTCCCGGGATAGGGAACAGTGCTGTCTGATCCTGCTTTTTCATACCCGGTAGATCCCCCTGGAAGCGCCCTTTGCGAACGGTCCGGGAAGCACGCCGGTCCCTCTGTGATCCCCGAAATAATCCCGGTTAAAGATGATCTCCGTCCCGTCGGGCGACTCAAATCGCTGTTCCGGCTCGAACGCTTTGCCGAGGACATCGCTCGTGATCATGCCGCAGCAGAAGTCCTTAAGGTATGTGTACACATTGGTCTCAAAGGTGTATTCGCCGTTCTTTTCTACAACCTCGGCACGGATCTTATGTGTCTTGTCTACATACTTTTCTTTCTCTTTTTTGAACATGTTCGCACCGCTGAAATACGCGTTCCCTTTGATCCATACGGGCAGATGGCCGAAATGCGCGTTGGCGAGCGCGCCCATGTCGGGACGCTTGCCTGTCTTGAATAGTTTGATCCACTCCTCATAGGTCGGGAAGATATCGAAGCACTTTGTTCCGACGCCCATGTAGTCGGCATCTTTTGGCGTCTTCTTTTTATCCTCGATCTTATAGTGCTGGATAAAGATATTGTTGTAGATGCGGTCATCCCCGTGAAGGATCGTCATGAAGCCCGCGACCTCGGTCCTGTGGCGGATGTGATACGGTGTATAGCGCGGCTCTCTCTGCCCGTTGACCTCGCTGTCTACACCGGAATTGATCAGGCTGAAGGAGCCGAGGAACAGGTTGTGTACGCAGGCGATCCCTTCGCTCGGGATGGTCACGGAAACCTTGGACAGAAGCAGATTATTGTCGATCAGCGTGGGGCCGTGTCCCACCTCGACAAAGACATCGGCGTTGAACATGATGCCGTTGACCGTCTTGACCCCCGCCGGCCGGTGATTGTCGTGCATGAAGTTCTGACTGACCCGTGCGCCCTGGGCCTCCCAGTCCAGCCACACGCCGATGATACTGTGATGGATATGGTTGCGGCGGATGGTCACGTCGATCGCCGCGTGCAGCTTGATCCCCGCGGTCTCCGCGCCGCGAAGCTGCGACGAATTGCAGATATGATGGATATGGTTGTCCTCGATGACGGAGAATACGCCGCCCATGCGTCCCACGATGCCGCCCTGCTCGCAGTGGTGGATATTGCAGCGGCGCACGATGTGGTGACCGATCCTCTCCTTTTTCCAGCCGTGATACTGGCCGCGGCACACAGCGTCTCTCTCCATCTGCGTCGGGCTCTTGACCCATTTCGTGGTGAAATACATATCATTTTCGGGATCCAGGTATTTGCCGAGGGAGATGCCCACGCAGCGGCTGCCGTACACCTCGCAGTCCTCGATGATCCAGCCCATGCTCCAGTGCGGGCCGATCATGCCGTCCTGATAGGCGGCGGGCGGCGCCCAGGTCGTCGCGGCTTTGTTGATGTTAAAGCCTCTGACCGTGATGTAATCCACATGCTCTTTTTCCGGCATGAAGCAGTTGCGCCGAACCGTGAACTCGACCTTTTCCTTATTCGGATCCTTGCCGCGGAAGTTCGCGTAGAAGACCGTCCGATTCCCATCCTGCTCCGTATACCATTTGAACTTCGACTCCTCGGCGTTCCAGGCGAATTCATCCGCAGCGGCGCTCATGCACTCCTTGAGGCTCATGACCTCATACATGGCCAGATCGTTCAAAAAGATCGATCCCGTATGCCGTATGATATCGGAAAAATACCAGTCCCCGTATACAAAGGCAGTATAGGGATGATAGGCACCGAAGATGCCGTTGTCCACACTGGTCGTCCAGACCTGGCCCTTGTACTTCTTCCAGCCCGTCAGGAGCTCTGCACCGGTGATGACCGCACCCAGAGGCTTCTCTGAACGGTAGACGACGGGTGCCTCCTTTGTTCCGCCGTGGACAGGGTTTACATACTCGCGGTAGATGCCGGGTGCGACGATGACTTCATCCCCGGCCCCGGCGACTTTGGCGGCATCATTGATGTACCGATAGGGTCTTTCCCTGCTGCCGTCCCCGTCACACTTTGCTGCTGCGTTGACATAGTATTCCATTCTTTCCCGTCCTTTCCGCGCCGCCCCCTGTGCGCATGAAACAGTGTTTCTACAGTGCCTTGAACCGGATCGCCTCATCCGGCGGAATGGGTCTGCTGAAATAATAGCCCTGGATCATATCTGCTCCGAAATCCCTCAGGCGTTCAAACTGCCTCCTCTTTTCTACACCCTCGACGATCATCTTTTTCCCGAGATCATGGACCAGGCGGATGACATTGTCGATAAAGCTCTCCTTGCCCTCCGTGAGATAATTGTCTACAAGAGATTTGTCGAGTTTGATGATATCCGCCGGGATATAGGTCAGATAGCCGAGGGAGGAATAGCCTGTCCCGAAATCGTCCATCAGCAGACGGATCCGCCAGATCCAGCCGTTGCGCTCGGCGATCGGAATGAACCTGCCGGGATAGAGGCCGGGCTCCTTCATGCGCACCAGTGCCTCAAATCCGCTGGTCTGCTTTGTCCTGGACTCGATCTGCGGCTGATAGAGCAGGTGGAAGCCGTCGTTATCGAGAGCCTCCTTGACCTTTTCCCCAATGCGCTTTTCCTGCCTGGCCTTTTCCTTGAGTTCCTCGGCATACAGGGCGATCCTGTTCCTGCCGCGGTTCTTTGCCTCGTTCATCGCCGCTTCCGCGTGAAGGATCAGTTCCTCGGCATCCGTATGCTCATCCGACCAGGCGAGTCCGATACTGACATTCATGGTCAGATGGTTGTGATCGATATACATGGGCTCGATAAAGGCCCGCTGGATATCCGTCACGATCCTGCTGCTGATCTCCGCAAAATACCCCGGGATCAGGAACAGGAATTCGTCGCCGCCGTAGCGGACGATGGGAACCCCCTGCGATTCGACCCGCTCCTTGAGACGCCCCACCAGGATCCTGAGGAATCCGTCCGTGACCGCATGTCCATAGGTCGCGTTGATGCTCTTAAAGCCGTTGATATCTGCGATCACAACGGAATAGGCAGGCTGTGCCCCGCCCATCTCCTGCAGGAGCTGGATCGCGGACTGCCGGTTCCAGATCCCCAGTGCATCATCGTGCGTCGCTTTGTAGAGAAGCTGCTCCTTTTCATCCTCAACCTCGCGCTTGAGATAGTAGACGCAGTTATCACGGTGATTGAAGCCGTTGAAGATCGCGCACGCCATCTCCTGGCAGGTCTCATAGCCGCACGAGGAGCAGTTGACTCTGCGGGACTCCTCCGTATCCTTGCGCATGGAGTGAAAGACCTTGTCCAGTTCCTCTTCCGTCGGGACCAGATTCCTGCATTTTTCGGAACGGTCGGTATATTCCCGGATATAATCAGTAAGCTCCAGCCCCGCAAACTGTTCATTGAGCTGTTCCAGGCGCTCCTGAGGCGTCAGATTTCTCGCCCAGGCACCTTTTGCATCCGTCTTGACTCCTTCGCGGATCCTGAGCAGGTTATTGAGCGCCCGGTCACCGTCGCATGTCAGCGGATCGACAGCCGTTCCGCAGATACAGCCGTTTTCGCAGTTTAAGGCATCATACAGCAGGAACGGGGTATTCCCCGCCGCGATCGAGCCGGCGCTTTCTCTGAGGTAGCGGTACAGCCGCTTTTCCCCGCAGATCTCACGGACAAAGGTCTCCTCACCGAGCAGCCACTTCACATTTTCCATGAGTCCGCCCGGCGTCGGATAATACGAACCCAGTCCGTATTCAACCTCATCCGATGCCGCCTCTCCGCGGATCCCGTGATCACGGATATACTTCATCAGATGGGAAAAGGTCACATTGTAGGAAACATGGCCGTGATTGTTCGGATCATCGATCTCCAGCTTCTTGGCGATGCAGGGACTGATAAAAGCGAGCTTATCGGTGACGCCCATCTCCTTTTTCGCATAGATCGCCGCGCACATGAGCGGGCTCTGCACCGGGATGAGCTTCGGGAGGAGCTCGGGATGGTATTTCTCGATAAAGGTGACGACCGCCGGGCAGGGCTGCGAGATCCCGCCCTTAAACCCATACTTCTGAATATAATTGATGTAGCCCCAGGTCGTGATATCCGCGCCGAAGGAGACATTGATCATGCGGTTGACCCCGCACTTTTTCAGGCCTCCCAGAACGCTTTCATACTCCTCCGGGTAGTTCGCTTTAAAAGCCGGTGCGATGAGGATCGATATCTTTTCTCCCCTCGCAAGATCGCTGAAAAACCGCTCCGTGTCATCGGAATACTCCCTGGCATTGTGCTCGCAGACGTCAAAGCAAGCACCGCAGGCAATGCAGCGATCAGGATCCACCACGATCCTCGATCTTCCGTTCTCATCCGCATCGGTCGATACACACGCGCCGACACAGCTGCAGGTGGCAATGCATTTGTTGCACCCCACGCAGTTATCGTTCGTATGGATGAGTCCGTATGCCCCGCCATATGCGGCAGGCATCATTTCCGCGTCCATTGCGGTCCCCCGTCCTGTAGATCGTTCTTCCGTATTATCATATCAGGTATTTCTACACTACTGTTCCTGTTGTGTCTTTTCTTCCTCGGCGAACAGTTCCATCACCGCCTGCATAGTTTCGGCCTCTAATTTCTTCTCAGCCAGCACCTTGTCCCTGTATTCGCCATATCTCATGCCCTCGATAAAGCTGTGCATTCCCTCATCCGCGAGAAGCGGCTCCTGAAAATAGTTCGAAGAGCACATCGAACGCTGCTTATCTCGCAATACGCCGCGTTTCTTCTGAATCGCGGCCTTTTCCTCCGGTGTGGCAGCTTTTGACAGATCAGCGAGCAGATCATCTGACTGTTTCTGATACCCGGCAAATTCCGCGATCATGCCCTGATAGAAGTCCTCCCAGTCCTTTGTACTGCTCAGGAACAGCTTTTTTCCGCCGGAATTCTCCTCTTCCTGCTTTTTCATGCGCAGGATCACCTGCTGCACGCCCTTGAGTCTGTCCGCCAGCGCGGCCCTCTCCTCCGTGGTCAGCATCTTGCCCATCGTGACTTCCAGAACAGCAGGCGTCAGCGCGAGTATTCTTTCGGCAAACTCACTGTCGATCGCTTTTATGAGAATATTGCCATTCTTATCTTCGATGTTTCTGTGTTTTCTCTCCGTTACTTTATGCGACGGCCCCGTCCCCTTGACCAGATCCTCATAGCTCAGTACGCCGAACGCCATATCGTTGTCAATGCCGACCACATGATCGACGAGGATGGTCTTCTTCTCTTCATCAAAGGTTGTCTCCACCATGTAGTTTCCAAGATTCCTGTCCACCTGACCGCAGATAATATCAAAGATCTGCATCTTCATCAGCGACCTGACCGCTTCGGGCGTATACCTGGGTGTTTTCCCGATGACTTCCGGTGTGCCGAGCGCATCACGGATCGCCTTGCCTTTGACCTCCTCCATCCGCAGGCCTTCGATCTTGCGCCCGTCGATATCGAGCGTCACCCGCTGGCTTTTCATCATGATGTCCGACACTCCCAGCAGATCCGCCATGACCGTGGTCGCTTCGTTTCTCTTCGATATCTCCTCACCGACGGCGAGCCCGGCGTTCCTGCACATCGATGCGGAAAGTGCTGTTTTCGAAAGATCCTCGACAAGCTCTTCGAGAACCGCGTCCTCCTCTTTGGTCAGTTTGAAGTCTTTCCGAATCGTGCTGCAGGTAGTGGCACCGGCGCCGGACAGAGCGCTAATCTCACTCGGATCCGTAGGCATCACCTGCGTTCTGATCTTAGCGAACAGGCCGAGCTTGATCTGTCTCGTCCGAAGCTCCTGCGCCTTTTTATCCTCAGACAGATTGCCGAAATCACCGTCCGCACCCTTTTCGATCTCCGTCATCTCCCTCTGATACTTATGCAGGACATGTGCGGCAACGGCGTTGGTGTCCGGTTCCACAACAGTATCCTTGGACTTGACGAAGTACTTTCTGTCCTGTTCATGCAGGATCACCATGTCCGAAGTACCGAGCCCAGTGCCGCCGGAGAGCCGGGTCTTGCCGTGAAGATGGACCTTCATCCGGTGACCGGTCAGCAGCACCTGGTTCCAGGTAGCACCTTCCTGCGCCCCTTCCCGGTGATAGATCTCAATGTTCATCTCCAGATCCCTGGAGTCCGTAACCGTGTGCTCCAGGATCTTCTGCACCATATCCAGTCTGGCCTTGCCCTCTTTGGACTTCGGCTCGTGCGTGTTGATATACGTCTGACAGGCCGCTGCGACATTGCGGTAAAGCGCGCGGATATTGTCGATCGTCGCGTCTGCTCCGTCGGCACTCGCCGGGGAGTCCAGCAGTCTTCCGAGGATCTTGGTGCTGTTGATGACCTCATCCATACCCGCCGAATTACGGCGTTTCCATTTCAGCAGGGCGGAACGGTCGTAATCGCCCGACTGAAGGCGCTGTGCCATATCCGTGTAGTTCATGACTGACGCCTGATCTTCAACGTGGACACCGTCCTTGAGCTCTTCCTGCTGCATGAATTCTTCCACGCCGGGCTTAACCTGCTGTTTTTCCTCCCGGTCCTGTGACAGCATCTTCTTTTTGACGGACTGCAGCGCGTGTGAGATCATAGCATTTTTACTCCTCTCCATACTTCTGAAATCTCCGCATCAGGTGCTGTCTTGTCCAGCAGTCTGACCGCCCTGTCATCGATATTGTAGATATAGACCGGTGTGTCGGACGGGATCGATCCGTCCAGTCTGCGCCAGGCGGCGGAAAGAAGCATTCCAGACACCTTGGCCGTGTTCTTTCCGAAGCACCTCAGGCACCTGATCAGGATACCGCCTTCCGGCATGGGGGAAGCCATGAGAACACCGTCGCCGTCCTGATCATGGTACACCAGACTGAGCTTCTTTGTCGGTGTGTCGATGCGTCCGTCCGCACGGACTCCCACCGTGGCAAGCTGCTCTTCCGGGATCTGCTCAAGGATCCGCTGAACCTCCTTGCGCGGCATTTCAGCCAGCGTGCGGACCCCCGCGGACACGGGGACCTTGAGGAGTGTTTCGGACTTAAGATCCGAAAGCGTCGTCCGGATCAGCGGCATGCTGTCCTTCTGTACGGCATATCCCCTGCAGACAAAGTAACCCTCCAGGAGTTCTCTCTGCTCCCCGGAAAGCCAGATCTCCGCCCGTCCGATCCCTTTTTCCTTAAGGCGTCCGTCCATCTCATGCAGAAGCGACCAGGCATTGCCTTCACCGCGTTCGTCCTCCGGCACATAGATGTAGAGCAGACGCACGGAGTCCTGCTCACACATCTCCCCGTCGTAGTACTGCAGGAAGCCCGCCGCGTAATACATGTCCCCGTCGGTGACCGCCTCGCCGGTGGTATGAAAACCGGGCTTGTCGATCCTGGTCAGGACATATTCCGGAATAAACTCCGCAAACATCGGCGCGGCTTCTTTTGTGATCCTGAATACTCTCATCCTTCTATGTTATCCTTACCTGATCCTGCACAGATTTCCCTGATCAGTCGAAAAATCTCCAATATTAGAGTATACCATATCCAGGCCGGTTTCTCCACAATGATTTCACTATAGCAGACAGCTGCGAATGACTGATTTGATGATATTCGAATTGATCGGTTTCTGGGAGGTTTCAAATGTCAGGATCAGACAGTTTCCCGCATGGTAGCCATTCTCTCCATACGCGTTGATCTTCGCGATATTCTTGTTTGCGTATTCATCATTATCCATCATCCCCAGATGCTCCCACAGATACTCTTTTCTGGTCCTGACGTTGAGACATGTAAAGTCCGGCCGTACTGTCCCCCATTTATCCAATTTCAGCGGACATTCATACTTATACGGAACCTTATACTTTTCCAGCAGATTGGCAATAATGATCTCCGACTTGGAACGTACCCTCAGGCCGCTGTCAGAGTAATACTCCGAAGCGCCCTCTTCAAATCCAAAAGGCTCATATTCTTCTGAGAGCCAGAACTTGATGAATTCGGCATCCGGCAGCCTGATCGGCTCGACCAGCGCTCTTCTCCCCTCGCTCAGCCCCTCATACAGTTCGGTAATACTGTTGTTCTCAATCACTCGCAGGTAATTCGCTGCCGCAAAACACTCCTTTTTGGCTGCTTTCAGCAATTTCGCGTCATAGTCCCTCTGCGCGAGTTGTTTCGCGATCCCTCTTTCCTGTCTGGTCATGTACCTGCCATTCGGATCTCCAGGGCTCATCCTCAGATAATACTCATGATACCCTTTGTTCTCAACGGCTCTCAGATGGCCTTTCGGTGGCGACACCAGCGCCGCTTCTTTGTCCCTGATGATCTTTTCCAGATATTCCTTTCTTTTTCTTACACACTCCGGCATTTCAGAATCTGATACGTCCGAGCAGTCTGAATGCAGAAAACTACCTTGTTTCATTGTGGCTCCTTTCTTCGTTGTTGTTCTTCTTGCGCTGCTGTTCTTCTTTCATTCCTGTTCTTCTTGCGTTGCTGATTTTGGGTTGTCAATTCTTCTCGTCGATGCATTTTCATCGATCTTTTCATTCATACTTCTTTCATATTTCTTCACTCCCTTTTTCTCCTTTTTCACTCCTCCTTTTTCTCATTTTTCGTCCTTTCTTCGCTCCTCCTTTCTGTACTGAACAAGTCCCTTCTTCCTGTTTTCCCGATGAAAAGACATCTCTTTCATTTTCATCGGGGCATCCGAAGTCCCCCTATCTTGCCTGTTCCATATAAAACCAGTGTTTCGTCTCATTTCATCGGGGTACCATGCGTCTGCCCGTTTCTCACATTCCATATGAAATCAGTCTCTCCCCTCCTTTCATCTGGGTACCGCGCGTCTGCCCATTTCGTCCATTCCATATAAATTCAGCATCCCCTCTCTTTTCATCGGGAACTTCCCCGCCAGCTGTTCTCTGTACTTCCCAATATATTTATGACTGCATGCAAATACATAGGGAAATTCTGATTTCCGCCTCCTCTTCTTCTCCCTATGAAACCATCTCGACCAACATCCTTATCGGTAAACGCCGGAAATCAGGGTTCAGCGCATCCCGATAGTTTTTGAACCGCGATCACATTCATCGGGAAACTGTGCCGAAACACCAGTTGTGATTTTCAATACTGCTGTTTCAACAGAAACTGCTCGGACAATGAACACTCAACAGATACTTTTTGAACAGAGATTACTTACCAGATACTGCTTGAACAGAGATCTCTTAACAGACACTGCTTGAACAGAGAATGCTTAACAGACACTGCTACAACTGAAACTAAATCAACAGAGACATAAACACATATAGAACGAGCCAGAACAGATCGAATCTGTCTATGACTATACAGAACCACAGAAAAAAAGTAAATAGAAAAAAACTGGAAAAACATAAAAACCGTCTCCCGCACCGCAGGGTGCGAGAGACGGTCGATACTTCCCGTAACTTCAGCGAAAGGCGAAGCTGCTGCCCGCCTCCCCCAGGAAGACGATCTTGCCGCCCCGGGGCAGGGGCAGGTCATTGCCGGCGTCCTGTACATGTGTCGTGTAGACAGCATCACCGTATTTATTGAATACGTAGATCGCACTGTTCTCCGGTCGCTTCACGACAGGAACGGAGGAACCGGCCAGGCT
>JAILFA010000113.1 GCA_024687125.1 Lachnospiraceae bacterium
TTTGCGGACAGTATTGATAACGGGATAGGCCAGTTTAACGCGGAAGCAAGCGCGATCGTCGACGACGAGGTGCCGTTGTTTGATGTGTCCGAATACCCGGAGCAGATGCGCGAAGTGCTGACCGAGTGCAACAAGAGGATCGATGAGGCGAACAGCAAATACCGGATCGCCAAGTACAGAGAGGATATGTTCGCCAAAGGGCTTAAAGCGGGTATGTATTTCTGCACCTTTGACAGGGACGAGAAGATGACCGGGTTCGAGTTCAATGACGAGACCAGGCAGATGCTGGGCTATGACGGGCTGGAGGATCTGCCAGATGAATTTGACAGCTGGGTCAAGACCCTTGTTCCGGAAGAAAAGGATGCCATAGTCAAGCTGTTCTGGGATTCGGTGAGGATCCACCGCGATCTGCCGGATATCACTCACGCCACCTACCGCATGCAGAAGAAAGACGGCAGCATCATTTGGGTCACCGGTGCGGGAAGATTTATCAGACGTCCGGATGACGGGTCTCTTGAGATCTACATGGGATGCTACCGCGATATCACTGCGCAGCAGGAGCTGGAGGAATATTTAAAGATCATCGAGGCCATCGGCAAGGTCTTCAATTTTTCGCTGTTTATCGATGTGAGCGACATGAGCTACCGCATGATCAGCACCAACGAATATGTCGAGAAGGTCGCGAAGGATCCGGATGCACTGCAGTTTCTCAGAAACAATGTTGCCGCGTCGGTTGCCGAGAGCTTCCGCCCGGGACTGTATGAATGGCTTGATAAGAACAGGATCCTTGCGGCCATCGAGGAACACGGAGTGACGAGCCAGGAATTCTACAGCGAAAGTGCCCACCGCTGGTTCGAAGGGATATTCATGGTCGGTGACAGGGATGAAGACGGAAAGATCACGCACCTCGTATACGGCTGTCAGGATACCACGGAAGCCAAGCTGCAGAATCTGGCCCAGCAGAAGAAGATCTCCGAATTCGAAACCGAGATCTATACAGACAGTCTGTCCAAGATCCGCAACAGGAAGTTCCTCGACGAAAAGCTCATCTATGAACCGTGCAAGGCCGTGGTCATGGCCGATATCGACCTGTTCAAGGAAATAAATGACACTGCCGGCCACCAGTGCGGTGATGAAGCGATCCAGCAGGTCGCGCAGATACTGACACAGTCCGTCAGAAAAGAGGACGTGGTCATCCGCTACGGCGGCGATGAGTTCATGATGGTATTTTTCGATATTTCAAGAGGCGACCTGGAGAACAAACTGACGAAGCTTCGGCCCCGGCTTCAGAAGATCAGCCTGAAGGACCACCCGGAAGTCGGAATAACCATGAGCTTTGGCGCCGCATACGGAACGGAGCTTGTCAGCAACCTGATCGGGACCGCGGACAGCGCGCTGTATGAATCCAAAAAGAAGCGTGATACATATACGCTGATCGAAATATGAAAAAAATCAAAAATATACGCGTATATGATTGATTTTGCGTATGTTGTTATTGTAAAATCAATAAAAATGCCTGTTACGGCACAACCTGTCCGGATCGTGTAAAGGAGGAGCGCGATGTTTTTCAAAAAGGAGACAACCAACAATTCCCTGCTTACGGCTATTGACAACGGGAGTCTTGACAATATCCTTGGCGGAGGGAAACTGCTCAGTGAACGTGATGTCACATCGGAAAGCGACAAGGAGGTCATCCGTCGGATAAACGAGAAAGCGGAAATGTTAATGGAATACGCCAAAGACGAGACCGGCAAGCTCAACATGGTCAACGAGATAATACACTCGGGTATGTGGACGATGTTTTTTGATCCCGCAAGCGGCGAGATCAACAAGATCGACTGGAGCGACGAATTCCGCCGGATGATCGGGTACCGTGACAGGTCTGATTTTCCGGACACGCTGGAGGCGTGGACGAGCAAGCTCCATCCCGATGACAAGGACATGGTACTGTCGGAGTTCAGCGGAACGCTTGCAGACAAGACCAACCGCAAGAAGTATGACGTCAATTACCGCTTGCGCGTAAAATCAGGAGAATACAGGTGGTATCGTGCAGCAGGCAATCTGTCGAGAGATGCCAAGGGTTCACCTGAGATATTCATAGGTATATTCGTTGATATAACGGAACAGATGGAGAAGTCACAGCAGCTGGAAATAGAGACCCAGCGCCATGAAGCCATAGACAGTACGCTGTCCGAGGGCAGCTGGAGCATGAACGTGATCGGCAGGGATCCGTCCAATCCGAACAATCCGTTCTGGTGGAGCCAGCAGTTTAGGCGTCTTCTCGGATACAAGGACGAGAATGATTTTCCGAACGTGCTCAATTCCTGGAGCGACAGCCTTCATCCGGAAGACAAGCAGAGGGCGCTGGATGCTTTCAACAAGCACGTCAACGATTATTCCGGATCCACACCGTTTAACCTGGAATACAGACTGAGGCGCAAAGACGGCGTTTACAGGTGGTTCAGGGCCTTGGGCGATACCGTAAGAGAGAGCGACGGCACTCCGATAGTCGTTGCGGGATCGATACTGGATATAACGGCCGACAAGAAAAATCAGGAGATCGAGACAGAGATGAACGAGAGTGTCAACAACCTCACGCAGGCTCTGTCGGAGATGAGCCTGACCATTGACCAGGCCACCAAAGATATGACCGGTGTTGCCGATAAACAGGCTGAGATCGTCAAGTCAACGGATATCATAAACGAATCCGTGGCAGCTTCTCTTAAGATAATCGACATCATCCAGGATATAGCTTCCCAGACAAACCTCCTGTCACTTAACGCCTCCATAGAGGCCGCCAGGGCAGGTGATGCCGGAAGGGGATTTGCGGTTGTCGCCGAAGAGGTCGGAAGACTGGCTATCACTTCCACGAATACGAGCGAGGAGATCGCAAAGACCCTGAACAATATGTCGGAGACCATCAGCAGCATGGTGGAGAAGACCGTGGGTATTAATGAGAACATCTCATCGCAGGGCGCAGCGATGGAGGAGATCAATGCAAGCATCGAAGAACTGAGCGCCATGGCACAGAGCCTCAGCCGGATCACCAAGGAAATATCCGAGTGACAGGAATAACCCGGCTGCCGGAGGGATCGTGATGCAGAAGATCGATGAGTTGCAACTTGAAAGCGTGATCGGCGGGCTTATCAGCAGCGAGGCCGCATTTCAAAAGGCGCTTACGCATGCCGGACTGAACAGGTATCAGGCAACGGCTGAAAAGAGCGTTCTTGATACCGACGGCAAAACGCCGAAGTATAATATCGTATTTGTTACGGGCGGCGTATCATATGAGTATTTTATCAATGCCGAAACCGGCCAGGTGATGGGGTTTTCCTCAAAACGTCTGAAATGAGCTGCAGCATGTATTTGCCTGCCGGATGATATGTATCAGGAAAAATTTCCGGATCTGCAATAAATGGGATTTGGGAATTTTTCTGTTTTATGATATGTTATTAGTGAAGTTACCTAATGCTTACATGATCGGGACAACGGGATGGAAGATAGGCCGCAAAAAGGATCAGGAGGACTGCTGTAACACAATGACTTACTCAACCGTAAGTATACTTGCATTGATACTCAATATCGTGATAAATCCTGAGGTGTTCGTACGCTACGGGATCCGCTCCGGCATCCGGGAGATCGGGCAGCGGGCGGTCGACCGCTACAGATGGTTTCTGGTGGCATCAAACTGCTACTTTATTGCAGATATAGCATGGGGACTGCTGTACGAACGTCACGATGTGCCGGGACTGTTTCCCGTCTTATATATTGACTGTGTGCTGTACTTCCTGTTCATGTTCATGACGATGCTCACGTGGATGCGCTATGTTGTCGCATATCTCAACAAGACCGGCAATCGCAGCAAGGCGTTGCTCTATGTCGTATGGATCATGTTCTCGCTCGCGATCGTATATCTGGTCATCAATTATTTCTA
>JAILFA010000143.1 GCA_024687125.1 Lachnospiraceae bacterium
CATAGTGAATCGACATGTACTTTTCGGTCTTGCGGAGGACCTTATAGATCGTGCGTACGGTTTCCTGCAGATAGTCAAGGCTGCGATCCTCCCGGCGGATGATCCTCTCCCAGTCCCATTGATCGACATAGACCGAATGAATATTGTCTGTCACCTCATCCCGACGGATGGCATTCATATCGGTATAGAGTCCCTCTCCGACAGAAAAACCGTAAGCATTTAGCGCGTAGCGCTTCCATTTGGCAAGGGATTGGACGATCTGTGCATTCCGGTCTCCATCCGCGAGAGTAAAGGCTACGGGGCGTTCCACACCGTTTAAATCATCGTTAAGACCGCTGGCGGGATCGACGAAGAGCGGTGCCGTTACACGCAGCAGGCCCATGCGCTCGGCGAAAAGCGTCTGGAAAAAATCCTTCACGGTCTTGATGGCGATCTGTGTGTCATGAATGGAAAGCGCGGATGAATAATCCGCTGGAATCGTGAGTTTATCCATTACTGTAAGCACTCCTTATAGTTCATAAAAACTATCCCTGTTGCGGGACGGCATCCCTATTATTAAACGCTTTTTTGTTTTATAATGCAAGCGTTATGATCGAATCTGTGAGGAGAGAAATTCCAATCGAAGAAAGCGGAGAATACTTCACGATCTCTGTACGTGGTCTTGTGGAGTTTGTGCTTCGGGATGGAAATATCGATAATCGGGGGCAGAGTAATGTCGGACAGGCGATGCTGGAGGGTTCGCGGATTCATCGGATGCTGCAGCAAAGACAGGGTGCCGACTACCATGCGGAGGTGCCGCTTTCGATCAGGGTACCGATGGGCGCCTATTCCCTGCTGGTCGAAGGCCGGGCTGATGGTATCATCGAGCGGGAGACGCCGCCCGCCGGTGAACAGCAGCTGAGTCTGACGGATTATCTCAGCTCTGGGCAAACCGCGGTCGGGGAGGAGGAGAAGTGGAGCAGCGCGCCCACGATTGACGAGATCAAGGGGACACTTCAGGATATCCACAGGCTTCGTGAACCAAAACAGATACATCTCGCCCAGGCAAAATGCTATGCTTACTTCTATGCGATGCGTGAAGACCTCGCCGGGATCAAGGTCAGAATGACCTATTGCCAGCTGGAAACAGAGGAGATCCGCTATTTCCGGTATCAATTTTCAAAGCATGAGCTGAAGACCTTTTTTGAGGATCTGATCGATCGATATCGTCGCTTTTCCGATTATCTGTATGAGCATCGCATGGAAAAACTCGCTTCGATCCGGCGGGTGGAGTTCCCGTATCCTTACAGAGAGGGGCAGAGAACGCTGGCCGGATATGTTTACCGAACGATTGTCAGCGGTCGGAAGCTGTTTCTTGAGGCGCCCACAGGAGCGGGCAAGACACTGGCGGTGCTGTATCCTGCACTCAAGGCGATCGGCGAGGAACGCGCGGACAGGATCTTCTATATGACCGCCAAAACGGTAGCCAGAACGGCACCCGAACATGCCTTTGATCTTTTGCGCTCGAGAGGACTTGTCTTTCGCACAGTGACACTGACCTCTAAGGAGCGTATCTGCGTGCTGGATCACACAGCCTGTGATCCGATCTCCTGTCCGCGGGCGCGGGGCCATTATTCGCGCGTGAATGACGCGCTTTATGCCTTGCTGTCGGGAGAGGAAAGTCTGGATCGGCAGACGATCGAACGCTGCGCGGAGAGTTATTCCGTGTGTCCCTTTGAGCTCTCTCTGGATGTGTCGCTCTTTTCTGATGGAACGATCTGTGACTTTAACTATGTTTTTGATCCGTTTGTCTATCTGCGCCGTTTTTTTGCCGAGGGAACAAAGCGCAGCAGCCTGTTCCTGATCGATGAGGCGCATAATCTGCTGGATCGCGGACGGGAGATGTACAGTGCAGCGATTACGGAGGAAGAGCTTCTGGATGCACACCGGCATTTTCGGTCGATCATGACGACCGGGAAGGATTCGGAGACGGAGGGGGTAGAGAAAAGGATCACAAGGCATCTTGCTCAGGCTAAGGCAGCCCTTTCTGCACTCTTGTCCGGAGCCGCGGACAACGAGGGAACGGAAACCGTTCGTTTGCAGCTTGCGGATATCGAGCCCCTGGTCAGGGAGTTGACGGGGTTTGCCTCGCTTATGTCAGAGCTCCTTGATGATTCGGGACGGGATCGGGATGAGACGGAGATCAGCTTTTATTTTCGGATCTTTCGCTTTCTCACGATCGCGGAAACCCTGGATGACCACTACATTCTTTATGGGGAGAGACGTCGGACGGACGGCCGACTCCTGAAGCTCCTTTGCGTCGATCCCTCCAGGCGGTTATCCTCCTGTATGGACCGCGCCGTATCAACCATCCTGTTTTCCGCAACGTTTCTGCCCATTCAGTTCTATAAATCGCTGCTCGGCGGGACAGCGGAGGATTATGAAGCTTACGCGGCCACCTCTTTTCCGGCTTCCCAAAGATGCATCCTGATCGCCCGGGATGTCACGACGCGCTACCGGGTGCGTGGAGAGGAACAGTATCTTCGGATTGCGGGCTATCTCCGTGAGATGGTGAGTGCAAAGCGGGGAAAGTATCTCGCCTTTTTCCCGTCCTACCGGATGCTGCGTGATGTACTGCGGCTTTATCATGCAGCCTATGGGCATTATGAGGATACGGAGCTCGTGATCCAGCAGGAACAGATGACGGAGGAGGGCAGGGAGGCCTTTCTCTCGCATTTCGCTGCGGGAACGAGTGTTTCGTTTGACCACGTTGTGCAGATGGAAATTGAGATCCGGGAGGAACGCAGCATACTGGGGATGTGCGTCCTTGGCGGAATTTTCGGAGAAGGGATCGACCTCAGGGGGGAGCGTCTGATCGGTGTGGCGGTGATCGGAACAGGACTTCCGCAGGTATACGGGGAACAGGCGCTTCTGCGCGACTGGTTTGACGAGCA
>JAILFA010000155.1 GCA_024687125.1 Lachnospiraceae bacterium
GTAGATCCCCGCGGCGGTCAGGCCGCACCGATCGGCGATGCCTCTCATGGATGCTTTCTCATAGCCCTTTTCCATGAATTCTTCCTTGGCCGCCGCCATGATCTTTTGATGATTGACTGTCTTATCTCTCGGCATGATCGATCCCTATAAGTTAACGACATATGCTAACATTGTTCGCTAACATATATAAACTATCACACAGGGGATCGTCTGTCAAGAGTTTTCTGCGCGAAAGGAATAATTGTGGATGCTTCTGATATCCGGTTCCTTTATCATTTCTGCCTGATCAGGATCGAGATCCAATAAATCGGTGCAGGTATTCATGATAAATTCAAGATCATGAGAAACAAGGAAAATGACGGCGCCATTATCTGAAAGGTCTTTTATCAGCCCGCTGACCCTTATCATCGAGTCATGATCAAGGCCGCTCGTCGGTTCATCGAAATACAGTATCTTACTGTTCTTCATGATCGAGGCACCGATCGTGACGCGCTGTTTTTGCCCTTCCGAGAGCGAAGCAGGATGTCTGTCCCTGTATTCAGAAAGAGCAAGTCTGTCAAGCGTATCATCAAGCAGCGTCCTGTCGACACCGGTCATGCCGAGAACGAGCTCCTCCTCTACGCTTGCAGTAAAGAGCTGGTAATCCGCATCCTGCATCACCAGATAGGACAGTTTTCGCCGTTTTGCGGGTGAAAGCTTTTTGCCGTCGTAATACACGCCGCCCGCTTTTTCTTTGAGTATTCCGGTCAGAACAGATATCAGTGTTGTCTTCCCCGCACCATTATGACCAACAATCCCGACTATATCGCCCGACGCAGCCTCAAAAGAGATCTGATCCAATACGTTTGCGCCTTTTCCATAACTGAAAGAAAGCCCCTCTACACGGAAAATCTGTTTTTTGTTATTCGATCCTTTATCAGCCGGCTTTTTGAATCCATCACCGATCTCTTTTTCCGGATATACTGCCCTTAATCCCTTTTGTATCCGGTAGGCTTTATCGAGCCTGCAGAACTCCTCCCTTGTGAATTCAGCGGTTATCTGCCCGTTTTCAATATATAAGGCACAGTCTATCAGATCTCGCAGGTAATAATACCTGTGATCTGCAATAATCACCGTCTTCCCTTCCTCTCTGAGCTTTTTCAATATGCCGGTCAGACGCCGTATTGCTTCATGATCCAGGTTGGCTGAAGGTTCATCAAATATGTATACATCGGGAGACAGAGCGTATATCGATCCGATGGCGATCTGCTGTTTTTCCCCGCTCGACAGCGAGAATATGCTTCTGTTAAGAAAGGTCTCCAGATCAAGCTCTTTTACGGCTTTTTCGACCCGGTCTATGATCTCTTCACGCGTATAGCCCATGTTTATACATCCGAACGCAAGCTCCCTGGTCGTGTCTGTCATAAAGAACTGAGATCTGGGATCCTGGAATACCGTTCCCACGATTCCTGCCGTTTCCGATGGGTTCATCTCAAGCAACGAGCGATCAGCATAGAGAAGCTTCCCACTCGTCCTGCCGGGATAGAAATGAGGGATCAGCCCGTTCAACGCGCGGAGTATGGTTGATTTTCCGCAGCCGCTGCGTCCTGTCAACAGAACAAATGCTCCGTCTTTTATCTCCAGATTGATATGCTTCAGTGCATCTTCCGGCATTCCATCATAGCGAAAAGAGAAATCAATAAATCTTATCATCCCTGTCTCCAAAACACATATTGACCGATACTTGATCTGTCCAGTATAACTAAGACCACCATGTAAACAACAAATAAGGCTGCGGTCACATATTCGCCAAGGCCAAAGCCTGTTTCTGAAAGGCAGTAGCGCTTGTTTTCTCTCTCCATTCCTCTTGTGGTTCCGGATGCGGCCAGTTCATCAGATACTTTCAGGCAACGCATGAGAAGCGGTATCAAGATATATTCGATCGTGGCAAACGGATGGATCAGAGCCTTGAAGATCGTATCGCTTACTCCGCGGATCTTCATCGTATTTCTGATCATCCGGTATTCGATACCCAGAGTAGGGATATATCTGAACATGACGACAAAGGGAATGATCACCGCGCGTGGCATCCCTGCTCTTTCAAGAGCCACTGTGAGTTCATCCATATAAGTGCTTTTTAATACCCACCTGGCCATGGTCACGATCGGTATCATCTTCAGCACAGTCACTCCGAAGATTCCCATCAACAGACTTATCCCGGGAACAGAAATATACTTCAGACAGGTATTGAGATAGGAAATCACAAGATAGACGACAAGCATCCTGATCCCCCATCCCGGAGCGCTTCCCGCACAGGCAAAAGCCGTTATTGCAAGCATCAGCATTAATTCCGGGATATCACCGTTTATGAAAAAGCTGATACACCCCAGCACGATCAGCATGAACAGCTTTATTCGCGGATCCAATCGTGCGGTGCCATGAAAGGATACGGCCATGATCTTTTCTCTGACGGATTCACTCATTATAAGGCTCCATGAATAAGGACTGACCTATGACAGCATCAGCCCTTATATGTCTCTTTACGTTATATGTGGTCATTACCCCTGTACAAGACCGGCTTTCACAAAGTGCTTCTTCAAAACTTTCAGGCCGATAAGAGCTCCGATAAACCCGCCGACAAAACCCGCGATAATGATGATCGTAAGCATGGGCCACTCGGTCATTCTGATAAGTCCGTCAACATACTCCTTAGAGACACCGTTCCTGAGTGTCAGATCCATAAAGGCATCTCTGAAAATATTCATGGGCGAGATCGCGCCAAAAGTAAATATCCCGCTAAATACGGAATAAGCTGCGATCATTTTCTTAGTGGAGATCTCTCTTCTGCCTATGATCAGGAAATCAGCCAGCAGTGCTCCGACAATGAGACCTGTTCCGACTGTCCAGAATGCCCCCATCAGAAACGTCAGCAAACCCTGAATGACTCCCGCAATGGATAAAGCGCCGCACTTGGGAACTTTCGCCAAAAGGAGCATCATGACGATACCGTTTGCGACAGATACAACCGGCGGGTAGAATACGTTGGTGACAGGTCCCGCCAGACTCATGGCGATACTGATGATCATGTAGATGACAAACATCAGAGCCGTAAGTGCTCCCGTCAGGATCAGGTCTTTGCCGACAAGCTTTTTGTTTTCCATTTTTGTTCCTCCTTAGATGATCGATCGTTTACATGCATCGTTATCGCCTGCTTATGATGCCTGCAGTGACACCATATGTGCGTAGGTTCCGCCTTTTTCCATCAGCGAACCGTGATCTCCCCGCTCGATGATCCGGCCGCCTGAGACGACCAGGATCTGATCTGCGTCCTTAATGGTCTTGAGTCTGTGTGCGATGACAAGCAGGGTCTTGTCCCTGCACAGCTCGGAGATCGCTTCCTGGATCGCTCTTTCGTTATCCGCATCCACACTCGCGGTGGCCTCATCGAGGATCACAATGGGAGAGTCTTTCAGAATACATCTGGCGATGGAGATCCGCTGCTTTTCGCCGCCGGATAAGGACGCACCGCCTTCACCGATCACGGTATCAAAGCCGTCGGGAAGCTGCATGATAAAATCATAGCATCTGGCTTTTTTCGCGGCTTCCTCCACCTCCTCCCTTGTTGCGTCGGGCCGGCCGATGGCGATATTGTTGTACACCGTATCCTGAAACAGATAGACTCTCTGGAATACCATACTGATCTGATCCATCAGACTGCCCAGCGATACATTTCGGAGATCTTCCCCCCTGACAAGGATCCTTCCGCTCTTCACATCCCAGAATCGTGCTAGAAGGGAAGCAATGGTAGATTTTCCTCCGCCGGACGGACCCACGAGCGCGGTCATCTCCCCCTGCTTTACTTCAAAGGAAACATCCCTTAACACATCTTTATCCGTGTAGGCAAAGCTGACATTGTCGTAGACGATCTCGGCGGGAACGGGGTCCGTATTCGCAGCGTCCGTAAACACGTTTTTTCCTTCGTCCGTTAGTTCCTCCGCGGCAAACACCTCTTCGATCCTGTCGAGGCTGGCACTCGTCACGGTAAGCCTGGCCATCTGTCCGTAATAACTCTTGATCGAAACGAACATATCGAACAGGAACAGGGCCATTCCGACCATATATACATCCGAGATCGCTCCTGTTTGGAACAGATAGGCGCACAGGGCGAGCACGGATGCCGTGCCGATCCCGAAGGTGAGGTACAGTGCTCTGGCCCAGGGACTGTAGGCCACTTCGAAGTCTATGCTTTCCTTACAGCTCTTCTCGAATTCATCCGTCAGTCTTCTGGATCTTTCGCCAAGCATGTTGTAGGACTTGATGATCCCGATACCCTCGGCGAAATCAAGCACTTCTTCCGTCAAGGACTCACTGTCCTCCTGCTTGATCACGGAATGCTTCATCGTGGTCTTCAGCATAAGGTTTCCGATCAGGATGAAGATCGCTACGATGAACAGCGACAGCAGGCCCAGACGGAGATCCATCACGAACATCATTGCCGTCATGATCCCCTGCGAGATGATGAAGGTCACGAGTTCTGATAATACGCCCATGCAGTTTTCTTCAATGAACACCATATCCGTAGCAAGGACCGAGCTGATCTTTCCGATATTGCCTTCCGTGAAGTAACCCATCGGAAGCTTTCTCAGATGATCTCCGAGTCTTAACCGCATATCCGCAAAGACCATATATCCGGTCGCGGACTGAAGGACATTGGAGAGGTGTTCAAATACCGCCTGCAAAATGACACTGACAAGAACCGCGATGCCAAGGTATATACACCTGGCCGTATCCATCTGTCCCTGCATGAACCAGCTGATGCAGAGAAAGCAGAGGATCAGGGGCGCTTTCATCATGATGCCTTTTAAAAAGGCCGTTAAGTAGGAGGCACGTATCCTCGTCTTATATTTTCCGGTTACACCGATCAGTCTGTGCAGTATTTTCAGCATGATATTACGCCTCCCTTACTTTCCATGTGCTGGCTGAAACCGAAGCATCCCACAGTTTCTTATACTCCGGGCAGCTGTCGATCAGTCTGTCGTGTGTGTCAGCGGCGATACAGTTCCCTTCCTTCATCACGCAGATCTTATCCGCGTTTTTGATGGTTGAAAGCCTGTGGGCGATCACGAGTACCGTCTTGCCCTTTATGATCTCATCGAGCGCCGCGTTCATCTTTTCCTCGTTTTCCGGGTCCATAAATGCGGTCGCTTCATCAAGGACGATGATCGGCGCGTTCTTCAGGATCGCTCTCGCAAGGGATATCCTCTGGCGTTCCCCGCCGGACAGCTGTTTTCCGCCGTCACCGGCCTGTGTCTGTATTCCGTCAGGGAGTCTTTCCAGAAACTCATTGCACTGCGCCCTCTCAGCTGCTTCGAGGACTTCTTCTTTCGTGGCATCCGGCTTGCCGATCAGGATGTTTTCGTAGAGAGTCGTATTAAAGAGGAACTGCTCCTGCGAAACAAACGCTACCTGATCATTGAGCGCTTCAAGCGAAAGGTCGGTGATATCCTGTCCGCCGATGGTGATGCGTCCCGCGTCAAGGTCGTAATAATGTACCAGGAGCTTTGCAAGGGTTGATTTTCCGCTGCCGGATTCCCCCACGAGAGCGGTGGTGGTTCCCTGCCTGAGTGTCAGGCTCACACCGTGAAGGACCTCTGCATCCTCATAGCTGAAATGAACATCTTCGAACGCAACATCGAGGCTTTCTCCCGTAAACCCTGATGTGCCTTCCTTAAGCGGCGGATGCTCCATCATCTTTTCCAGCTCCGCGATCTTGTAATCAAGGGCGGGGAATTTGCCCGCAAAGTTAAGCGCCTTCAGAACAGAGGGACCGACTGCAAAGGACATGCAGAACACCAGCACCATCCGGTCCAGCGCGATCGTCCCGCCGAGCACCATCATGGATCCGAACGGCAGCATCAGCAGCACGAGACAGGGCAGTACGCTCGAATAGATCGCCATCCAGGGCCAACATACCCTGTACCAGTCGATCGTGAAATCGCGGTAATCTCTGACCATATCTCCGAAGCGTTTATAGGAATCACCGTCCTTGTTGAAAACCTTGACGACCTCCATGCCGTTGACATATTCGATGATCGTGTTGTTCATCTTCGCGGCGGATTCATAATAGGCATTCATCTTTTCCGTTCCGGATTTCATCATCATGCCCATGGCGAACATCCCCACGACCAGAGGAACGAGTGACAGAAGGCCCAGTCTCCAGTCGAAGATAAACATCAGGATGATGATGATCGCCGGGATCGCGATATTTGCGATGCCTTCGGGGATGGCGTGCGCCAGCAGGAGTTCGACCTGATCGATATCATCCGTAAATACTTTCTTGATGCGGCCCGTGCCCAGCTCGGCAATATTTCCCAGCGGCTGCTTCTCCAGCTTCCCCTGGAGGGAAACCCTCAGATTTTTCAGTGTGTTGTACGCGCTGATATGGGAAAACTCCAGCCCCTGTACATACGAGACAGAGAAGATGATCTCGCACACGGCGATCGCGGCGACTCTGAACAGTATATAAGGTGCATCGATCTGTTCCCCGCGTGTGAGGGGCGCGATGATCTGATACATGAAGAAATACGGTGCCACATTTGCGATGATACCGACGGACATCAGGATCACCGCCCACACGGTATACTTTTTGTACTCTCCGATGTAAGGAGATACTCTCTTGAACATTTTTCCTCCTCCGTTTCTCAAGATGTTAGACAGCGCTAACTCTGCTTTATTTTTTAAGCCGCCACATGACGGCTTAATGGTCGGTTATTTCATATCCAGCGCCCTTGTCCAGTCAAAAAAACGGCAGACGACGCGGCAGTGTTCCTGTATTTCTTTCCAGGTCATCTTATGGATAAACGGTTCATAGATCGCTGTCCAGAATGATGTGCAGAGTACATGCATTTCCTCTTTTGTGATGTCGGCTTTTGCGAGCCCTCTTTTCTTTGCTTCGAGATAATACTGCATGTACGCTTCCGTCATACGGAGCGCGAACTCATGTCCGTAATTCTCATAGACGGTTCCGGCCGATTTTTTCAGCAGAAGCACGAAATCACTCCGTATATCCCAGAGGATCCGAAACAGATCGAGCATGAATTTTTCATTCATGACCCAGGTATTGCGGACCTGCTCATCTGTCATGTCGGAGAACTCCTGCTGTGTACGCACCGACACGAATTCGTCAAGGGTATCGGCGGTATCCTTCACCACCGCACAGAAGAGCTCTTCCTTTCCTTTATAGCGCTTATAGACGGCTCCTGTCGTGATGCCGGCTTTTTCGCATATGGTCTTCAGATCGGCTTTGATAAACCCGTGTTTCATGAACTCGGCACGGGCGCTCTGAAGCAGTTTCGGATCGATACTGGTATCTCTTACGGACATCTCTTCCTCAACAAAAAAACTATTACCGATAATCTGATTATCGGTAATAGTTTTATCACAATTGTCAGCCAGTGTCAATATGATATCAGAATTAATCCGAATATCTTTATGTCTCCATGTGACTGTCGTTTTGTTCCGAAAATGACTCTCCGGTTTACGCGGTCTGCATCTTCCAGCTGGCGGCCTCTTCTCTGAGTTTGATGAACCTGCTGTATTTCTCACTGCTCCTGAGCAGATCCTCATGGGTACCGCTGCTGATCATTCCCCCGTCAAGCACCACGATTTGATCGGCATTCCGGATCGTCTTGAGCCTGTGCGCGATCATGATCACCGTCTTGTTTTCCGTCAATGCGTTAAACGCGGCGATCAGTTTGTCCTCGTTCTCAGGATCGACGTTGGCTGTCGCCTCATCAAGGATGATGATCGGCGCATCCTTAAGGATCGCTCTTGCAATGGATATTCTCTGCTTCTCTCCTCCCGAGAGCGTTGCCCCGCCTTCACCGATCACCGTGGAATAGCCCTCCGGGAGCGACATGATGAAGTCATGGCAGCATGCCTTTTTCGCGGCGGCGACGACCTCTTCATGACTTGCGCTTCTCATGCCGAACTTGATATTGTTTTCGATCGTATCCGCGAACAGATAGACATTCTGAAAGACAACGCTGATCCGTGACATCAGGCTTTCCAGCGTGTAGTCTCTTACATCCCGGCCGCCGATCGAAATACTTCCTCTGTTCACGTCCCAGAAACGGGCGATCAGCATGGCCAGCGTTGTTTTGCCCGCACCGGAGGAGCCGACAAAAGCGGTCATGGTCTTCTCAGGAAGTGTAAGGCTCACATCCCTTAACTCCTCGTTATTTCCATAGGAGAAGGATACATGATCGATCGATATCCCGTAATGCTCCGGATCGTAATCCTTGCCGTTTTCATCCATGACAGGAAGGCCATTTATCTTCTCGGCCTCTTCGATGGAACTCGAAACCACCCGCAGAACGGTAAGTCCTGCCCCGGTCTGCTCGATATCGGCAAAGACCTGGAAAGAGATGATAACCGCCATCAGGGCATAGGTCACCGACATGTCTCCGCTGATGAAAAGTGCCACCGCCGCCAACAGGAGCATAGCCTTGAAGGCGCCAAGAACGACTCCCTGGATCTCGCCGTAGGGGATGAACAGCCGCTCCATCGCCAGATTGCTGTCCCTGTTGCCGTCGATCGCCTTTTTCAGAGCCTCATCACCCTTTCCGGTCAGATTAAAGGATTTGATCACACTCATCCCCTGCAGGCTTTCAAGTACTCTGGATACCAGGGCGGCCTCGTTTTTCTGCCTGATCGGAGATAACGCCCGGCTCTTCTTTTCCATGGATGATGTGATGAGCATATAAACGATCAGACCGATCAGTTCGATCAGCCCCAGCCGCCAGTCGAAGAATAAGACACAGAGCAGGAACACGACCGAATTCATCAGTCCGCTGAGGATCAGCACAAGAACATTTGCGCCCTGATTTTCCACTACATCCAGTACCGTAGTCGCGGTACCGGTCACCTGGTCGAGATTGCTGTCGTTGAAATATCCCATCGGGACCTTTTTGAGTCTTTCCGCTATATCAAGCCTCTTGTATGCGCTCATAAAATAGCCTGCGTGAACGGCCTGAAGGTCCGCGGCCATTTTCAGGATGAGCTGTCCTATGATGCTGATGCCCAGGAACAGGAGTGCCGTCCAGGCCGGCTTCATGCTGCGGTCACCTTGTTCAAATGCCAAAATAACGAAATAGATCGCTGCCATCCTGAACATCGAGAACAGAGACTTGAAAAATGAAAGGATGATCGCCCGGTAGATCCTGCTCTTTTCCTGTCCGGAAAAGTCTATGATTTTTCTGATCGCTTCAAGCATTACACCGCACCTCCTTCGCTGATATGCGCCTGCCACATCGCTTTATAAAGAGCGCTCTTCTCAAGAAGCTCGCTGTGAGTCCCCGAGCATTCGACCGAGCCCCGGTTGATCAGCACGATCTGATCGGCATCCGTGACCGTAGAAAGCCTGTGCGCGATGATGATCACTGTCTTATCCTTCATCAGTCTGGTAAGCGCCCGCTGTATGACCGCCTCATTCTCCGGATCGATATATGCCGTTGCTTCATCAAGGATCACGACAGGAGCATCCTTGAGCATGGCTCTGGCAATGGCGATCCGCTGACGTTCGCCGCCCGACAGGCGGGCCCCGCCGCTTCCCACTTTTGTTTCATAGCCTTCCGGAAGAGCCGTTATGAATTCATCGCACCCGGACGCTCTGGCGGCCTCACGGACCATCTCATCG
>JAILFA010000004.1 GCA_024687125.1 Lachnospiraceae bacterium
GCGGATATCCTGACCGTCGATCCGGATACATCCGCCGGTGACATCGTAGAATCGGGGGATCAGATGACAGAGCGTCGTCTTTCCGCCGCCGGAGGAACCCACAAACGCCCAGGTCTGCCCGACGGGAATCTGCAGATTGATGTCCCGCAGGACTTCGGTGTCATCCCGATAGGAAAAATCGACATGCTCAAAGGTGACCTCCCCGCGGACATCATGAAGCAAAGCGGCGTTCGGCGCGTCCTCGATCTCCGGTTTTGTGCGCATGATCTCAAGGAACCGGTCGATCCCGGCCATTCCCTGCGTGTAGATCTCCATGAACTGCATGAATTTGCGGATCGGCTGTGTAAACGTGGACACATAGAGGGTAAAAGTGATCAGGTCGATGTAGCTCAGCTCATCCCGCATGATCAGGAAACCGCCGAAGGCGATCACCGCCACCTGCATTATGCTTACGGCCCCCTCTACACCGGCGTTGAACCGCCCCATGGCCTTGTAGAATTCTACCTTGCTGAGCTTGAATGCCTCGTTTGCTTCCTCGAACTTGGCGTCTTCTGCCGCTTCGTTGGAAAACGCTTTGGAGGTACGGATCCCGGAGATTCCGCTCTCGATCGCCGCATTGATCTCGCCGGTCCGTACCTTGACCAGGCGGTTGGTCCGCTCCATGGAGAGGCGCTGATGCGCGCCGAAGCCGATGCAGATCGGAAGGAGCAGAAGCAGGATCAGCGCCAGTTTTACATTGATCGTGAACAGAATACCGACGGCGCCCACGATCGTGATCGAGCAGATCAGCACATTTTCCGGTCCGTGGTGCGCAAGTTCCACGATCTCGAACAGATCATTGGTGACGCGCCCGAGCAGTACGCCCGTACGGTTGTGATCAAAGAAGCTGTAGGAGAGCGACTGCATATGCTCAAAGACATCCTGCCGCATGTCCGCCTCCACCATCGTCCCCATGCGATGGCCGACGACGGTGATGAAATACATGAAAACGGCGCGGATCAGATAAGCGGCGAGCAGGATCCCCATGACCAGGAAAAAGGTCCCGAACAGACGCTCCGGCAGGAGCTCCTGCATCGCTCTGCGGGAAACCAGCGGAAAGATCAGATCGATCGCGGCAACTGCCACAGACAGCGTCATGTCCACCAGGAAATCCCGGCGATGCGGACGGATATAGGATGCAAAGATGGAAAGCCTCGATCGGCTGTAGTCCTTCATAGTTACCTCCGGAACCATTGTTTACAAAAAACACTTACCCATTATACGCACATCGACTATTCTTCGCAATTTCTGTTTCCGTTTTGGCTGATGATATCATTGCGCAGTCATACGATTAGAGATACAATATTCCCATGAGCAGAAATCACGAAGTAACAACAAAACAGCCTCTTCTGGACGAGCATGGCGAGCTCCGCGAGCCGGGCTGGTCCCGATCCCTCGTACAGCGCTATGAACGGAGCGCTGTAAGGGCCCCAAAATGGCGGATCAAAGAATGGGATTACTACCTTGTCATGGGAAAGGGATTTGCCGCCGCCTTTACGATCTCGGATGACGGGTATCTCGGCCTGCAGTCGGTATCCCTCCTGACCTTTGGAGAACCCCCCTGGGAACACACCGAGACAGTGATCAAACCGTTCCCGCTGGGGCGTCTGCTTCTTCCCGAGGACTCCTCCCATGGGGATACCAGCTATGCGGACAAGCGTCTGAAGATGAAATTCGAGATCTCCGAGGGCGAACGCCGCATCCGCTGCAAGTTTGAAAACTTCTGCGACGGCAAGCCCCTGAGCTGTGACATCCGTCTCGCGCAGCCGCAGATGGACTCAATGGTCATCGCGACGCCCTGGGATGCGAAGCACGCGTTCTATTACAACCAGAAGATCAATACGATGCGCGCCTCGGGAGCCATCCGCTTTGACGATAAGATCTACCGCTTCGATCCTGCAACTGACTTCGGGACGATGGACTGGGGGCGGGGTGTATGGACCTACGACAACACCTGGTACTGGAGCTCCGGCAATGCCGATCTGGACGGTCACGCCTTCGGGTTTAACCTCGGTTACGGATTCGGAAATACATCGGCAGCAACGGAAAACGTGATCTTCTATGACGGAAAGGTGCACAAGCTGGACGATGTGGAATTCCATATCCCGGATACGTCCTGGACGGATCCCTGGCGCTTTACCTCATCTGACGGCCGTTTTGAAGCGGATTTTCTGCCGGTGCTGGATCGCGCGGCCTGTCTGGACTTCAAGCTCCTGGTCTCCGACCAGCATCAGGTCTTCGGCCGGATAAGCGGCACCGCCGTGCTCGATGACGGCAGCCGGATCGAGTTCAAAGATGTGATGTGCTTCGCGGAAAAGGTACATAACCGCTACTAAAGAGAGGAGATCATAGATGTTCAAAAAACCGGTACCCGGAAAAGGCGGCCGCATAAAAGGATCACCGATCCCTCCGCTCAATATTCCCGACTACCCGTATGGCCCGGGCGGGCCGAAACCCTGTGACGGACACGACACGCCAAAGCCCCCGCCGCTGAACATCCCCGACTATCCGTATGGCCCGGGCGGGCCCAAGATCTGAAGGACAGGGATCAGGCTCCTGCTGCCTCTGCTCTTTCCGCTTCTTTGCGATAATACTCCTCAAGCCTTGGTCTTGCATTGATGTATGCTTCCTTAAGGCCCGGATCAAACTGTGTTCCCATTCCCTCCAGGATGATGGCATCCGCTTTCTCAAAGCTGTAGGCATCCTTGTAGACACGTTTGCTGACCAGGGCGTCATACACGTCCGCGATCGCCATGATCCTCGCCTCAAACGGGATCTGTTCGCCGGAAAGGCCCTCGGGATAACCGGAGCCGTCCCAGCGTTCATGATGATAATGCGCCACATTTTCCGCGACAGCCTTAAATGAATTGTCATTCGTGTGAAGCAGGATCTCATGGATGACGCGGGCGCCTTCCGCTGCGTGGTGCTTCATCTTTTCAAATTCCTCATCCGTAAAACGCCCCGGCTTTCTGAGCACGGCATCGTCCACGGCGATCTTCCCGAGATCGTGCATAGGCGCGGCTTTGATGACATCCCTGCAGAAATCCTCCGACAGGCTGCGCCCCTCCTCCCGGCGAAGTTCATCCGTCAGGATCCGGACGCCCTCACTGGTTCTCCGGATATGTCCGCCGGTGGAATTGTCTCTGCTTTCTACCATCATCGCGAGGCTCATGATCAGATTGTCATGCATCTCTATGATGGATTTTGTTTTTGCTTCCACCTCCTGCTGCAGGTTCTCGTTGTAGGAATCCAGGAGCTGTATGTATTTCCTGTTGGCGGTATCATCTTTAAACGTAACGATATACCCGCGCTTGCGGCTGCCCTCATAGAGATAATTGACGCTGACGTTATAGATCCTGTCGTTCTCTTCCTTACCGTCTGTAGAATGCAGCCGGTAAACAAACTCATTTTTCTCGGGATCCCGCTCGAAGCTGTTCAGGTAATGCCGGACCCTTCGTTCCGAAGGCTTGTATCCGAACACGTCATCCACGGCGAGCTTGTCGAGATCCGGCACCACGAGTCTTGCCGTCTCGTTGCTCCCGAGGTACCGGTAGCGAAAATCAAAGGAGATATATCCGATCGACTGCTCCTGTACCATCGAATCGATCGCCGTATCACTCACGTTGTACAGGTTCATACGGTTGGCGATGAAGATATAGACGATCTGCGCCATGACATAGCCGAGGGGTACCAGGTCGACGTGGCTGATCAGCTTCTTGCCGATAAAATAACTTAAAACACAGATGATATCCGGGATCAGCAGAAGCGAGATGATCGTCCGCGGGATCTGACGCTTCTTCCGCAGGGAATAAATGATCACCGAAAGCCCCGCTGCAAAGTACACGACCACAACCGCATAAAAAGCGGTATGCATCCATCCGTACTCCCTGCTCAGGACCGAAACACCGCTGATGATGTCAAAAGACAGGCTCTTATAAAACATGTCCGAAAATCCGATGGTAAGCGCGGAACCGTAGATCACGACACAGATGGCATACAGCAATACCCGGAACCACCTCCGGATCTCGATCTGACAGAGATTGAGGATGCTCATCAGAATGAAAAGCTGCAGGAAGGAACCGCCGAGATAGATAACTTTTATGGCGATGACCGCCTCGTTGATATTTTCCGAAAGACTGTACAGCAACTCTCCGATACAGGCGATCGGAATGATCGTGAAGATCAGCGTGATGTTCACGTCAAAATGCTTATGCCAAATATAGAAGTATACGCCGGAGCAGATCAGCGAAACCGCCACTAAGCTCGCGTAAAAGATCGAAACCAATATTCTGTCCTCCCGCTCTGCACCGATCTACGGAATGCTGATCCGGATATCCCCGGTGGTGGTCGTTATCCTGCATTTCCCGCCGGTTGTCGATTCCGGGACATCGATGTCACCGAGATTCGTATCCGTACTGAAAACCTTGTCTGTCAGCAGCGTCCCCGTGACACTGCCGGTATTGGTCTCCACAAAGATCGTCCCGGCATCACATCCTTCAAAACGGACATCACCGGTATTGAGTTCGATATGCATGCTCTCAAAGATAAACCCTTCCGAAATGATAACATCACCGGTATTTTCGTCAACCTGGAGTGCTCCGTACTCTTTTTCGGGAAGATACAGCTTGATATACTGATGATCGCCGAAGTTGATACCAAAATGCCATTTCCTGATATCCTCCCTGCTGTCTATGATCAGTGTATCCCCCTCCACATGCACATAATGCGGATATTCCTCTTCCTCATGACAGACAACATGACATGTCCCGTCTTCCGACGCGGCAAAGATGATATCCTCCGTATTGCCTTTGACCGAGATATTCGTAAAGGAATCCTCGACCGGATATTTGTTTGTCACATACTCCGTAACATTGAACTTTTTATAATCAAAGCCGAGAGCCATCATAGAAACGCTGCAGATCGCAACACCGGCGATCGTCAGGATGACACCGATCAGGGCAAATACCTTACGCATGGCTTACTGCCTCCTTTCCGACAAACAGAGACTTGATCCACAGGAGGAACCCTTTCGCGATCGCTACGATCCCCTTTGTGAGGACCATGCAGGCCAGGAACAGCAGGATCGTAATGCCCGCCAGCGCGATCCCGGCTCCGATCATAAACAGGCCTGCGTAGGTATTTCCCAGTGAAAAATAGTAGACAGCCACCGGGATCGAACAGACGGAGACAACGCCCAGAGACAGGTTGACCGCGTAAAAGGAAATCGCGATCGCCCAGATCGCAATGTAGATCGACAGCACCACCGCAAAAGCGGAGATCAGCAGAGGAAACCACAGGGGAAATCCCAACACCAACAGGAGGATCGTCCCGGCCCCGAGACCCTTTTTCGGCTTCACCTTGTCCATAACGAGCCTGGAGAGCGGGATCTCTGACATGATGCGATCCGCGATCCCATCGACGGAACCGATCGCTGCCAC
This sequence comes from Lachnospiraceae bacterium, assembly GCA_024687125.1. Lineage (GTDB taxonomy): Bacteria > Bacillota > Clostridia > Lachnospirales > Lachnospiraceae > Butyrivibrio. The sequence goes on from JAILFA010000004.1 coordinate 5,478, forward strand.
CGCTTCCTCCTCGGTCATCCCTTCCTCGATGCGGTCATCGATCATCTCGCTGTAAAACGCCAGACGTTCATCGATGTCATTTTGCGAAAGTCCGGACAGCCTTCCTCCTAGTTCGTTCAGGAACTCCTGTTTACGCATGCGCCGTCTCCTCTCTGGTTATGAACTGATACAGGGAAAGGATCCCCTGAAAATCACTGCGGAACTCCTCGATTCGATCCTGCCCCTTCTGCGTGATGTGATAATACTTCCGAAGCCTGCCGTCGTGTTCGCTGCTTCGGACCGTCAGCATCTGCGTCGATTCCAGGCGCTTCAGGATCGTATACAGGGTGGATTCGGACAACTCGACATACGGCTTCAGATCCTTGATGATCTGATAACCGTAGGAGTCTTCATTCTTGATCGCAGCCAGGACACATACATCCAATAACCCGCGTTTGAGCTGAATATCCATCCAATACCTCCGTTCGTGTGATACAGCGTAACACGAAGTATTCCAGAAGTCAACACTTTTTGAGGTATTATTTTTGAAAACTGGAACGCGGGGTATCACAGGTGTATAATCGGAAGCATGCAGGATCAGACTCACATGATCAGTTTTGCTCCTATGGAGGGGCTTGCCACCTGTTACTACCGGCGTGTACATCACCGGCTCTTCCCCGAGGGGGTTGGCCGCTACTACACGCCGTTTCTTTCGGTGACCAGAAGCACATCGGATCGATCGTCTGATGAAAAGTACGCTTTTCATAAACGGGATCTCCGGGAAGTGCGGCCGGCTGAAGACGAAACAGAAGAAGACTCTCTTCTGCGGAAGAAGACGGTCCCGCAGATCCTCGCAAGGACAGCACCGGAAATCCTCTGGGCCGCAGAAAAGCTTTCAGGGCTTGGTTACAGGGAGATCAATCTGAATCTCGGCTGCCCCTCCGCAACCGTTGTCAAAAAGGGCGGCGGCGCGGGGATGCTCGCGGATCCCGATCTGCTGGACCGGGTATTCGACGCGGTTTATTCTGATCCGCTGTTTGAAAAAGCAGGTATCTGCCTGTCCGCGAAAACGCGTCTCGGACTCAACGATCCGGCTGAGTTTACCAGGATCCTTCCCGTTTTTAATCATTTTCCGCTCAAGGAGATCATCCTCCACCCCAGAGTCCGCGCGGAACAGTACGGCGGAAAACCGCACCGGGAAATACTTGCGTGGGCACTGGAACATACAAAGATCTCCCTGGCTTACAACGGGAATCTGTTTTCTCCTGAGGAAATCGTCACCTTCCGTGCGGAATTCCCTTCTGTAAAGCACATCATGCTCGGCCGCGGGATCGTCTCCGATCCTGCGCTCGCCAGGGAGCTTGCCGGAGGACCGCTTCTTACGATGCGGGAACTCAGCGACTTTGTCCGCGCACTTACCGAGGAATACAGGAACATTCTGGACAACGAACATCAGCTGCTGCTCAAGCTCAAAGAACTGTGGTTCTATCTGGGAGCACTGTTCGTCGATCAAAAGGGTCTTTCCCCGGAACGTCTCCTTCGCGATCTGCGCAGCGCACGGAATATGAGTGAATACCGAAATGCCGTGTATGCTCTTCGGGAGAATTGTACTCTCGGCAAAAGATTCCGGGGCTAGATCATCTTCCGCAGACCTCTCCGGGCAGACAGTATCCCGGTCAGAGAAGCTCCAGCAGCGCTTGTCTTGCGATCGAAAACGCGGTAAATCCGTCCGGAGCTTCTTCGTCCCCGCGCGAAGGGGAATGGCCGGCGTTTCGTTCCAGTTCTTCAAACCCTTCGAAGTCTGTCAGGTGCGGTTCCACCGACAAAAATCCGCGATACCCGCCGGCAAACATCTTCTGCAGGATCTCTCCGACATGTCCGTCGCCGTATCCGGCAGGGACCACTCTGCCGCTTCCAAGGATCGCGTCCTTTACGTGGACATAGGCAATATGCTCTTTTAACAACTCGTAGGCTTCCAGCGTATCCTGCCCGACCTGTACGAAATTGGCAAAATCAAAGACACCGAGGAAATTCTCACATCCGAGTGCATCGAAGAGTTCCCTGCACGCCGCCGCCTTTTCTCCGTAGATGTCCTTTTCGTTCTCATGAAGCAGCACGATCTCCTCACTTTTTGCGTACTCCAGGAGTTTCCCCAGGCGCTCCAGCACCTCGTCCCGCACGGCATCCGTGCGCTCCCCGACATAAAAGCTGAACATCCGGATATTGGAGGTCCCCATTTTGTGGGCGATCTCCACCGCGCGCTTAAAATCCTCATAATGTTTTTCAAAAGGATCCGTGATCCCGATCTTGCCGATCGGGGATCCCACAGCGGAAAGCTGTATGCCCGCTTCCTTTAGGCGCGTCCTAATCTCCGAGATGCTGTCATTGTCATGATAGATCAGATCCTTCCCATTGACTCCGCGCATCTCCACATAGTGCATCTTCAGTTGCTTGAGACTTCTGATCTGTGTTTCCAGATCCGGAGAGATCTCATCCGCAAAGCCTGTCAGTTTTTCATAGGTTTTCATGTCTGTTTCCTTTCCGTACCGATCCGCACTGCGCGTCCTAATAGGTTCCCTTCGTGTCAAAGGTGATGCCTTTATCCTCCTTCTTTCTGGAGGTTTTTCTGCGTTTGTTCAGTTCCTCCAGAAACAGATCTTCGTCGAACAAAAGCTCGTCATCATCTGTTGGCACCGGATCCCGGTCCCGCGAAAGCACGACGGTCTTTTTCCTCCAGGAGGACAGGTACATGGCATTGGAGAGCATCAGCCCCCGGATCCCTTCTGTTCCGTCCGCGACCAGGGGGCCGCCGTGCAGGATCCTGTCGGTGAATGCTTTCAGAACGCCCACGTGCTGCTCATTTTCCCCGTCTGTTGTAATCTCCAGATGCTCCATCGCGGGTTTGGCAAAGCCCTCCTTCTCCGTCCTGCAGAACTTACGCTCGCTGACCTCCAGGCGGTCAAACAAAAGCTTCCCGTCCTCGCAGATGATCCTTCCCATCTCAAAGGTTAGCTCCAGGCGGTTTGTCCCCGGGGCGTCCCCGGTCGTCGTGACAAATACGCCGGTTGCGCCTCCCGGAAATTCCAGGTAAGCAGTCACATCATCCTCCACCTCGATCTCGTGCCATTTTGCCTCGTGACAGAAGGCACGCACTTTGACCGGCATGCCGCAGAGCCACTGCAGCAGATCCAGCTGATGCGGGCACTGGTTCAGCAGGACGCCTCCGCCTTCTCCGTCCCAGGTGGCCTTCCATCCGGCGGCGTCATAATAGCTCTGGGTGCGATACCAGTCCGTGATGATCCAGTTGACGCGCTTTAGCATGCCCAGCTCCCCGCTTTGGATCATCTCGTGGAGTTTCCTGTAAACACAGTTTGTTCGCTGGTTGAACATGATGGCAAACACGTTCTTGCTCTTCCCGGCAACATCGTTCATCTCCCGGACCTGGCGGGTATATACGCCTGCCGGCTTCTCACTGATGGCATGCAGTCCATGCTGCAAAGCAAAGATCACAAACTCCGGATGCAGATAATGCGGTGTTGCGATCAGTACGGCATCACATGCACCCGATTCGATCAGCGCCCTGCCGTCCGAAAAACACTTCACATCCGGTGAAAGATTCTCCTTCGCCCAGTCCAGACGGATCTGCCGCACATCCGCAACCGCCGTCAGCTGCATTCCCGGGACCTTTCCCTCTGAGATACTGCAGGCATGCGCGCCCCCCATGCCGCCGATCCCGATGATCCCAAGCCTGACCTCGTCCATAGCATTACCTCTCTTTCCGAGCCTGTCCGCTCTTTGTATGCGGCGCTCCCTGACCGCGTGCCGCCTCATAGATTGCCATCATTGTAGAAAAGGTGTTTTCCACACCTGTCAGATCATTCTGGAATTTTTCTCCATGATCCTGGGTCTGATAAAAATCCTCTATACAGGCCTTGTGCCCTGCTCCCCAATAGCCTTTTCCGATCCCTGACTTTTCCTCACAGAAATGATGCTGTATTTCCCCGTCCTGCTTATAAAGTGTCACCTCCTGGCCGTTCATGCTGATCCTGCCCGTCTCCCCCTGCAGTTCCAGCAGCACAGGGGCATCCGCCGCATAGCCGTTGGAGGCGTAAAAGCACGCCCGCCTGCCGCCGGGAAACCGCATCCATGCCTCTATCGTGTCCTCCACCTCGATCCGGACATCCTCCCCGGAGTCCAGAAAAACGACATCCGCAAGATGATGATTTGCCATACTGCCCTTCACAATCTCCGGCTTGCCAAGATATCGGAGCAGCAGATCCAGGGTGTGAATCGACTGATTGATCAGGGCGCCGCCACCTTCCCTCTTCAGCCGGCCCTTCCAGGGACTCCCCGCATAATACTCCCTGTCCCGCCTCCAGGTAACGAATGCCCTTGCTCCTGTGACAGCTCCGATCCTGCCCTCCTGTACCAGATGATCCATCAGACGCGTCGTCTCGTTATAGCGGTTCTGGAAACAGAACCCCAGCCGCCCCGGATGCCGCATATCTTCTTCCATTAATTCCCGAAACTGCTCCCTTGTGACCGAACAGGGTTTTTCCGCAAAAACCACCTTTCCGGCCCGTAAGAGCTCCGCCGCCATCGGCGCATGAAGATCATGCGGCGTACAAACATGGACGACATCCAGATCGGATTCGCAAAAAGATTTCCAATCGTCTGTGATCCGGATGTCTCCGGACCCTTCCGCAAGCTTCTCTGCTTTCTCCGCAACCACATCGCAGAGTGCACACAGCTTCACATCCGCCATATGCCTCAACACCCAGGCATGTACCTGTGCGATCCCGCCGCAGCCTATGATCCCCGCATTTTTCATGCTTTTCCTTTCCGTTTCCTGTCGGTGTATTTCAGAAAAATCCTGTGGTGTTGCCGATGCCTGAGAACTGAGGTCATTGTAATCCCGGATTGAATGAGATAATATATGTATAAAATACCTGTTTTATGTATTTTTCCGACTTTTTGGAGAATTTCTATGAGCAGAAAAGCAAATATTGCCGCCGACGGGATCATGTATCCGGTCGCTCCGCCCTTCGATATCCTCTACCGGAACGAAGCGGTGGCCTACCCGGTGGGGCCTCATTCGCACAATGCAGCCGAGCTCTACTATACCCTGACGGATCTGCCGGATGTTCTGATCAACGACCAGGTCAGCGCCGTATCTGCGGGTACACTGCTGATCCTGCCCGCCTTCTGTGTCCATCAGCTCTACCATGAGACCGGCGTGGTTTATGAACGGTACATCCTTTCGATCCATACCGGGTGGCTGCAGTCCGTTTTCTGCGAGAACGCATCCGCCTTCCGGTATCTGGAGGAAAGCAGCATCCCCGTTTTTCTGTTCCCGGAAGCGCAGCAAAAAAATGAGCTCCTCGGCCTTCTGGATGAATTACTCTCCTTTCCCGACCGGGATACTCCGGAATCAATGATCTGCTTCTTTCAGGGGCTTGGTCTGATCCAGCAGATGGTAAAAAGATCCGGGATCCGACAACAGAGATCCCTGCCCGTCTCTCCGGGGCAGAAAAAAGTAAACGAAGTCATTTCCTATCTGTCGGAACATCTTTCGGAAAATCCCCGGATCACCGACCTCGCATCTCATTTTTTCCTGAACCCGGACTATCTTGGACGGATCTTTAAAAGCCACATGCATGTTTCGCTCGGGCGTTACATTCTCCTGCAGAAGATCAGTACCGCCCAGCTGATGCTCCGCAAAGGACAGAGCGTTTCGCAGGTTCAGGAAACACTTGGTTTTTCCAGCTACGCCTACTTCTTCAGGACCTTTCAGAAGTTCACAGGCATGTCCCCCAGCAGGTACCGGCGGCAGTATTGTCCCGGGATCAACGGGTCCGTCGGCTGATCGTCACTTCTTGACAGAACCCGGTAAACAACTATAAAATTTCTCCATTACTTCGGAGGTACTTACATGAGACTGATCTTTATCCGACACGGCGATCCCGATTATGAGCATGACGATCTGACGGAAAAAGGTGCACGCGAGGCAGCCCTTGTCGCGCCGCGCCTTGCAAAGATCCGCAATATCAAAGAGATCTACATCTCCCCCTTCGGCCGGGCACAGGCAACAGCCCGACCGACGCTTGCGCTGCTTGGCCGCGAGGGGATCACGCTTCCGTGGCTCAGGGAATTCAGCTACCGGGTTGAAGATCCGCTCACCGGCAGGCTGCACGTGCCGTGGGATCTGCCACCGGAATACTACACACAGGAACCGGTTTTTTTCGACAAGGATCACTGGTACGAGGCTCCAATCTATCAGAGCAACCCGGAGATCGCCGAAAACGCACCGCTGGTCCATTAAGGCTTCGATGCTCTGATGGCCTCCTATGGATACCACCGGCACGGGAACGACGCCTATTATCATGTGGATGGCCTGGTTGATGAGGATCTTGCCCGGTACGGCCCCGGGCATCATCCCTCGGACGAGGATGAGACTCTGCTCTTCTTCTGCCATCTGGGCGCCGAACTCCTGCTTGTCAGCAGACTGCTGGGGATCTCGCCGGTCCTTATGTGGCACGGAGTCTACACAGCTCCCACCTCAGTCACCGTACTCAATGAAGAGCGCCGCTACCACAATAACGCAATCTTCCGCATTCAGGTGATGCGGGATACATCCCACCTCAAGGAAGGCGGCGAGCCGGTATCTCCCTCCGGAGCCTTCGGACCGATCCTGCAGGAAGAATAAAGCGAAAAAAACCACTGCCCAAGGACAGTGGTTTTTTCATGCCTAGAGGTGGAATCGAACCGCCGACACGAGGATTTTCAGTCCTCTGCTCTACCAACTGAGCTATCTAGGCATATTCAAATGATGACCATGATACCTTACGGTATCGAGTAGCGGGGGCAGGATTTGAACCTGCGACCTCCGGGTTATGAGCCCGACGAGCTTCCAGACTGCTCTACCCCGCGTCGGTATGAGCACTTAACGAGATCGAGCGCCTGCGCGCGATGATCGAGTTTAGTGCGATCCATGCAGAGCCCTTGGTGAGATCGAGCCGCAGGCGATAATCGAACCTAGTCGCTCTGCACGTCGACGCTTACTCCACATGAAATGGGTGGCGGTGGATTCGAACCACCGAAGTCGTAGACAACAGATTTACAGTCTGCCCCCTTTGGCCGCTCGGGAAGCCACCCATGCTCGTCATAAGGAGGAACCCGCGAAGCGGGAGGATGCCTTATGACCTACGCGCGCATCAGCGCGCCTCCATGAAAAAGCCGATGATCGGACTCGAACCGATAACCTGCTGATTACAAATCAGCTGCTCTGCCAATTGAGCCACATCGGCGTGAGCCCGTGCTTTATGCTTTAAAAGTGGGGCCAACAGGGCTCGAACCTGTGACCCCTTGCTTGTAAGGCAAGTGCTCTCCCAGCTGAGCTATGACCCCTCACTTACCATCTATGTTCTTAACGACCCGAAGGGGACTCGAACCCCTGACCTCCGCCGTGACAGGGCGGCGTTCTAACCAACTGAACCACCGGGCCTCATTGCACCTTAACTCCTGAATAAGGCACATCCAACTCAAGTCAATACATCTCCCTTTTAAGGACAAGCCCTCGATCTATTAGTACACATCAGCTGAACATGTTACCATGCTTACACCTTGTGCCTATCTACCTCGTACTCTCCAAGGGATCTTACTCCTTACGGATGGGATATCTCATCTTGAGGG
>JAILFA010000056.1 GCA_024687125.1 Lachnospiraceae bacterium
CGATATGCCGATGTATCTTGCCTTGCCCGCCTTCACGATACGGTTCAGTCCGTCCATGACGTCGTAGATATCCGTATTCCAGTCCCACATGTGATAGATATACAGATCCACATAGTCCATTCCGAGATTCTGAAGGCTTGCGTTGATCATGTTTTCAATATGCTGCTGTCCGCTGATCCCTTCTTCTATCTCTTCCGGCGTCCTCGGAAGGAACTTTGTTGCCACGACTACATCCTCGCGCTTTGCGAAGTCCCTGAGCGCACGTCCCACATACTGTTCACTGGTACCGCCCTGATAAGCGATCGCCGTATCATAAAAATTCACTCCAAGATCGAGGCCTTTCTTTATGATCTCTCTTGAATGCTCTTCATCCAGCGTCCAACTGTGCTGCCCCTTTGCGGCATCACCGAAGCCCATGCATCCCATGCATATACGGGACACGTTAAGATCTGAATTACCAAGTTTTGTGTATTTCATGATAGCATCTCCTCCGTTAAGTTGATCACTCCGAACAGTGACATTGCCAGCCATTTTTTCGGTTTTTTCATTTGTCGATCACTGAAATGGTTCTCTGATCGACCGGTCAATTACGGGAACTGTTCTCTGATCGACCGCGATTGCCGGGATTACCCCTTTATAAATAACGGTCTGCACCGGAACTCAGTGCCGGAGCTATGGACAGGCCCGTGTCCTCGTTGTACGGAATAAGAGTTGCCTGCACGGCGTGATACAGATCTGATTTCCCGGGCCAGACCGTGCCTTTGAGCCGGTTGTTACGGTCCATCTGATGAAACCATGATCCGTTCTTATGGTCGAGTACCTTCTCATCCAGATATTCCATGAACATGGCATAGTCTTCCGCATATCTGCCAAGTCCTGTGACGCGGTACAGGACTGCAGATGTATTGATCGCTTCCGCAAGTGTCCAGTGCATCCTGTCATGCACGACGGGCCTGCCGTCCCAGTCTGTCGTGTAGCAGATGCCGGGCGCTCCGTCCGCGTTCCAGGCGTCCTCTATGGCGCGCTCATACAGGCGCTGCGCGGGATCCGTATATGCCGCGCTCTTTTCTTTATCATCTGCAAATGCTGACATGGCATACTGCGAGATCAGTCTGGCCCACTCAATTCCGTGACCGGGCGTGGCGCCGAAGGGCTTGAACGGATCGTCGGGCTTGTCCTGATTCAGCATCAGATCGGCCTGCCAGTCTTTTGTGAAGTGCTCGGGTATGCGCCAGTTGTTTTCTTCGGCCCATTTGAGGACCCGGTCTATTATGCGGCCGGCCCTGATCCTGTATGTCTCATCATGCAGGACATCGGCCGCTGCAAGGAATGCCTCGACCGTATGCATATTTGCATTGAGGCCTCTGTAATCAGAGAGTTCCGTGAATTCCGTATTCCATGTATCCGCTGCCAGTCCTTCTTCTTCGTTCCAGAAAAAGCGGTCATATGTATCGAGCGCTTCCGACAGCAGCTCGTCTGCGCCGGAGGCACCGATGAGGCTTGCGGAACTTGCTGCAAGTATCACAAATGCGTGCGCGTAGCACTGCTTTCCGGGAATGATGCTTCCGTCTGCGTTGATGCCCGCGTACCATCCGCCGTTATCATCATCGTGCAGTTCGCCGAAAAGTCCCTTCAGCGCCGAGTCCACGAGTTCCCGGCTGCCCTTGTGTCCCAGCATCTCTCCCATGCTGTACACATGCGCCATACGGCACGTGATCCAGGTCTCGCGCGGTCTGTCACGCCAAGGCGTGCCGTCGTCGCCGAGATAGTACGCGCCGCCTTCCGGAGATGAAAACCCATGTCCGAAGGAGAGCAGGTCATTCCGTAGGAATGCTGCGAATTCTTTGTTTTCTACGGTATCAATCTTATATTTGTTCATATGCCCTCCGGTTTTTTTCCTATCATTTTTGTAATATCTTCATCGTCCGCTCCCGGGAACTGTTCCTTTATGCGGTCGACTATCCTCTGCCGGCTCTTTGCGGGACTTTCTTTATATGCCCCTGTCACAACCTCATAGCCCCATACCGCTTCGGGCGGGAGCATCACAGATACAGGCATGCCGTATTCCTCCCCGCGTTTATTTCTTCTCCTGTGGAAATCAGTGATCACGAGATAGGTCTGCATCTGGAGTCCGGTTATGATGCCGGGATAATTTTTCTCTCCGCCTTTGCCGAAGCCCGCTTTTTTCTTGAGCTCGGTAGACAGGATCTGGTCATCGGGGAATGTGATATCCCCATCATCGTCCTTTGATGTCAGCAGATCCATGATCTTCTTTTCCCTCCGGTTCGCGAGTCCGTCTTCCCAGCGCGCATCAAAATCATACCCGCTCCGTCTGTAATTGGCGAAATACGGCAGCCAGTCAAGGCTGATAAATCCGGCCTTCTGGTCAAAGAACTTGCCGTAAGCCACCTGATGGCTCGCAGCGATGATCTCCCTCCACTCCCAGGGATCCTCATCGATAATTCCGGTCCACCAGTAATCGGGGGACACATGTTCTTCCGCCGAAAAGCCCTCTATTCCGTTCGCAAAGAGCGGAAGGAATCCGACTTCATTTATCCAGTTGATCAGTTCCTGCCATGTGCGGATGCGGTACGGATCGTTCCACTCCAGTCCGCGCATGATCCATGCGCCATCTTCTACTGCCATTCGAAAATAATTCAGCGGGGACGGTTCTCACTGACTCCTCCTTTCGATAAGTAAACGGGGATAATTCACCGGGCCGTTTCTTGCTGACTCCTTTTTTCTGCATGTGTCATACACCACGGGAATATAAATGATATATAGAACATCTGCAGAAAATTGGATGCGAGCGAGCCTCCCACGCCGGGGATCCACTCCTTCAGGAGAAATGACAGGATAAGATCGACAACATAGTATCCGAAAAGACCGGTCACAAGCCTTGTGACTCTTGTCATCATGGGCACGTCGGTTGAAAAGCCGATCCGCCTTCTCTCCAAAACCCAGCCTGCCAGAAATCCGATGCTCATTCCCACAGATTTGAAAGTGTCTTTGGCCATTTTAGAACCGTCGACCAGAAGTTCCCCTGCTGCATCAAAGTCCTCCGGATAGGGTTTCACCGAAGCATATATCGCCACTGCAAATGCGATCCCGATCCCTATCAGCATCACCATGATATCCTTGTCAGGGTGTGCCTCGATCCACTGCATGAGTTTTAACGTCAGCCACATGATAAGAAGCCCGAGCAATGATCCGACTATGATATCCTGCGGCGCATGCACTCCAAGATAGATACGACTGAACGCGATGAGGACCAGGAACAGCACCAGAAAAACCCGCAGGATCCTGGGCAGTTCCTTTCTTATCGCCCCTCCGCCGAACAATGTGGCGGCGTTTGTGCTGTGTCCGCTCGGAAAGGAATAACCGGTAGCCGTCTCCATGGAATCACCGTAGGGTACGATCCTCGCATCCCTGAGCCACGGGCGGTAGATGCAGGCTGTCACCTTCAGAAAACCGTTGAGGATCCTGTTGCCGCACATGCCCATCAGGAAATACTGGCCGTACTCTTTGC
>JAILFA010000114.1 GCA_024687125.1 Lachnospiraceae bacterium
ATCCGAAACTGAGCAAGTATTTTCTTTCGAAACACATGCTCAGTTTCGGATGATCATGCAGTGATATCGCTTATTTCCAGCCCATGCGCTCGCGCGCTTCCTTGAATTCCAAAACGGCTCTCTGGATCTCTTCGTGGTCGGCGCCGGCCCGTTGGAGCGCCTTGATCTTATCATACTGCTTGCGGGCAATGACCGCCATCATCTTGGGATCGGAAGAGGTGGGGTCGATTTCGAAATGGGGATCCGCGGCAAGCGCTCCGATCTCGTCGCTGCGGTAGTACATGGTGTCCTTGGGACCCAGACCGGGAGTAAAGGGCTGCTGCGCAGGCGCGGAAGCAGGCGCGGCGGCTGCGGGTGCAGGTGCCTCGTCGCCGTGGAGCTGCGCAAAGAAGTCACTGAACAGCTGCGCCATCTGCGCCTCTTGCGGGGTGAGCTGCTTGTTCGGATTGTCAGGATCCATGATATTCTTCAAAATAGCAGGCTGCATGGCGCCCATGGTCTGAACGAGGACGTTCATCTTTTTCTGATCCGCCATTTGCATGCCCGTGTCCTCTGGTCTTGCGCTATTCGTGCTCATCGCTGCATCTGAGCCGAAAGAGCGCAGGATCATGTCGTTCATGGCGCGGTGATCCGCCTCCAGCCGTCCGCCCACCAGGCCTTTCTTGTTTGCATCGCTGTAGGTGCCAAGCTGGGAATACATTGCGGAGCTCTGGCGCAGCGCTTCCATAGATTCCGGACTCTCCGCCAGATGCGCCAGATACGCCCGGGTCGTTTCAACGCCCCTGTCCTGATATACGCCATAGGCCTGCCGTGCACGCTCCTGCAATGCGGCGTGAGCCTCGTCGGATACACCAAAGCCCTTTGTCTGCGTGCCATCGGCCAAGCCTCGCATCCCCTTGAAACCGCCGAAATCCGTCGTGTCGGGCATTGCCTCCACGCCCTCCGCTAGATCCCGCATGGTTGCAATGTTGGCTTTTCGCCCGGCGGCCTTCAAGTGCCCGAAATAGTTGAAACGTCCTGTGCCGTCGTCCTTCTTACCACCGCGCATAAATCCGAAACGGTCGCCGTCCGAGGAAACTCTGTCCTGGGAATCCGCGGAGATCTGACCCTGCATTTCGGGAGTAAATGTTTGTAAGTGCTGACTCATAGCGCTCGCGTCGAATTGGGGATTCTCGAGCTTGGGCATCGCGGCGGCGAAAGCCGCCTGCTGCCGGCCTTTCCTGGTAAACTTCGAGCGGAACCAGTCCTTCAGTCCGCCCTGTTCGCTGCCGTAATCCACGGATTCCTGTGTGCCGCCGTCCTGCTGCATCACATGGGTCAGCTCGTGGGCCAGAAGACCTTTCGATGCGGGGTCTCCGTCGGAGAGGCTTCCCTCACGCATATATACGTCCTTGCCGCTGGCCAGACCGTCACGTCCCACCGCACGGACCTTGGCGTCCGCAGCCGCGTCATCATGGACCTTAACACCACGGAGCGGTCCGCCGAAATCCCGGATCATGTCCGAGAGCACGTCGTTGGAATTCATGTAGCGAAAACCGACATCATTGGCTTCCTTTTCGGCTGCTGCATTTTCCAGTAAATGTTTTGCCATGATCCTTTCCCTCCTTTGGTATAACTTTCTGTATTATATCATGTTTTCCCGCCGCGTTCAAAAAAATTCACCAACTGTCTTCTTTGTGCACGAAATGCACCTATTCTTTTGTTGACAAAATCGACACATGTGTCTAAAATGAAAATCGACACGCGTGTCGAAAAGGAGGTATGCTATGACGGGCAAAAAAGAAAGGACCAGAGAGCATATTCTGAAGGCGTCCTATGCGCTCTTTGCGAAGAAGGGCTTCAAGCAGGTGACGATGAAGGATGTGTGCGAGGCTGCGAACATGAGCCGTGGCGGTCTGTACAGTCATTTTTCCGGTACGGATCAGCTGTTTGAGGCCCTGCTTGAAAAGATCACGGAAAAGGACGCAATGGATTTTCAGGGAAAGATCGAAAAAGGGATGGCCGCGGCCGAGATCCTGGAGGAGGCCCTGAAGCTCATGGAAGAGGAGATGAGACATCCGGAAGATTCCCTGAGTATGGCCATGTATGAGTATGCCGAAGAGGCCGGCTCCGATGTGATGCAGCGTCTGAACAGGAGCAGTGAGAAGAGATGGAAAAAGCTCATCCTTTACGGAATTGAGAACGGAGAGTTTCAGGCGGTGGATGCCGATGAGATCGTGAATATGATCCTGTTTTCCTATCAGGGAGTCCGAATGTGGAGCAGGATCATCCCGGTGAAGCAGAAAACAGTGCACTCGATCGCACAGAACATCAAAAGACAATTACGAGGAGAACGGAAATGATCACATTGAAAAGACCGACAGAAGAATATGAAGCGGAAGCCGCGGCATTTAAGCAGGAGTTTTTTGACAGGGGTGAGTCAACGATCAACGGCAGTGAACTGCTGGATCGGATGGACTCCTATGAGGAATGGCTGAAGTCTGTGACGGACAATACCTCCGCAGACACGGTCAATCCATCCTGGGTCGTTACCGACACCTATTTCGCGTTCGATAATCAGGACAGGATCGTGGGGATCATCGATCTTCGCCATGAACTGAATGATTTTCTCAGGGACTTCGGGAACTGCGGCTACAGCGTCAGACCGTCTGAACGGAGAAAGGGGTACGCCACACAGATGCTTGCGCTCATCCTTAAGCGTGCCGGTGAGATCGGAATGGACCGCCTGCAGCTTTCGGTGGAGAGAGCAAATGAGCCTTCCGTGAAGACCATCACGAAGAACGGCGGGATCTATGAACGCAGCTTCACCTTTGAGGGGGAGGAAGCGGATGTTTACAGGATCGATATTGTGAGTCACAAGCAGGGGTGATGATGGTATAATAGACGGATCAGTAACGGGAGGAGTTCTGATGAACAGACTGAAAGCAGTACATAGGATCTTTATCCTGATAGGAATGATATTCACCTTTGTGGGAGCCTGTATCTTTGTTCCGTTCCTGTTAAACAGGGCGGTTTTCGGATGGTTTTTCCTGTTTCCGCTGTTCTTTGTTGTTCTGGGCATCGCCTTTATCATCCCCGGGATCCTGTACGCGGTAAAACAGACGGTGATCATGAAGAACGGCAGACGGATCCCGGCCAAGATCTACGGCTATGTGGAAGACCGGTCTGTTCTTGTAAACAACGCTTATCCCATCAATGTGGTCGTTCACTACTTTGACCGGAACGGGACGGAGCGTGAGGCAATCCTTGAAACAGGCTTTACAAGGGGAAGCAGCGAGTATCCTCTGGGGATGACGATCGACATCTTTGAGTATCGCGGACAGTTCGGATGGGATCGGAATTCTGTGAGAAGCGAGCTCCTTGCGCGTGAGGACGAGCTGATGGATAACCTTCCCGTCAACACGGCGGGAATGGAGGAGTCCGCGATCGTCTGTCCCGCCTGCGGCGCGTCATTTTCCGCGGTGAAGGGCTATGTCACAAAGTGCCCGTACTGCAGCAGGAGTATCGATGCCTGAGATGCGGCAGGATCAGTTCTGATCCTTCTGCTCCAGCAGGAATTCCCTTACGGCATTTTCTACAAGATCCAGGTGACTGTTGTAGCAATGATCGTCTCCCGGTATCGTGACCAGGCGGGCGTTTCTGTAGAGCTTTGCCGCTTTTACGCCGTATTCATAGGGGACCGCTTCATCATTGTCACCGTGGACGATCAGGACAGGCCCTGCGTATCTCTCAATCTCGTCCTCGACATGGATGGTCTGTGCTGTTCTGAGATAGTTCCCGGATAGTGTATTGACTTCGCCCTGAACAAAGGTGTCGGGGATATTGATCGGATCTACTTTTGCCCCGAGCATTTCTCCCCTGCGGGCATCGCCGGGGATCATCCAGGCGGGAGAGAGCGGGATGATGCTCTTAAGCCGGTCGGGGCACATGCCCGCGATCAGCATGACCAGGAGTCCTCCCTGGGAATGGCCGCACAGATACAGATCTGTCACAAAGTCGAGGGATCCGGCATATTCAACGACCTTAAGCATGTTGGAGATCCATTTGTACAGGGTGTGGTCACGGAATGCCCCGTCACTTTTTCCGTGTCCGTACATTTCTACACGGAGCGCGGCAAAACCTGCCGAAAGGATCGCGTCCCGGACTCCGAGAATGTGGTCTTCCTCCATATGCCCGGTATATCCGTGCACGAGGATCACCAGGGGGTGCTTTTCACCCTGATCAGGCCTTTCAAGCTTTGCGTGGATCTTTATCCCGTCATCGTTGATATAGAATTCTTTCATGCCGGCTCCCCTCCCTGAAGATTCAGCTGTTACTGCAGCAGGTCGATTATACCATGGCTGGTTTTGGCAGAAAAGAGCAGTTCTGCTATAATACAGATATGAATGAGATAAAAGACATAGATACAAGTGTTTTTATCGCTGATGGCGCGCAGATCCACGGCAATATCCGCATCGGGGAGAACAGCAGTGTCTGGTTCAACGCGGTCATCCGCTGTGAAGACACAACGGTCGTGATCGGCGACCATACGAATATTCAGGACAACTGCGTGATCCATACTGATCCCTGGACAAAGGTCGTGATCGGGAACTATGTTTCCGTAGGCCACAGCGCTGTCGTCCACGGCTGCACGATCGGTGATAACACGCTGATCGGTATGGGCGCGGTCATCATGAATGATGCTGTGATCGGCAGGAACTGCATCGTCGGCGCGGGCGCGCTGGTCACGGAAAAAATGATCATCCCGGACGGATCGGTCGTCATAGGAGCGCCGGCCGTGATCAAAAGAACGATCCGGGAGGAGGAGATCCTGAAAAACAGGCAGAACGCCCTGCACTATGTCGAGATTGCCGGGCGTTACGCACATACAGAGGAGAGGTCATCATGAAAAAGTCATCAAAAAGGAACGCTGCCGAAAGGATCCTGAAGAAGATCGAGAAGTCCGTAACGGCATTTCACGTCTGTGCGAATCTCCGTGAAGAACTGCTGCAGAACGGATTTACGGAGCTGCGTGAAGCGGAGTCCTGGGATCTGAGAAAACCGGGCGGATACTTTGTCATGCGGAACGGCTCGTCCCTGATCGCGTTTTTCCTCAGCGGAAAGAACGCGGCGGGATACCGCGTTTTTGCATGCCACAGCGATTCTCCCTCCCTGCGGCTCAAGGAAGCTCCGGAGATCGGGCAGGAGGGCTACATCCGCCTCAACGTGGAAAAATACGGCGGACTGCTTTGCGCGCCCTGGTTTGACCGACCGCTGTCGGTCGCCGGAAGGGTTGTGATCGAGGAGGAGGGAAAGCTGTCTTCACGCCTCGTCAATATCGAGCGCGACCTTCTTCTGATCCCTTCTCTGGCGATCCATATGAACCGCGAGGCTAACGAGGGATACAAATACAGTGCGCAAAAGGACATGCTGCCGGTCTTCGGTGATGCGGAAGATAAAGGAAAGCTCAGTGCGATCATCGCGGAAGCTCTGGGAGTAAAGAACGGAGAGATCCTCGGAGATGATCTGTTCCTGTATGTCAGACAGGCACCGTCCTTCTGGGGTGCACGGGAACAGTACATCTCTTCTCCCCGCCTGGATGATCAGGAGTGTGTATGGTGCGGTCTGGAGGGGCTTCTGGCATCGAAAAACGACGCCTTTACCCGTGTGCTCACTGTGTTTGACAATGAGGAAGTGGGATCCAGCACAAAGCAGGGGGCGGCCGGCACCTTCTTTGCGGATGTCCTTGACCGCATCGAAGAGGCACAGGGCAGATCCGCGGAGCAGCGGCAGATAGCCATCGCGAACAGCATCATGATCTCGGCGGACAATGCGCATGCGGTCCATCCGGCGCACGTCGACAAGGCGGACCTTGTGAACCGTCCGCATATGAACGGCGGTATCGTCCTGAAATTCAGCGCCAATCAGAAGTATACGACAGACGGTGTTTCTGCCGGGGTGGTCAGAAAGATCTGCAGAGATCACAGGATCCCGCTGCAGGTGTTCGTCAACCATTCGGATGTCGCCGGCGGCAGCACCCTGGGAAACATTTCCGGGACACAGGTGTCCATGATCACGGCGGACATCGGACTTGCTCAGCTGGCCATGCATTCCCCCTATGAAACAGCCGGCACGGATGATGTAGAACACATGATCAGGTTTTCGAAAGCGTTCTTTGAATCGAAGGAGATCATATAATGAACGATTATCTGCGAGAGAATCTTAGCTATTTCGGGATCTACGGACGGCTTCTCACGTACAAAAAGCACATGACTCCCGAGCGTGTGGAATACGGAACGGATAAGGAACAGTATTTTCTGTACTACGAACCTGAACACCCCGTGAGTGATAAGATCATCTACTGGGTACACGGCGGCGGCTGGAATGCGGGGAATCCCAAATTCTTTGATTATGTGGGACAGCATGTCTCAAACGCCGGATACAGAATGATCTCCGGAGGCTACCGGCTGGCGCCCTGGAACAAGTACCCCGTTCAGCTAGAAGATGTCTGCAGCTGTTATAACAAAGCGGTGACGTTTCTGAAAGACAGGAACATAGATACGTCGAAGATCATCGTTGTCGGCCCTTCCGCCGGAGCACACCTGACATCACTCCTGTGCTACAGCGGGAAAGTACAGAAAAAGTATCATGTGGATATCTCTTCGATCATCGGGTTCATCGGATTCGGCGGGCCCTACAGTTTCCGCAGCGACCTGCCCAAAACGCTCTCGCTCCTGATAAACCAGCTCTTCAGAAAAAACTATAACAGGGCACACGGTGAGCCGGTCTCCATGATGACGAAAAATCATATCCCGTCGCTGCTGATCCAGAGCAGGCACGACGGACTGGTCCCTTTTGAATGTGCCGAGGATTTTGCGGCACGGGCCGCCGAACTGGGCAACCGCTGCGAACTGTACAGCGTAGAGGATAAAAAGAATACGCATTCCTGGTATACCGCGGGACTCTTTTTTGAAGACAGATCAGTCAACAAAGGCCTGGATAAGTTCTTCTCCTGGATCGAGGAGCTGAGCCCGACCCCATAGTTTAAAAGCGTTCTCCCATGTATCCGGCGCAAAAGGCCTTCTCATGTCTCCGATCTCTTCGGCATACTGTCCGACGGATTCCAGGAAGAAATGCATGTGCTCCAGTGCAGTCGCCGCTTCCATCAGGATCACCCTGCTCCAGACGTTGGCTTCCCGGTACTGCCCTGACTGTATTACGGCACGGATATAGCTTTCCTTGTCAAAGGGAACTCTCTTTTCTTCAATGATCACCTGTCTGTCATCCGTGATCTCAAGGATCGTATAGGGGATACTGTCCTTTATCCCATCGAGCGGCAGGCCGCAGGAGCCCGGATTGATCAGATATACTTCCGAAATTTCGGCTTTGTAGGACCACTGGATGTGGGAATGTCCGAAGATATAGATCCCATCCTCCAGCCTGGAGACTGCATTAAGAAATGTATCGTCCCGGTCCCATTCCCTTTTGATATCCGCCAGGAGCTTTTCCGGAACAGAGCCGGGGTTTCTGCTTCTTTGCGCGACCGTGACAGAATTCCAGGTATAAAATGGATATGTGCCGAGAAAGTCCATCGAGGAGTGTGCCATATGGATCTTTATTCCGCTGCATTCCAGATCCGCTCTGTGCGGCAGCCCCAGCAGATATTCCAGATGCTCTCTGCCGATATTCCTGTAGCACCAGTAGGAAACCTGCATCTGACCGTCCGTCCACAGGGACTGGTCTTTTCCGATCAGATCCTCCAGATACTTTTCTTCATTTCCACGGATGACATGTTTGTCGCTGATCGCGCTGATCGCAGCGATGCATTCATCGGGCCACGGACCGCTGATACAGTAATCGCCGGCAAACAGGAAGTGTGAGGCTCCCTGTTTCCTGCTGTCCTCCAGTACTGCCTGCAATGCGGGAAGGTTTCCGTGAATATCCGAAATGACTGCGTATCTCATGGCGTTATTTTTCTGTAGTGTTGTTCGCGAACCGCTAATCCTCTCCCAGCAGTCGGACCATCGTATAACTGTGTCCTGTCGCGGGAAGGAATCTGTCTACCACATCGGCGGTTTTTATCCGAAGGCTTGACGTGCACACGCACGGATGACAGCCGAGGTCCTCGGATCTCAGGACATCCTCATCGATCAGGAGCTGCACGGCGTGTTCCCTGTCATTCATCAGGCCCATGACGCTCACCGCGCCGGGCTCGATATCAAGATATTTCAGCATATCTGCAGGCTCTGCAAAAGAGAGCCTTGCGGAGCCGATCTGCGAGGAAAGCTCCTTTGTCTTGAACTTTTTATCGCCCGGCATCAGGAGCAGATAAAAGCTGGTTTTCTGTCTGTTGCATAGAAACAGATTCTTGCACATGGTCACCCCAAGCACCGCGTCGATCTCCTCACAGGCGGCCATGTTGGTCGCGGGTTCATGGTCTGTCCTGCAATACGTGATCGACAGATCGTCCAGGAAATCGTAAGTCCTGAGTTCCCGCGGCAGTCTTCCCTCTGTGTTTTCCGGTCTTCCTTTGTAAAGCTCCATCATGTACTCTCCTTGTGATCATTATAGCAGACGTATACTTTTTCTGCCAAAAGGCAAACTGAAAGCAAACATGGGCGGATATGTGGTATAATATATTATTACACCTATGACATGCATTCAAAAGGAGAACAAGATTCTTATGAACAGACAGCGTTTCAGAAGCATCCTGGCACTGGTCACAGCGCTCGCCCTGATCACGGGGTGCGGTGCGTCGGGAACAGGAACACAGGAGAATAAGCCTGCTGAGTCGGCAAGTGTAGAGGCCGCTTCGACGGTGGAACCGGCAAAGCCGCAGGAAGAGGAAAAGACCGCGGACGCGGAGGGACAGGTCAGCCCGGAAGCGGAGACTCCCGACGCGGCTGATACCGATGCCTCACAGGAGGAACAGCAGGAGGAGCAGCCGGCCGAGGAGTCGCAGGATCCGCTCTGGTACGGTGATGTGCCGGCTGTGGAGATCCCGAAGAACGAGGCGCTTGACTTTACGGCAAAGCTTGGCGCGGGCTATAACCTCGGCAATACCTTTGATGCCTATAATGACACGGGGATCGCTGCGGATCTGTCCAATGAGCTGACCACGGAGACCTACTGGCAGCCGGTGGAAACAACGCAGAAGACCATTCAGGGGATCGCGGATGCCGGATTCAAAGCAATACGGATCCCTGTGAGCTGGCATAATCATGTGACCGGGGATGTGGAGATCTCCAAAGCTTTCCTGGACCGTGTGAATACCGTGGTTGACTGGGCTCTGGACGCGGGACTGTACGTTATCATCAACATCCACCATGACAATCATCCCGAGGCAAACGCCTACAGCCCCGACAAGGCTCACAGAGAGCAGTCCCTGCACTATGTCACGAGGATCTGGCAGCAGGTGGCGGAGCGGTTCAAGGATTACGACGAGCGCCTGATCTTTGAGTCTCTCAACGAGCCCCGTCTTGTCGGCAATGAGAGCGAGTGGTGGTTCAGCATCAACTTCCCGCCCGATGATGTCAAAGAATCGATCGAGATCATCAACGAACTCAACCAGGCGTTTGTTGACACCGTGCGCTCCGTGGAGGGAAAGCACAGGAACTGCTATCTGATGTGTCCGGGCTATGATGCTTCTCCGGACGGCGCGCTGGTGGAAGGCTTCCGGCTTCCCACGGATGCGGCGGATATCGATAACCGGATCATTTTGGCAGTGCACGCCTATACGCCTTACAATTTCGCCCTCAACGAGAGCGGCACGGAGCATTTCAATCCGAAGAACACCTCGGACAAAAACGATATCAACGCCTTTATCACCAGGATTTACAATGCCTATGTCAAAGAGGGGATCCCCGTTGTGATCGGTGAGTTCGGGGCACGGGACAAGAACGGCAATCTGCAGGACCGTGTGGATTATATCCGCTATTATACGGCCGCGGCATGGGCGCACGGCATTCCGTGCTTTATCTGGGATAACGGTGCTTTTTCCGGCTCCGGCGAGATCTTCGGGATCTATGACCGCGCCAAGGGAGAGGCCGTTTATCCGGATATCATCGGTGCGATCGTCACCAATGCTGTACGCAGGGAGTGATCCCGGCGCCTGCGGGGATAGGGTCAGGGAGCTGTTATCAGTTCCGGAAATCCGGAGGTTTTCAGGATTTCCCCGTCCCCGGTGATAAACAGAGCTTCCATATCGGGCAGGTGCTCCATGAGCTCCTGCCCTTTTTCTGCGCCCATGACAAGGAGGGCTGTGGCGAGCGCGTCTCCCGAAGCGGAGTCCGGGGAGATGACCGTGACGGAACTGAGGCCGCTGTCTGCGGGATAGCCCGTCTGCGGATCGAGGATATGGTGGTAGCGGACGCCGTTTTCTTCAAAGTAACGCTCGTAGATGCCTGAGGTGACGATGCTCACATCCGAAGCAGGGACGGAAAAAAGTGTCTGCCCGGTCACGGCCTCTGCGGTGCCTGTTCCCGGATCCTGGATCCCCACCTGAAAATCGCTTCCGTCCGGCCGCGAGCCGACAAGCAGGACGTTGCCGCCCAGATTGATGACTGCGCTGCTGACGCCGCGGTCCTCCAGGTATTCTTTGAGCCGATCCGCGGCATATCCTTTTGCGATGCCGCCGAGATCGAGCATCAGTCCGGGATCGTCGATGCTGACGTACGCGGCGGGCTGATCCGCGTCCGCGGCGGAAGTTTCTTCCTCGGCGTGTATGATGTTTCCGGTGCCGGAGGAATCCGGAGCCTCCAGGTTGACGGACTTTACGGAGGTGTGCTCCAGCGCTTCCCGGATCCGGGCGCTGTCCGGAACAGGTCCCGGCGGAACACCGGTAAAGTTCCAGAGTTCGGTCAGAGTCCCCAGGGTCGGGAGGAAAGCGTTTTCCGTCTGTCCGGCCCAGTAGAGTGATGTCACCAGAAGATCGCAGGTCATCCGGGAAATAGGAACCTGCTCGCCTCCGCCGTGGTTGGCGCGCCAGATCTCGGAATGCTCATCGTGTGCGGAGAAGTACCGGTGATCCAGTTCCTCCGCCAGCTGAACGCAGCCGTCCAGGATCTCCGCGGACTCTTTCTCCGGCAGACTGTCATAGATGGTGACCGTGATCGCGGTATCATAGGCGAAGGATGTACGGGACGCCGGAGCGTGCCCGGTACCGCAGCCGGTGAGCATGGGGGCCAGGAACAGCGCCGGCAGCAGAAGCAGATGAAATGATAAAACTTTTCTAAAATGTTTCACTTTTTCCGTTTTGCCTCTTGTCTTCATAAAAAAGAGGAGTATAGTGTCGAGGAGATATCAATGATTATATCAGAGAACAGCATGGGCAACAACTGACAGCAGCGGATCGGAACAGGACAATGGAGTCACAGACAGAAGAAAACTCATCACTGATGATAAAGATCGCGTCGTTTATCGTTGATAAACGGATGCTCTTTTTCCTGATCTATATCATCGTCATTATTTTTTCCCTCTTTTCCAAGAACTGGGTCAAGGTGGAAAATGATCTTGCGGAGTATCTCTCGGATGATACGGAGACGAGGCAGGGACTGGATCTGATGTCCCAGCAGTTCGTGACCTTCGGGTCCGCGAAGATCATGGTCGCCAATATCACCTGGGAGGACGCGGTAAAGCTCGCGGAGGAGATCCGCGGGGTCGAAGGCGTCTCGCAGGTCGGTTTTACAGAGGAGACGGCAGAGGAGTCGGAGTTCATCAAGCATTACAACAACGGAAGCGCAATGTATTCAGTGACATTCCGCTATTCCGAGACCGATGACCGGGCGCTGGAAGCGCTGGACCGGGTCAAGGAGATGCTTTCCGGCCGCGACATCTATGTATCTACGACGCTGGGTTCTCAGCAGGCGCAGATCATTGAAGACGAGATGAGCGGCATCATCATGCTCGTCGCGGTCGTTGTCTTTGTCGTCCTGCTGTTCACCAGTGAATCCTACGGAGAGATCCCGGTCATGGTGCTGACCTTCGTAATCTCCATGGTCATGAACAACGGGACCAACTTCCTGTTCGGGACGATCTCCTTTGTCTCCAATTCGGTTTCTTCGATCCTGCAGCTTGCTCTCTCCGTGGACTATGCGATCATTTTCTGCAACCGCTATAAGGAGGAGTACGCGGGCGGCCTGTCGGTGCGCGACGCGGTCATCGTCTCCCTTTCCAAATCGATCCCGGAGATCCTCTCCAGCTCGCTGACGACCGTCTCCGGACTGTTTGCGCTGGTCTTCATGCACTTCAAGATCGGTGCGGATATGGGCACGATCCTCATCAAGGCGATCATGCTCTCGCTCCTGTCCGTATTTACACTGATGCCGGGGCTCCTGGTGGTCTTCTCGGGGATCATGGAAAAGACAAAGCACAAGAGCTTTGTCCCCAAGATCAGTATCATCGGAAAGTTTGATTATCTGACGCGCAGGATCGTCCCCGTGCTCTTCCTCGTGGTCTTCGGATTCGCTTTCTACTATTCACAGAAATGTCCGTATGTGTACGGCTATTCCACGCTGTCCACACCGGTGCTTAACGAGACACAGATCGCCGCGAACCTGATCCGCGACAATTTCGGCGAGGAAAACATCATCGCACTGGTCGTGCCGGGACACGACTATGATAAGGAAGCGCGCCTGATCGAGACACTGGAAAAGCGCGGTGAGGTACACCACGCGCAGGGCCTTGCCAATACGGAGGCAATGGGCGGATACATGCTTACGGACGCGCTGACACCCAGACAGTTTTCCGAGCTGGCGGGCGTCGACTTTGAACTGATCGAGCTCCTTTACAGCGCCTACGCGGCGGAGCAGGAGCAGTACGGACGGATCATCGGCGGAATCTCCTCTTACCGGGTACCGATCATGGACATGCTGCTCTACATTGTAGAAAAGGTGGATGAGGGCTATGTGACGCTGGACAGGGATCTCTATGAAAAACTCAGTGATGCTGCGGAGCAGATCAGCGACGGGCGGAAGCAGCTGGAGGGGGCAGAGTATGACCGGATCCTGCTGTACCTCAATCTGCCGCAGGAGAGTGATGAGACCTTTGCCTTCATCGATGAGGTTCACAGGATCGCGCAGGATGACTATGAAAATGACGAGGGTCTGTCGGTCTATGTCGTCGGTGAATCGACGAGCCAGAAGGACCTCAGGTCCAGCTTTGAAACGGATAACATCATCGTCTCCATCGTGTCGGTCCTCTTTGTTCTGGTGATTCTGCTCTTTACGTTTAAGTCCGCGGGCATGCCCGTGCTGCTCATTGCCGTGATCGAGGGAGCAATCTTCATGAATTTCTCGTTCCCGACGCTGATGCATGAGAACTTGTTCTTCATGGGCTATCTGATCGTCAGCTCCATTCAGATGGGTGCCAATATCGATTACGCGATCGTCATCTCAAGCCGCTATACGGATCTCAGGAAGACAATGGACCGCAGGGAGGCGATCATTGAGTCCTTGAACTTCGCGTTTCCCACGATCATCACATCGGGCTCCATGATGATCCTGGCCGGCGTCTTCATCGGACAGATGACCTCGGATCCGTGTATTGCGGGTATCGGACAGTGTCTGGGACGCGGGACGACGATCTCGGTATTCCTGGTCATGTTTGTCCTGCCGCAGATCCTGCTGGTGGGCGACAGGATCATCGCCGCGACCGCCTTCGATGTGTCGATGCCGGTACGGACGCGCGAGGAAAAGGGTACCGTGATGGTCAACGGAGCGATCCGGGGGACGGTGAACGGCACGGTGATCGGAACCATGAATGCCGTGGTGCGCGGCGAGGTCAAGGCGGTCGTCGTGTCCGGCACAATGGAGAATGCCTCCCGGGAGGTTCTGAAGCCGGCGCAGACGATCGAGGACAAGATGTTCGCCTACCGGGAAGAGGAGAAAGGAGGGGAGCAGGATGCGTAAACAGAGAAATGCACGGACCGCTCTCCTGCTGGCAGGGATGCTTTTTGCTTCTCCGGTGTTCACGACAGCCGCGCAGGCTGCGGAAGAGGAGAATCCTTCGGATTTTGTGATCTCGTCGGTCGAGGATTGGGAGACCTTTGCGGAGCTGACCAGGACGGACACCTGGTCACAGGGCAGGACCGTGCGGCTTGCTGCGGATCTTAAGTTTTCCGGAGAGGACACGCCGCGCATTGCGTATTTTGCCGGCACTTTTGACGGCGATGGTCATGAACTGAACGGTGTGAGCCTGCAGTCGGAGAATTCCGAGGCGGGACTGTTTGATCTGGTTGGGCCGACCGGTGTGATCCGAAATCTCAATGTGATCGGGGCGATGACCCCCAGGGGCAGACAGGTTCATGTCGGCGGGATCGCCGGGGTCAATCGCGGAGAGATCAGCGGCTGCACGTTTTTCGGCAATGTCACGGCACACAGTGAGACCGGCGGGATCGTGGGCAGAAACGAGGACAGCGGTGTGATCCGGGGCTGTACATCGCGCGGTGTCGTAGAGGGAGATACTTCCGTCGGCGGGATCGCGGGGTATAACTCCGGGATCCTGCAGGAATGCACGAATGAGGCCATGATCAATACCGTCTACACGGATGTGCCGTTTTCCACGGATGATCTGACTCTGGCACTCGACACGATCCTGCAGACGGGACGCATCACCACACCGGATAATGCCGATCAGAAGACAGATATCGGCGGGATCGCAGGTCTTTCGATCGGAACCGTGACATCCTGTTCCAATACGGCGAGTGTCGGTTATGAGCATGTGGGGTACAATATCGGCGGTATCGCGGGACGCTCCACGGGGCTGGTACAAGGATGCACGAACAGCGGGGAGATCCTGGGCCGGCGGGATGTGGGCGGTATTGTCGGCCAGCAGCAGCCGGATATGGAGATCATGTTCTCGGAGAGCAGTCTCGGTAAGATCGATACGGAGCTTGACCGGCTGCAGGGGATGATCGACACCGCACTGTCCGATACGGAGGGGTACTCCAACGAAGCGAGCGATATGCTGCTGGAGCTTTCCCGTCTTGCCGGGATCGCCCGCACGGACGTCCAGATGATCACGGATGACGCGGCGAACCGGGCGGATTATGAAGCGGCGCGGATGAACCGGACGACGGATGATATCCGGGAATCGGCGGATGATCTGGATGACGCCTCGAAAGATGTGAGCGATGCCGGTTCAAAGGCGATCGATTACGCGGCGAGCGTTGCGAATGCCGATATCGGCAATGCGAGGACCACGGTAAAACCGTTACTGGATGATATTCTGTCAAGATACACGGACATGTATGTTCTTGCGGGGAACGTCATGGCGGATAACGCCATAACCGCTCCCGATGAGGATCTGCTGTATCAGGCGATGGGAGAGGTGCGGAATATCCTGCAGCCGGTGATCGATGCTGCTTCCGGCAATGCGCAGGGGGATGCCAACGCCATCCTCAATGATGCTTTCGGACCCAGGCAGGCGGCGTTCCTTGAGAGCCTGTCGTCAACACAGCTCGCGGAACTGGAGACACGGCTCGATTCGATCCAGGCAAGTCTGGCGCCGTATACCGGTGTGACAGAAGGAAATACTTCCGTGCTGGACCGGGCGCTCGAGCAGCATCATATTAATTATCCGGATCAGAATGACGAGGATGCCAAGAACGCAGAATTTCAGGAATGCATCGATACGATCAAAAGTGACAAATACGCGGTTTCCAGTGACATCTCCTCCCTGCGGGAACTGGAGACGTCGGCCCTCTCCGCGGCGGCGGGTTCGAACCGCGGCAAACTGAACGAGGCGGGAGATGATCTGAATAAGGCATACAGGCATGTGGATGATGCCCTGAACAGGATCGCCGGTATCGATCTGACGATGAGCGGTGTAAGTCCCACCGCGAGGGCTGCGTCCGGTGAACTGTACCTGACACTGGATGAAATGCTCTCGAGAGCGGATGCGCTGAATCTGAGTGTCCGCGGCGCGACCTCCGGTACGGTGGGCAATCTTAAGGAGATCAATACTCAGATGGGTTACCTGTCGGATCTCATGCAGGAAGCGGTGCAGGAGCAGCTGAACCGCAGCACGGATCCGGCGGATTACACCGATGACGTCTCCGCCGAAAGCTTTGCCGATGCGACACGCGGCAGAACGAGTGCCTGCACGAACAATGGCAGGGTAACGGCAGATTCAGATGTGGGCGGTATCATCGGCTATATGGGTGTCGATATGCAGCTCGATCCGGAGCGGGATATTCAGACGATGACCAACCGGACGACAGACGCCAGGATGCTTGAAAAAGATATCGTGGACAGCTGTACAAACGCGGGGATCGTCAGCTGCAAAGGAAACTACGCGGGCGGTATCACAGGCCGCATGCTGATCGGTATCGCTGTCGAGAACATCAGCCTCGGCGGCGTATCGGCAGACGGGGAATACGCCGGCGGTGTCGCCGGATTTTCCGGAGCTGTCCTCAAGGGAAATCTCGTCAAGACGGAGGTCCGTGCAAACGCCTATGCCGGCGGTGTTGCCGGATCCGGATCCGTAATGACGGATAACCGGGCCATGGTGCAGATCCGTGATGCCGTACAGTATGCGGGCGCGATCGCCGGCAAGGCTGACAATGTTTCACCGGGAAAAATCTCAGGCAATCTGTACTGCGGAGGAGATGTGCATGCGATCGCGGGTGTCGATTACGCGGCGCTTGCCGAGGAGACGGATCATGAGACGATCATGCAGGAGACCATGGGGGTCTATCAGGATCTCAGACTGATCTTTTATGCGGATGACGAGGTCATCCGGACCGTGGAGGTCGGATACGGACAGTCCGCTTCTCCTGAGGAAATTCCGGAAGTCCCTGTGCGGGAAGGCTTTGTCGGTGTCTGGTCGGATACCGGATATGACGGGATCACGCAGGAAAAGCGGATCGAGGCACAGTATACCCGCGTTGTGACGCTGATCCGCGCGGAAGAGACAAGGGAGAACGGACAGCCGATCCTGCTGGCGGAGGGCAGCTTCGCACCGGGTGATCAGCTGGCGGTAAATGTTCTGGATCGTCAGGAAGGACAGGAGATCCTGCGCATAGACCTCCCCAAGGGACAGAACGGGATGCATACCTTCCGTGTCCTGCCTGATCCGGCCATGGATGATGTGCAGATCCGGCTGATCACGGAGGACGGCCCGACAGATCTTCTGAAGACGGGCACAATGGGGAAGTATCTTACTTTTGAGGCACAGGGGGAACAGGTTACGATCTGTATCGAAAAAGTAGAGCCGCTGCTGAAACGGCTGCTCAAAAACAGGGCTTTTCCGGCCGTGATCGCCGGAGTTGTCGTACTGGCTGTTCTTGCCTGTGTCATCGGAATCCTGCGCGGGAAAAAGAAAAAAGCGAAGAAATGATCTGCGTGAAGCTTCAGTTTCCCCAGTTGAGGATTCCGGGGGACAGCGGCAGATTCCGATAGATCTCCGCATATTCCGCCGGACCGACATCCTCCAGATAGTTCAGCTCGTATTTTTTTCCGACGCCTTTTCCGGTCAGTACATCGGCGGCCTTGTTGTAGGCGATCGCCGCTTCTTTTTCCGTGTCATAAACCCCTACGATAAAGTTACCGCGGACATGGATCACAGCCTTATATCGCTGGAATCCGCGCTCCTCACAGGCCAGTACGCCGCGGTAGCGGTTGACGATCTGGATATTCTGACGGCGCAGGTCGTGGTCATCTCCGTTGACGTAGAAATAATCCCGTCCGGCGACGGAAAAGCTGCGGATCCCGAAGCGGGTCATGACACCGATCTGCGATCCGTAATCCGAAACAAAAAGACGTCCGCCCCGCCGCATGATGCGGTGGGATGCAAAGTAGAAAAGATCATCCACGTCAAAGCGGTAGACATCATCGCGGCTCAGATAGTACAGGAAATCGCGCTTGCCCAGAAAGATCGGTGCACTGAAGTAAATGCCGTTGTCGCGCAGATTCATCAGACAGACGGCTTTGACAAAGGGAAGGGGAGAGTCCGCCGGATAGGTATCCGGCAGCAGCTGCGGATCCGCAAGGCACCGGGAACCTTCCAGGTAGGCTTCGTGAGCGGCATCCTGCGAGGGAAAGCTGCCGAGGGAGATGTGCTTTCCTTTTCTGGTCAGGGATGCACGGTATACGATGGTGCCGTCTTTTTTGCGGATGGTATAGACGCCCGGTTTGTATCGCTTCTTTGTCATTTATGGATAAGTATGCTATAATCTATTGATATTTTGTCCGTCGGTACAGTATATCAGAAAAAACCACTTACGAAAAGGGAGAATCACAGGTATGGAAGTCTTATACAGGAGCACAAGAGGAGGGGGCGGAGAGATCACTGCTTCACAGGCGATCCTGCGGGGGATCGCACCGGACGGAGGACTCTATGTCCCCTGTCAGATTCCTGTCCGGGATCTGGATCCGCGTTCCTTTGTCGGCTGTAGCTATCAGGAGACGGCACTGCGGATCCTGCGTCTGTTCCTGACGGATTTTACGGAAGAGGAACTGAAAACCTGTGTGAAAAATGCCTACGGAGCGCAGTTTGACACCTCCGTGATCGCACCGGTCAGGGAGGCCATGGGCGTTCATTATCTGGAACTCTATCACGGCCCCACGATCGCCTTTAAGGATATGGCTCTGCAGCTTCTGCCGCATCTGATGACCACGGCTGCGCGAAAGAACGGAAGCAGCGAGGAGATCGTCATCCTCACGGCGACGAGCGGAGATACCGGCAAAGCGGCTCTGGAGGGCTTCGCCGGCGTGCCGGGCACCCGGATCGTTGTCTTCTATCCCAAGGACGGCGTCAGTCCTATTCAGGAGCTGCAGATGGTGACGACCGAGGGGGACAACACCTGTGTCATCGGGATCGACGGCAACTTCGACGATGCCCAGAACGGGGTCAAGAAGATCTTTACGGATGAGCGCGTGAGAGAGCGGCTCCGCCAAGCCGGGTTCGTCTTTTCTTCGGCCAATTCGATCAATATCGGACGGCTTGTTCCGCAGATCGTCTATTATGTCTACGGCTATGCCTCGCTTCTTGCGTCGGGGCAGATCGCGGACGGAGAAAAGATCAACATTGCCGTGCCTACCGGGAATTTCGGCAATATCCTTGCCGCCTGGTACGCCATGCAGATCGGACTTCCGGTGGGACGACTGATCTGTGCATCCAATGAGAATAAGGTGCTCTTTGACTTTTTCGGGTCCGGGGTTTATGACCGCAACCGGCCGTTCATCCTGACGAGTTCTCCTTCGATGGATATCCTGATCTCTTCGAATCTGGAGCGTCTGATCTATCATATCAGCGGCGAGGACCCGAAGGTTGATTCCGCACTGATGGCACGCCTTGCTTCTGAGGGCCGCTATGAGATCACGGATGCCATGCGGCAGGGACTGCAATCCTTTACCGGCGGGTATGCGGATGAGCAGGAGACCCTGGAGGAGATCAGGCGTGTGTATGACGGGGCCGGCTATCTGATGGATACCCATACGGCTGTGGCTAGCGCTGTCTGCAGAAAATATCGTGAGCAGACATCGGATCCGGCTAAGATCCTTCTCGCGTCAACAGCGAGTCCGTACAAGTTCCCGCGTGCGGTCATGACGGCACTCGGGGAAGAAACGGAGGGGCTGGATGATCTGGCGCTCACCAGGAAGATGCACGAGATCTCCGGCACGCAGATTCCCGCCGCTGTGCAGAAGCTTCTTGACGGCGCGCCGGTCAGACATGAACGCAAATGCTCCGCAGGGGAGATGGAGCAGGCGGTACTGGAGTTTCTTTCGATCCGATAACAGGGGGGACTGCCTATGGGGAGCACGGAGAACACGAATGCCTATTCGGAGATCACACCGCAGATCGTAAAGCTTTCCGAGATCGGTGAACAGTGCAACGAGATCGATGCGGATCTTTTCACACGCTTTCACGTATACCGGGGACTGCGCGATCTCAACGGTAAAGGTGTCCTGACAGGACTGACGCATATTTCGGATATCATCGCGACCAAAGATGTGGACGGCGAATCGGTGCCGGCGGACGGCGAGCTCTATTACCGGGGCTATAATATCAAGGATCTGATCCGCGGATTCACCTCGGAGAACCGTTTCGGCTTTGAGGAGACCGCGTATCTGCTGCTGTTCGGATATCTGCCGAAAAAAGCGGAGCTCAAGGAGTTTTCCAAGCTTCTTGCTTTTTACCGGAGTCTGCCGACAAGCTTTGTGCGCGATATCATCATGAAGGCTCCCAGCCGGGATATGATGAACACGCTCGCAAGGAGTGTTCTCACGCTGTATTCCTACGATGATCTCGCGGATGATGTGACGCTTCCCAATGTGCTCAGACAGTGCCTGCAGCTGATCAGCCTGTTTCCGATGCTCTCTATTTACGGATATCAGGCCTACAACCATTATCATGAAGGGCAGAGCCTGTACATCCACCAGCCGGTGGACAAGCTCTCGGCGGCGGAGAACATCCTGCACCTTCTCAGGCCGGACAGCGCCTACACGGAGCTGGAGGCGAAACTGCTCGATATCTGTCTTGTGCTGCATATGGAACACGGCGGCGGCAACAACTCCACCTTTACGACACATGTGGTGACGAGTTCCATGACGGACACCTATTCGACCATGGCGGCTGCCATCGGCTCTCTTAAGGGGCCCAGACACGGCGGTGCCAACATCAAGGTCGTGCGCATGTTCGAGGAGCTCAAGGAAGAAGTCAAAGACTGGAAGGATGATGAGGAGATCTCGGTCTACTTAAAGCGTCTTCTGCATAAGGAGGCCTTCGACCGGGCAGGGCTCATCTACGGCGTCGGACACGCCATCTATTCCAAGTCGGATCCGAGAGCGCTGGTGCTCAAGCACTTTGTTTCGCTCCTTGCCGAGGAAAAGGGCATGGGCGATGAGTGGGGACTCTACCAGCGGGTGGAGGAACTGGCTCCCAGACTCATTGCCGAGGAGCGCAGGATGTATAAGGGCGTCAGCATCAACGTCGATTTCTACTCCGGTTTTGTCTATCAGATGCTGAATCTGCCGATCGAGCTTTACACACCGATCTTTGCGATCGCGCGCATCGTCGGATGGAGCGCGCATCGGATGGAGGAGCTGACCAATGTCGGCAAGATCATCCGTCCCGCTTTCAAGGCGATCGGCCCGCACAAGCCCTATCTGCCGATGAGGAAAAGGTAAGCGGCGGATCAGGAATTTCTGACAGAAAGGAAAGAAGACATGAAAGAGAACACGGTGATCCTTGAGCGGCTTGCCCGTCTCAGGTCTGTTATGGCGAAAAAGCACATGGATTACTGCCTGATCCCCACAGCGGATCACCATGCTTCGGAATATGTCGCGGATCATTTCAAGGCGCGCGAGTATTTCTGCGGTTTTACGGGATCCAACGGGACACTGGTCGTCGGCAACAGCTGGGCCGGCCTCTGGACCGACGGACGGTATTTTATCCAGGCGGAAAAAGAACTCGCCGGGACCGGTGTGGAACTGTTCCGCATGGCGGATGAAGGGGTTCCGACGATCAACGAGTATCTGGCGGAACACATGCGGCAGGGGGAGACCCTCGGCTTCGACGGCAGGGCAGTTACGGTCCGGCTCGGGGAGAGTCTCGCCGAGGATCTTAAGGATAAAGAGATCCGCATATCCTGCGAGGAGGATCCCGCGGGTCTTGCCTGGCCGGAGAGACCGCCGCTTCCCTGTCATCCTGTGTTCCTGATCAGCGATGACCTGGCGGGCCTGAGTGCGTCGGAAAAGATGAAACAGGTCCGGGAGAAGCTTTCGGAGAAAAAGGCAAACGCACTGCTTCTGACCAGTCTGGAGGATATCTGCTGGCTGTTTAACTTCCGTGGGGATGATGTCGCCTGTACACCGGTAGCTCTCTGCTATGCCTATCTGGCGGAAAACAGCGCCACGCTCTTTATCCAGTCGGGAGAGATCACGGAGGAAGCAGCTGAAGCATTTGGCGCAGCAGACGTCGAAATACGAAATTACGAAGAAATATTATCGTTTTTAAAAACGCGAAATTATCAGGGAGAAACGGTCCTCTATGACCGGCAGCATTTATCCTTTGCCCTTCTGCAGGTTCTCAGGGAGAGAGCGGAGGCGACCGGAGGAAGCCTGGTTGCGGGACAGAATCCGACACTGCTGCTCAAGGCGATCAAGAACGAAACAGAGCTGGAGAAGATCCGCGAGGTATATATCCGCGACAGCGCGCAGCTGACGAAGTTCCTGTACTGGGTGAAGACGAACGCCGGAAAGCTCCCGATGGATGAGGTGACGGCAGCGGAGAAGCTGGACAGCATGCGTGCGCTCCTTCCCGGGTTTATCGAGCTCTCTTTTCCCACGATCAGTGCGTTCGGTGAAAACGCGGCCATGATGCACTACGAGGCGACGCCGGAGGATCATGCGCAGATCGAGCCAAACGGACTGTATCTGGTGGATTCCGGCGGAACCTATCAGGGCGGAACGACCGATGTCACCAGGACGCTGGTCCTGGGAGAGGTTTCCGATGAGGTCAGGGAGCACTTCACGGCCGTGGTCCGCGGAATGCTGCGCCTTGCGGGATGCTGCTTTATCGAAGGGTGTACTGGGAGGAATCTGGATATCCTTGCGAGGGAACCCGTCTGGGAACTCGACATGGATTACAAGTGCGGCACCGGACACGGCGTCGGCTATATGCTGAGCGTCCACGAGGGACCGCATAATATCCGCTGGCGTCAGCTGGAGGGAGAGACGGAGACACCGATCCATCCGGGAATGATCGTATCGGACGAACCGGGCATCTATCTGGCCGGCAGGTACGGCATCCGCATCGAGAACATCCTCGAGGTGACCAGGGGAGCAAAGAACGGGGACGGACAGTTCCTCGGATTCGAGCATCTCACCTGGGTGCCCATCGATCTTGACGGGATCGATGTATCCTTCCTGGAAGAGCGCGAGCGCAGATGGCTCAATGAGTATCACGCGGGCGTGCGCGAGCGGATCCTCCCGCTCATTGAAGAAGAAGAGATCCGGGCGTGGGTCATGGAAGCCACCCGGGAAGTGTAAGCAGCGGGCACAGGCGTGGCACCGGCCGGAGAGAAAAAGTATGAGATCGATATGGTACACGGAGCGCTTCTTCCCAAGATCCTGCTCTTTGCCGTACCGCTCGTGTTTTCCAGCGTCCTGCAGCTTCTGTTCAACGCGGCGGACATCGTCGTCGTGGGACATTTCGGAGAGGACGGCGCAAACAGCGTCGCCGCGGTCGGATCGACCGGTCCGCTGATCAATCTGCTGGTAGCCCTGTTCATCGGCCTCTCCGTCGGTGTGAATGTTCTGGCAGCCAGATATTTTGCGGCCGGAGAGAAGCAGAACATGAGCGAGACCGTTCATACCGCGGTCATGCTCAGTCTGATCGGCGGTGTTCTTGTCGGAGCCCTCGGTGTTATGGTCGCGGGACCGGTCCTGGAGGCGATGGGGAGTCCCGAAGAGGTCCTGCCCCTTGCCACCCTCTACATGCAGATCTACTTTCTCGGCGCTCCGGTACTGTTTCTCTACAATCTCGGAAGTTCCATCCTGCGTGCCGTCGGTGATACCAGAAGGCCGCTCTATTTCCTCATCATCAGCGGTGTGATCAATGTGATACTGAACCTTCTGTTTGTTGTCGCCTTCCGGATGGATGTGGCGGGAGTGGCGTTTGCGACGGTCATCTCGGAGGGGATCTCCGCCCTGCTGATTCTCCGCTGCCTGATGCGGACAACGCAGTCCTACCGGTTCAGCTTCAGAAAACTGGCGATCACTCCCGGTAAACTGAGGATGATCCTGCAGATCGGCGTACCGGCCGGGATTCAGGGCATGATCTTTTCTTTTTCCAACGTCCTGATCCAGTCCTCCGTCAATTCCTTCGGCGCGATCGCCATGGCGGGCAACGCGGCAGCCGTGAATCTGGAGGGTTTTGTCTACATGTCGATGAATGCCATCTATCAGGCGGCGGTCTCTTTTACCAGTCAGAACTATGGCGCCGGGGAACTCAGAAGGGTCGGACGCGTACTTTTGACCTGCCTTGCGACCGTATTTGTGCTGGGGGCTGTGATGGGTAATCTGTTTACGCTCTGCGGCAGAGAGCTCCTGTCGTTTTATACGGACAAGCAGGCGGCGATCGACTGCGGTATGACCAGGATGCGCATCATCTGTACGATCTATTTTCTATGCGGGACGATGGATGTACTGTGCGGCTGCATCCGCGGACTCGGGTACTCCGTTGTGCCGATGATCGTTTCACTGGTCGGTGCCTGCGGCTTCAGGATCGTCTGGATCCTGACTTATTTCCGAGCGCATCACACGCTGCAGACGCTGTATTTGTCCTATCCGATCAGCTGGCTGATCACGGGATCCGTGCATCTGCTCTGTTTTCTGATGCTTTACCGGAAACTGTCGCTGCCGAAAGTGCAGAGAGCGGGGGAGGGATGAGCATGGAAGTAGCTGTTTTTTCGGACATCCATGCGAATTATGAGGCGCTGAAAGCGTGCTTTACCTGGTGCTCCACCCGGGGGATCGATCATTACCTGTGCCTCGGGGACTATGTGACAGACTGTCCCGAGCCGGAAAAGACCATGGAAATGATCTATATCCTGCGGGATTATTTCAAGACCACATTTATCCGAGGCAATCGGGAGGAGTACCTGCTGGATTACCGCGACCGGTGCGAGAGCGGCTGGCGTGACGGATCCGCGAGCGGATCGCTCCTCTATACCTATGAGCACCTGACATCGCGCGACCTGTACTTCTTTGAAAAACTCCCGATCACCACCGTCTGGGAGGAAAGCGGGTATCCTCCGATCACGCTCTGCCATGGGACGCCGGAAAAGTCAGGCGGCTTTATGATCCGCGGCAGGCGGGATACACGCAGGATCCTTTCTTCCCTGAAGACCGGAACGATCGTGCACGGGCACAACCATGTACAGGAAGCCTACAGGCACAGGAATACGCTGTGCGTCAATCCGGGATCGATCGGTATTCCGTGGTTTCATGAGGGGAAGGCGCAGTTCGCAATCCTGCGGAGCGACGGACAGGAGTGGACTGAAGAACTCATCCAGGTGGACTATGACCGTGAAGCCGAACTTACGGCTTTTCAGGAGAGTGATCTGGTGAAGCGCGCACCTGCCTGGGCGGCGATCACCATGCACACCCTGCGGACCGGCAGGGATCTCAACCAGAATGTGCTGCTCAGGGCGACCCAGCTCTGCATGGAGGAGAGAGGGGAAGCGGTCTGGCCGGATATTCCCGAAAAATACTGGGCACAGGCGCTCCTGGAATATCGGATCGACCTGCAGGGACGCGAGATCTGACGAATATAAAAAAAGAATAAAATCGGAAAAAAGGTCTTGCATTCCTCTTTTGCTGTGCTATGATAGGTTCTGTTGTTAGCACTCAAGATAGCAGAGTGCTAACAAATGAAAAGTTATCAAAGTCATAAGATTACTTATAAAGGAGGCGAAACACTATGAAACTGGTACCATTGGCAGACAGAGTTGTACTCAAGCAGCTCGAGGCGGAGGACACCACCAAATCCGGTATCGTCCTGCCCGGTAAAGAAAAGGAAAAGCCCCAGCAGGCGGAAGTGATCGCGGTCGGCCCCGGCGGTATGGTGGACGGCAAAGAGGTCGCGATGGCTGTCAAGAAGGGTGAGAAGGTCATCTATTCCAAGTATGCAGGCACCGAAGTCAAGCTTGATGATGAGACCTTCATCATTGTAAAGCAGAGTGACATTTTGGCTGTAGTGAAATAAGGATCCCGGAATCATAAGATCAATCAATCTGTAAGGAGGCGAAACAAAATGGCAAAAACAATCAAGCACGGTGCTGATGCCCGTCTGGCAATGGTGGAGGGCGTTAACAAGCTCGCAAATACTGTCGGTGTGACACTCGGACCCAAGGGCAGAAATGTGGTGCTCGACAAGAGCTACGGTGCACCGACCATCACCAATGACGGCGTGACGATCGCCAAGGAGATCGAACTGGAAGATCCCTATGAGAACATGGGTGCACAGCTTGTCAAGGAAGTTGCGACGAAGACCAACGATGTGGCCGGTGACGGTACGACGACCGCAACGGTCCTGGCACAGGCCATGATCGACGAGGGGATCAAAAACCTGGCGGCAGGCGCAAATCCGATCGTTCTGCGCAAGGGCATGAAGAAGGCCACGGACGCGGCGGTTGATGCGATCGCCAAGATGTCTGTCAAGGTCAAGGGCAAGGAGCAGATCCAGCGTGTCGCAGCGGTTTCCTCCGGCGATGAAAAGGTCGGCGAGATGATCGCTGAGGCGATGGAAAAGGTCGGCGGCAAGGACGGCGTTATCACGATCGAAGAGTCCAAGACCATGCTCACCGAGATGGATCTTGTGGAAGGCATGCAGTTTGACCGCGGCTATATCAGCGCATATATGTGCACCGATATGGACAAGATGGAAGCGAACCTTCAGGATCCCTACATCCTGATCACCGATAAGAAGATCTCCAACGTGCAGGATATCCTGCCGGTGCTCGAGCAGGTCGTCAAGACCGGCGCGCAGCTCCTGATCATCGCAGAGGATGTCGACGGCGAGGCTCTGACGACCCTGATCGTCAACAAGCTCCGCGGCACCTTCAACGTCGTCGCTGTCAAGGCTCCCGGCTATGGCGACAGACGTAAGGAGATGCTCCAGGATATCGCGATCCTGACCGGCGGACAGGTCATCAGCGCAGATCTCGGTCTCGAGCTCAAGGACGCGCAGATGGAAGACCTCGGCAGAGCCAAGAGCGTCAAGGTTGAAAAGGAAAAGACCACGATCGTGGACGGCCTCGGTGCCAAGAAGGATATTCAGGCACGTGTTGCGCAGATCCGCAAGCAGATCGAGGATACGACCTCTGATTTCGACAGAGAAAAGCTTCAGGAGCGTCTTGCCAAGCTCGCCGGCGGCGTAGCGGTTGTCCGCGTCGGTGCTGCGACCGAGACCGAAATGAAGGAAGCCAAGTATCGTATGGAGGATGCTCTCAACGCGACCCGTGCGGCGGTTGAGGAAGGCATCATCTTCGGCGGCGGCAGCGCTTACATCCACGCACAGAAGGATGTTGCGAAGCTTGCTGAAAGCCTCGACGGCGACGAGAAGACCGGTGCACGCATCGTTCTCAAGGCCCTCGAAGCTCCGCTGTACCAGATCGCCGTGAACGCAGGCCTGGACGGCTCCGTCATCGTGAACAAGGTCAAGGAGTCCAAGAAGGGCGTCGGCTTCAACGCTTACACCGAGAAGTATGTCGACATGGTTCAGGACGGCATCATCGATCCCGCCAAGGTCACCCGCAGCGCTCTGCAGAACGCAACGAGCGTAGCCAGCAGCTTCCTTACCACCGAAGCCGCTGTCGCATCCATCAAGGAGCCCCCGGCACCGATGCCGGCAGGAAATCCGGGCATGGGAATGATGTAAGCGATAAAAAGTCGAGCACGCCTGTCAAAAGATAAGCACAGGTTCCTGCGCGCAAAGCGCGCAGGATGAGGCAAATAGAAAGCGCCGTCTCGCAAGCTTGCTTGCGAAGCGGCGCTTCTTATTTGCCTCACTCCTGTGACCGCAGGTCACAGGAGACCTGTGCATATTCAATTGTATCTGTGCGTATTCGACGCTAACGGTACCGAGGAAACCGAGCGCAGCGAGGTTTTCGAGGTGAGCGGCAAAACAGGTGCCGCGAAGCGCGGAATCGAGGTGAGCTGCATGGCTTGGTGCACAAGCTTGCGAGACAGAAAGCAGAATACTTACTTAATACCCGCCGCTGCCACTTTTGCTTTGAGATCAGAAATCTCCGCATCCTTCTCCGCAATCTGCCTGCTCATCTCATCGATCTGTCCCTGAAATTTCTCCGCGGCTTCCTCATACCCATCGTTGTGAACGGTTTTCAGATGTTGCTCTTCATCATAATTCTGACAAGAAGAATTTGTACGCACATACAGGCGGTAATTTGCTGTCGGTCAATCTGAAAATAAGACTTGATATCCGTGGTGGGATTTGTTAAATTATCAGTAACAGGCAATGCCTGTTGTGGGCTGGTCGAAAGATCTTGGTCCAACCGAATGGGCGGGGAGTCTCTCCGCCATTTTTATTGGAGTAAGACGGATGCATGAGTTGAGTATTTTCGTTGATGAGAGTGGTGACTTTGGCGAATATGCTAAGCATTCGCCTTTCTATGTTGTTACAATGGTTTTCCATGATCAGGATGTTGATATCTCCAATCAGATAGCTATACTCAATGAAAATCTGAAGAACAGAGGGTACGAGAATACTGCTGTACATACGGAGCCTCTTATACGCCGTGAGGAAATATATCAGAATGTTGAACCGAATGAGCGTAGGGCATTATTCACAAAGTTGTTTTATTTTGTGATGCATTGCGATATACGATACAAGACATTCGTTTATGAGAAGATCCACTTCGAAGATGATATGAAGCTTGAGGCAAGGATGGCAAAGGATTTCTCTTTCTTTTTGCGTAACCAACTTGCCTTTTTCCAGAGCTTTGATAAGGTTATCGTGTATTATGATAATGGACAGCGTCAGATAACAAAGATGCTGAATGCTGTCATGGCTACAGAGCTTACGGATTTCGAAATGCGTAAGGTTCATCCGGTCAATTACCGACTTTTTCAAGCAGCAGACCTCTTGTGTACGCTGGCTCTTCTTCAACAGAGGTATGATGCAAACAATCTTAGCCGTTCGGATCTTCTCTTGTTCCATTCACGCAGCGATCTTCGCAAGGATTTTCTGAAGCGTATCAAAGAAAAAGAATTCGGTGACTAAATCAGATCAGGAAGAACAATAGCCGTTGTCTGGGCTTTCAATCACTTGTATACGGTCTTTTACTGTCACCTAATCGTCCCGCACTTGATAATCGAACATACATTTGGTATACTTCCTTCATGAGCGACTGGCTGACGGAACTGAATGACGCCCAGCGGGAGGCGGTAACATCCACGGAGGGATACGTGCGCGTCATCGCGGGCGCGGGCAGCGGCAAGACGCGGGCACTTTCCCATCGGTTTGCCTATCTTGTGGAGGAGCTCGGGATCCTGCCCGGGCACATCCTGTGCGTCACCTTCACCAACAAATCCGCCGCGGAGATGCGGCAGCGCATCCACCGGCTCACCGGGGACAACGACACCGGCTATGTCAACACCTTTCACGGTTTCTGCGTGTCCGTCCTGCAGGAGGATTCCCACGCCCTGCAGTATCCGAAGAGCTTTCTCGTCCTCGATAACAGCGACATCGACGACATCCTCAAGATCATCTACGAAGAGCGGAACCTGACGCTCCGGGAGATGACCTTTTCCGCGGCGCGCGATATGTTCGAGGTCCGCAAGACCCTCGAGGAGCCGGGATATGTGGACGACATGATCGCCATGCCCCTGGAGCAGCTCAGGGAAAAGTACGAGCAGGCCACGGAGATCAAGGATATCCTTTTTTACGGCTATCTGTATCAGGAGAAAAAGTGCTTCGGCCTGGACTACAACGATCTGATCATGTTTACGCTGAGGATCTTTTCTACACATCCCGAGATCCGGGAAAAGTGGCAGAAGCGTCTGGAATACATCATGATCGACGAGTTTCAGGATATCGATGGCCTGCAGTACCGCCTGATGGAAGTGCTGCAGGGGTACCATCACAACCTCTTTATCGTCGGCGATCCCGACCAGACCATCTACACTTGGCGGGGGGCGAGCGTCACCTATCTCCTGGAGTTTGATCAGAAGCATCCGGGGACGAAGACCGTCATGATGACGGAAAATTACCGCTCAACGCCGCAGATCCTCAAGGCCGCCAATTCCCTGATCAGCGTCAATAAGAACCGCATTCCCAAGGATCTCGATCCCATCCGCCCGGATGGCGCGGACGTTCCGTGTCATTTTGCGGGGAGCGCGGAGGACGAGGCCGACTGGATCAGCGGGGAGATGCTGGTACTTAAGGGTGAGGGCGCAGCGTGGCGGGATATGGCTGTGCTGTACCGCGCCCACTATGTGACGCGCCCTCTGGAGGAGATGCTCATCCGGGAAAAGATCCCGTACGTCATCTCTTCGGGC
Organism: Lachnospiraceae bacterium; assembly: GCA_024687125.1. Lineage (GTDB taxonomy): Bacteria > Bacillota > Clostridia > Lachnospirales > Lachnospiraceae > Butyrivibrio. The sequence goes on from JAILFA010000114.1 coordinate 30,003, forward strand.
GTGCCGTTCTTTTCACGGATGGAGATCAAGGACGCCCTCTGTTATCTGCGGCTGATCGTCTATCGCGACGACCTGTCCTTCCGCCGCATCGCCAACGTGCCCAAACGCAACCTAGGAAACCGCCGGATGCGCTTTCTCGAGGAATACGCGGCCGCACATGACTGCTCGCTCTACACGGCGCTGGAAACCAATCTCGAGGATTCTCTGATCAAAGGTACCGGCGCCCGCGCGTTTGTGGAGCTGATCGAAAGATACGCGCAGCTCTGCCGCGAGGGTGGTCACCCTGTCTCCGAGATCCTCTCCGGGATCATCGATGACAGCGGCTATGAGGTGATGCTCCGCACGGAGGGTGCGCAGGAGCGCCTCGACAATCTCGCGGAATTAAAGCAGTCCGTCTTTGAATACGAGACCGGCTGCGGCGAGGAGACAGGCCCGGAGGACTATCTGCGGCATATCGCTTTCTTTACCAACGCGGACGCTGATTCGGAGCGCTCGGACAGAGTGCGCCTCATGACCGTCCATGCGGCCAAGGGACTGGAATTCCCGTATGTCTTTCTTGCGGCGATGAACGAGGGAATCTTCCCCTCCCGCAAGGTGCACACGCTCCAGGGAATGGAAGAGGAGCGGCGCCTCGCTTTTGTCGCCATGACCAGAGCCAAAGAGAGGCTGTATCTCTCGGAGGCGGGCGGCAAGGGATTTGAAGGGATCCCCCGCTATCCGTCCCGCTTTCTTCTGGAGATTGATCCCTCGCTTCTTGCCTGGACGGCGCAGCCGGATGAAAACCTGATCCGCGCAGCGCAGGATTACATCGCCGTGGAAAGCCGCAGTTATCTGCCGCCCGACGGCCCGCACTACGGAGAGGGCGACCGCGTCACCCACCGCGTCTTCGGCCCCGGCACCATCACCTCGGTTGACACTGAGGACGCCTGCTACCTCATCCTTTTCGACCGCCTCGACACCCCACGCCGCATCGCCTGGCGGGTGAAGATGGAGAGAGCGTGACGGGAGTCTTTAACATCTTATAGATCGATCTTCTCATCATATCAGTGTAAGCATTCACAACCTGATAGAAAAACGCGGCATATTCTGTTGAATGATATCGGATATGAGAATTATGTGATGCCCTCTTCAACACTAATGGTTATATCTGTGTTTTCGTTTGCTGAATGCCAAAAAGCATGTTGACACAAACTGCAGAGAGGATTACAATAATGCCAAAAAGCGAGGTGGCACAGATGAAGATTTCAACTCTTGAGGAAGCACTTAAAAGAATTAAAGAATTGGAAAAGGAATTAGTCAAGCTTCAAGCGGAAAACGAAAAACTGCGCAGCCGTAACTTTGGTGGACGAAAAAAGCATGATGAAGCCTGGATGTCCGCATACAATGATTTTATTTTGAAGTATGAGAGTGGTATGACACTTATGGAGATCGTAGCAGAGGGCGATGTAAGCAGGAGAACAGCATATCGCTACCTGGAATACTACAAAGAATTGCAGGATAAAGCAGAAAAGGAAAAAAGTGTTCGGAAGTGAACACATTAAACATATTTTTATGGAGGTCATATGTCGAAGACAATCAAAAAGGAAACGATACATGCAGCTGGTATCGATATAGGAATATATACAACAGATTTTAAAAACGAATTTATATCACTGACGGATATAGCCAGATATAAAAGTATTGATCCGAGAATTACGATTCATAACTGGCTGCGGGGAAGAGATGTAGTTGAATTTCTTGGATTATGGGAAATTCTACATAATCCTGATTTTAAACGTATCGATTTCGACACGTTTAAAGAAGGGTCAGGGACAAATGCTTTTGTGTTTTCTATCAAGAAATGGACCGACAAGTTAGGCGCAATAGGGTTGTTTACAAAATCCGGGAGATATGGCGGCGGAATTTATGCCCATATTGATATTGCGTTTGAATTTGCATCATGGATTTCACCTGAGTTCAAACTGTATATTATCAAGGATTATCAGAGACTGAAGTTTGATGAGAACAGCCGCCTGTCTCTGAACTGGAATCTGAATCGTGAGATTGCAAAGCTGAATTACCGCATCCATACAGAAGCGATCAAGGACAATCTGATTCCTCCGGAGCTTACGCCAGATCAGATTTCATATAAGTATGCGAACGAAGCGGATCTTTTGAATGTTGCTCTATTTGGTATGACTGCAAAGGAGTGGCGTGAAAAGAAATCTGATAAGACAGGGAACATACGTGATGACGCAACGCTGAATCAACTCCTTGTGCTGGCAAACATGGAGAGTTACAACGCCATTCTCGTTGATCAGGGTAGACCGATGTCTGAACGTCTGGTATTGCTTAGAGGATTAGCGTTGAAGCAGATGGAGACTTTATCTGCGGTAAGCATGGATGCTGTCAAAAGACTTCCAGGAGGCGAGTCGTAAATGAATAAGAATAAAAATATCCCGGCGCCGAAACGAGTTTCGGTTAAGTCAATTTAGACTGAGAATAGTGGATTCCTGACTTTTTACTTGATAAGGGTTTTACAGAGAGATATTATCCGGGAGCGGAGGTGTCTATTATGATTATTAAAAACTGTATCAAATGTAAAACCTGTGGTGATGTTATTGAATCTGAATCAAGGCATGATTTTAAGTATTGTTCTTGTAAGCGTGTTGCTGTTGATGGTGGTCATACTTATTTAAGAAGATGCTTTACAGATAGTCAAGACGACTATGAAGAATTGTCTATCATTGAACCTGATGCTTGAATGAAGAACTAAGATCTCATCTGATAAATGGCATGATAATAAAAATGATTATGCCCTGTTTGTCAGAACTCTTCAACATCTTATAGATCGATCTCCTCATCATATCAGTGTAAACATTCACAACCTGATGATGAGAGGAGAATGCCATGATCCTGCACAGATTCATTGCCGACTGTTCAGACACGGAATACCGCGACACCGATAAGAACAAGTCTCAGATGGAAAAACTCTTTTCCTCACGCAGCCCGCTCGCCGAGATCAACGAGAAGCTGTATACCGAATACTGTCTTCACAAAAACTGTTACATCGCAGTGACCAATGTGGTACGTGACAAAATGACGATCATTGCGGCATGCGGACATGAGGTTCCTGTCAGCAGGTGTGAGGACCTTATTCTGACAGTCCTTTCGGATATCCATCTCCTTAAGAATGAAGAGATCACGACAGAGGAGTTTGACCGGGAACTGACCGCCGCCCAGCAGGACTGGTTCTGCCACAGCCGGACACAGATCTTTCGGGAACTGCGGATCGAACTCCGCCCGGAAAACTACAGCATCTTTGAGGGGCCGCCGTATAAGATCAGAGAGTATATCCTTTCGGCGGATGCTCAGACGAAAAAGAAAAGCCGCGCCGCTCTTTCTGATATACTGGCATCCGAAAGCTTTCGGGAGGAGATCGACCGGATCTATTCCGCTAGGAACGAACGTCGTTTTCTGGGACATCCTGTACACTATCTCATCACTGCCGGGGATAAAGCCGCGGCAGATGACATGCTGGAGATCCTGATCCCTGCGCTGATCGCGAATAACAGACTTGTCAGCGGCAGAGTCTGCGATCTCCAGAATATGCAGTCCAGAGCGTACAGGGACGAGCACTTCGCCAATGTCTTTTCCTCCATGCAGGGAGGAACCGTTGTTGTCAATCTCACGGGAGACCGGGATGCCGGCATGTATGCGACCGGTTTCCATGAACTGGCGGACCAGCTCGGAAAAAAGCTCGGAGAGTATGGGAATCAGACACTGTTTGTATTTGTGGATGTTTCCGGCAAGCGGACGATCTCTGACGATACGATCGCGGCGATCCTTGCCAACGCGGATATGATCCATATCCAGGAGGGGCACGGAGATCTGAAAAGAGCATCGGCCTACCTGAAAAGACTTGCGGACAAAACCGAGTATAAAAACGTCCGTCTCAGGGAGATCACAAAGTATATGCCAAAGGACAGGGACCTGTTTTCCGTTTCCGATATCTATACGGCTTACAACAAATGGTATGGGAGCGGCCTCAAGACGCATGTATACAAGGCCTATAAAGAAAAAGACATCGTCAGGATCGAACCGAAAAAGAAGACAGACAAGCCATATGAAGAGCTGCAGAAAATGATCGGTCTTACGGATGTCAAAAAAGTGACCGATGAGATCCTTGCGGTAGCCAAGATGCAGAAGATGCGCAGGGAAATGGGACTTGTGGATACGCAGGCATCGATGCACATGCTCTTTTCCGGCAATCCCGGTACTGCCAAGACAACGGTGGCGCGTCTTCTGGCGCAGATTCTCAAGGAGGAAGAGGTGCTCACAAACGGGCATATCGTTGAGTGCGGCAGACAGGATCTCGTCGGCAGATATGTCGGCTGGACGGCAAAGATCGTGGAGGAAAAGTTTCTGGCCGCAAGAGGCGGTGTCATGTTCATCGATGAGGCGTATTCTCTGGTGGAGGATGGGAAGACCTACGGGGCGGAGGCGATCAACACGATCGTTCAGGCGATGGAGAACTACCGGTCGGAGACCATCGTGATCTTCGCCGGCTACCCGGACAGGATGCGTGAGTTTCTGGAACAGAATGAAGGGCTTGCAAGCCGGATCGCGTTCCACCTGGATTTTCCTGATTATTCGCCGGAAGAACTCATCGGGATCATGGAACTGATGCTCTCAAAGCAGGGATACCGGATCGGAGAGGATGTCCGTGACAGGTGCCTGAGGATCTTTCAGAAGGCGTGCCGTGAGGAAAACTACGGCAACGGACGTTTTGTCCGGAACATGGTGGAACACGCCATGATGCATCAGGCGGACCGTCTCCTGAAGGGGAAACAGAGTCCCTCTGTGACCAAAGAAGAAGCCGGTCTGCTGATCGCTGACGACTTTGAAATGATCGGTATGAAGAAGACAGAGGCAAGAACGTTCGGGTTCATGTAGCGGTACATCCAAACAGATGCATTGGCTTCGCGGCAGGACAGGGTTATAATAATACTGTCAGGAGCATGTATCGGAGGTGTCCCATGAATGTGGAAGAACTGATCGAAAAGCATCTGGTCAATGTACAGAAAGCGGCAAAAAGATATTACAGCATGATCCCCGATAATAAAAGAGGGATGATCACGGTGGATGAACTGATCTCAGCCGGCAATGAAGCGCTTGTGAAAGCGGCAAAGAAGTTTGATCAGAGCAGAAAAAACAGGTTCATTACCTATGCCTATCAGTGGATCGATCATGCCATCAAGAAGGAACTGATTTATTATCTGGGAGCGGAGACGCTCACCTATGACGGCGATATAGAGAGCTTTGCGGATCAGGCCGGGCTTTCGGCGGCCGGCCCCGGCAGACCGGCATCCGCGGATGTGCCGGAAAGTGAAGAAACCGCCAACATGATTGGGAAAATGGAGCAGCTCGGCCTGTCCGAAACGGAACGTAAGGTGTGCTGCATGTTCTACGGGATCGGCCAGGAAGAGGAAAAGAATCTGAAACGCATCGGAAGGAAGCTTCATCTTACGGAAATGCAGGTGCGCCGCATGAAGCAGAGTGCGGATAAGAAAATGAAGCAGCTTCAGATCGGATAAAGGAGACGGAATATGTCAGAGCAGACAAGACCCAACGCGGATGCGCAGTATATCGCAACACAGAGAACCGTAGAAGTTCTGCAGGTCCTCAAGCAGATCTCGGATGAAGAGCATCCGGTGACCAAGAAGGAGATCCTGGAGCATGTCACGACCACGGAAAATCCGCAGACCCTGTCGAACACGGTGGATGAGATCCTTTTACAGATCAATCCTGTGGAGTATACGGGAGACAACGATCACGAATACAGGATCAAATATGACGGCTATGACGCGCCGTTTGATGATAACGCACTGGTGATCAAGTTCGTGATCAGCGAGCTTCGGAAGGCGATGCGGCGCGAAGGGGCGGATCGTGCAGTTCTGCAGAAGGAACTGGATAAGAAACTGGATAAGAAGTGTCCGGGCGGAAAAGCCCCCACGATCACAAATATCCGTTATGTTCATGCTTTCAGCAATAGCGAGATGGACCGGCTGATCAGTGC
>JAILFA010000012.1 GCA_024687125.1 Lachnospiraceae bacterium
GTAAAATACGCACCGTCACGCATATAGTAATTGTCCTCCAGATGCGTGCAGACCGGCATTTCAACAAGATCGCCGATGGTGTGCGTATTCATCAGATCCTCGGTCGTATCCAGCAGATAATCATAATTGAACGTCTGTTCAATTCCTTCCATCGTTGCCTCCTGCTGGAACGAACCGTCCCCCCAGGTGACATCCATGAAATATTCCCGGCCGTTTACCCTGGTCATATTCCAGGCATGCCGTCCGTTAGTGGTATCCCCGGCTGTCACAGTCCCTGTGACGAGAGTCGTCTGGATCCCCAGACGGTTCAGCAGAAGCTGCGCGGTCTTGGCATAGCCCTGACAGACCGATCGGCCGAAGAGCAGGACCGAGCAGATATTCTGGTTATCGGGCGCCCCGATCTCGTACTCTGTATGATTCACGATATAATCATAGACATATTTGGCCTTATTGAACTGGTCGCTGTCGCTCGGTGCGTCCGCAAGGATCTTCGCGACGGCATCTTCGATCAGAGCACTTCTCCGCTTTTCCTCCGAAGCGTCATACAGATACCGGGCGGTATATCCGAGCTTGATCAGTTCTCCATCCTGTGTGTAACGGGTGTAGACATAGCCGTCCACAGAAAACAGTTCCGGATGATCTGCCATCAGATACTGATAAACCTCTCCCAGCCGGTCGACATCCATGGTGGAAACTTTGATCTTTTCACCGCGCTGTGTGGTGATCTGATACAGCTCCGCATAGAGCCTCTTACCTTCGTTGTCGAGATGCTCGAAATAGTAATTTCCGCGGTTTTCGCGGATGAGATCGGAGATCCTCGTTTCGGTCAGACCGATGGCCTCCCGCTGCTTTTCATCCTCGCGGTCGAGTTCCTCCCGGGAAAGGTGTGTCGTCTGCAGCTCCATCTTTTCCTGCTGCGCTTCGATATCCTCGGTCTCCAGCCCCTCCGCAGGAGTACTCTGCGGTGTCTGCGCATTCCCGGCAGGCTCGGCAGCCGGTGCGGTACTGTCCGTCGGTTTGCTCTCCGGCGCCTGTGTCTGCTGATCCGCCTGCTGTGTCTGCTGATCCGCCTGCTGCGTCTGCTGATCCGCCTGCTGTGTCCCGCCCTCTTCGGGAAGCGGCTCCATCGTCACGCCCCCCGATGTGTTCACACCCCCGGCCGCGTCGATCTGGTCCTGCTGGGTAAGATCATAGATGACATCCAGATCCTTAAGCTTGTCCACCGCACAGCCCGTGGTGATGAGCACCGCGAGAACGGCAAAAAGCACCGCACGCACGGCTTTCCGCCGGCGTCCCGCCCTTTGCTGCATACCCGTTTTCCTCGTGCTGTGCATGCCTGATCAGTTCCTCTGAAACTCTGAGAGCACCAGTCCCTCGTTGCGGTCGATCGTCATCTGCGCGCTCCACTCGTGGACAAAGATCAGGAGCGGCCGGTCCTTCATATCCTTGACACGCTTCATATCCGACGTGCCCACCAGATCCTCCACCGGTACCGGCGACTTTTCCACCCAGCGGATGTGCTCATACGGCAGCTGATCCATACGGATCTCCACGCCGTACTCGCTCTCAAGGCGGAATTTCAGCACATCAAACTGCAGCACGCCCACGACGCCGACGATGATCTCCTCCATGCCGGACTGCATTTCCTGAAAGATCTGAATGGCACCCTCCTGGGCGATCTGCGTGATCCCCTTGACGAACTGTTTGCGCTTCATGGTGTCCACCTGCCGTACCCGGGCAAAGTGCTCGGGAGCAAAGGTGGGAATCCCCTCATAGCGCACATCATCACCGGGTGCGCAGACGGTGTCCCCGATGGAAAAGATCCCGGGGTCAAAGACACCCATGATATCCCCGGCATATGCCGTTGTCAGGATCTTGCGCTCGTCCGCCATGAGCTGCTGCGGCTGCGACAGCCTGAGCGTACGGCCGCTCTGGATATGCTTTACTTCCTTATCCGCGTCAAAGCGCCCGCTGCAGATCCGCATAAAGGCAACGCGGTCACGGTGTGCCTTATTCATATTGGCCTGGATCTTAAAGACAAACGCCGTAAAACCGTGCTCTGCGGGATCGACCATCGTTTCCCCGCTCATGCGGCCCACCGGCGGCGTTGCCATGGACAGAAAGGATCTGAGAAAGATCTCGACGCCGAAATTCTGCAGAGCGGATCCGAAAAACACCGGTGTCAGGAGTCCGGCGCGCACCTCCTCAAGGTCGTAAGACGCACCCGCTCCGTCGAGCAGATCGATCTCCCCCGTAAGCTGTGCAAGCGCGTCCTCACCGATATACTTCGCGGTCTGCTCCGCGTCATCGAGCGCGATATGGATCTCCTCGCCCTCCTTGGTGCCCTTTTCTGTGCCCTCGTAGACAACAATCTTCTTTTCTGTCCGGTCATAGATCCCGCGGAAGTCCTTGCCCGAACCGATGGGCCAGTTCCGGGGACAGGTCGCGATCCCGAGGTTGTTCTCGATGTCCTCGAGCAGAGAAAAGGTGTCCAGTGCGTCACGGTCCATCTTGTTGATGAACGTAAAGATCGGGATATGCCGCAGTGTACAGACCTTGAACAGCTTTCGCGTCTGCGGCTCAACGCCCTTGGCGCCGTCGATCACCATGACCGCGCAGTCCGCCGCCATCAGGGTGCGGTAGGTATCCTCCGAAAAGTCCTCGTGTCCCGGTGTATCCAGAATATTGACACAGAAACCGTCATATGAAAACTGCAGCACAGAACTCGTCACCGAGATACCGCGCTGCTTCTCTATCTCCATCCAGTCGGAAACGGCATGCTTTGCCGTAGCCTTGCCCTTGACGCTGCCGGCCGTGTTGATCGCCCCGCCGTAAAGCAGGAACTTTTCGGTCAGCGTCGTCTTACCGGCGTCCGGATGCGAAATGATTGCAAAAGTACGCCGTCTTTCAATTTCGTTTTTGATCTCGTTTGCTGCACTCATTATAAATATCGCTCGTTATTAAATAATTCAGACTCTGCCAAAGATACGCGAAAACCGCAGAGAAGCCCACAGTACAAGGGCTCCATCTGCGGTCATTGCAAATTGTTCCGGTTACCTCTGTGCGACGTCCTTCATGGAGAAGCTGATCCGTCCCATCTTATCCTTGCCAAGGCAGACCACGGTCACTTCATCGCCCATCGCGAGGACATCCTCGACGCGGTCGATCCGGCGGTTGGCGATCTTGGAGATATGCACCATTCCTTCCTTGCCGGGAGCAAACTCGATGAACGCACCGAACTCCTTGATGGAGACGACCTTGCCCTTGAAGATCTGTCCCTTTTCGAACTCCATGACGATGATGTTGATCATGTCGATCGCACTCTGGATACCCGCAAGATCCTCGCCGCAGACGGAAACATGGCCGTTGTCGTCGATGTCGATCTTGGTGCCCGTGCGGGAGATGATCTCATTGATCGTCTTGCCCCGCTGACCGACCACATCACCGATCTTCTCGGGATCGATCTGGATCTGTACGATCTTGGGTGCCAGCTTGCCGACTTCCTTCCTGGGCTCGGAGATAGCCTTGGACATGCACTCGTCCATGATGAAGAATCTCGCCTCGCGGCACTGCTTGATTGCCTGGCGCACGATCGCTTCGGTCAGACCATGGATCTTGATATCCATCTGGATCGCAGTGATACCGTCCTTGGTACCGGTCACCTTGAAGTCCATATCACCGAAGAAGTCCTCCAGACCCTGGATGTCGGTCAGGACCACGAAATCGTCGTCCGTATCGCCTGTCACAAGGCCGCAGCTGATGCCGGCGACCATCTTCTTGATCGGTACGCCCGCGGCCATCAGGCTCATGCAGCTGGCGCAGGTGGAAGCCATCGAGGTCGACCCGTTGGACTCAAAGGTTTCGGAGACCGCACGGATCGCGTAAGGGAACTCCTCCTCAGAGGGAAGGACCGGCAGGAGCGCACGCTCCGCCAGAGCGCCGTGACCGATCTCGCGGCGGCCGGGACCTCTGGAAACCTTGGTCTCGCCGACGGAGTAGGACGGGAAATTGTACTGGTGGATGTAGCGCTTGTTCGGTGCAAACTCGTCCAGATTGTCCACCTTCTGCATCTCGGAAAGAGGCGCCAGCGTGATCACATCACAGATCTGCGTCTGGCCGCGGGTGAACATCGCGCTGCCGTGTACACGCGGAATGATGTCGATCTCGGCGGAAAGCGGGCGGATCTGCGTGATATCACGGCCGTCCGGGCGCTTTCTGTCCTTGAGGATCATCTTGCGGACCGTCTTCTTTTCATACTGATAGATCGCTTCGCCCAGGATCGCGAGCCATTCTTCATTTCCGGCGAATTTTTCCTCGAGCTTCGCGGTAATCTGACGGATGTTCTCCTCACGGACCTGCTTCTCATCGGTAAAGACGGCCTTTTCCATCTCTTCCGGCGGCACGGTCTCCTTGATCGCGGCAAACAGTTCCTCCGGAACCGCGCAGCTGGTGTAGCTGTGCTTGGGCTTGCCGATCTCGGCGACAATCTTGTTGATGAACGCGATGATCTCGAGGTTGACGGAATGTGCCTTGTAGATCGCCTCGATCATCTTGTCCTCAGGGATCTCGTTGCAGCCGGCCTCGATCATGATGACCTTTTCGCCGACAGAAGCGACTGTCAGGCGCATCTGGCCCTTGTTCCACTGCTCCTGCGAGGGGTTGACGATCAGTTCGCCGTTTTCCATGCCGATCTGCGTCATCGCACAGGGACCTGCGAACGGGATATCAGAGATGGATACCGCGATCGAGGAACCGATCATGGCTACCAGCTCGGGACGGCAGGAGGGATCCACTGCCATAACGATGTCATCGATCGTGACATCATTGCGGTAATCCTTAGGGAACAGCGGCCGCATCGGACGGTCGATCACGCGGCTCGTCAGGATCGCGTTCTCGGAGGGTCTGCCCTCACGCTTGTTGAAACCGCCCGGGAATTTCCCCGCCGCGTAGAACTTTTCTTCATATTCCACAGAGAGCGGGAAAAAATCGATTCCGTCCCTGGGCTTTTCCGAAGCCGTCGCCGTACACATGACGGTAGTTTCCCCATACTGCATGAACGCGCAGCCGTTCGCCTGTTTGCCGACCTTGCCGCACGTCACCTTGAGAGTGCGTCCCGCGAGATCCATCGTAAATACTTTTTCCATTTTCTTCTTCCTTTTCCTTCCTTGTCTTCTCCGGTGACGGACTCCGAACCGTCACACTTCATCTTCTCTTCTTCCGGTACGGCGGCAGCGCCGAATACCGGCATACAGCGACAGTCCGCTCCGGATGGATCCGGCGCGGGCTGTCGGTGTTTGATCGGCTGATTACTTTCTCAGACCAAGCTCTGCGATGAGCTTACGATAGCGCTCGATGTCCTTGGCCTGCAGATAGGAAAGCAGGCGGCGGCGCTGACCGACCATCTTCAGAAGGCCTCTTCTGGAATGATGATCCTTCTGATTGGTGGAAAGGTGCTCATTGAGCTCGCGGATACGCTCTGTCAGAATGGCGATCTGCACCTCCGGGGAACCTGTGTCTCCCTCGGAGCGCGCAAATTTGCTGATGATCTCAGACTTTTTTTCCTTGGTGATCATGTTTTTTCTCCTCTCTTGATGCCGGGTCCATGTCCCGGCACTGTGTGCGCCCTGTGCAGCGGATGGGTCGGAGTCTCCCGATCCGATGTACGGGTACTGTTGCTGTTTGCCGCGCCGGAAGTCCCGAAGCGGCTTAACTAATATAGCATAACAACGGCCTATTGTAAAGGAGTATTTCCCGGATCTTTGAAATCGGCCGTTTCGATCACTTCACCGGTCGCTTCGTCCACCAGATCAACATGAATGCTTTCGGCAGACACGCCGGACAGTCTGGCATACGCACCGCCGAGAACGTACACCCCGGCCGGAATGACCTCCTTCGGTGCTGTGACATCCTCACCCGTGATGTATACCCTGAAGCCTGTAAAATCCTCGTTTCTCTCTATTCGCGCAAGCAGGGGTGATTCGTCCGCATACTCGTTAAGCTTCTCGTCCATGCGCTTTTCGAGATTCTTAAGGAACCAGGCGTGCTGGGCTTTCGTCATGGTGAACGTCGCGGAACCGTCCTCGTTTACTTTGCCGTACTCATAATTACCGATACCGGCGTTCCTGTTGATCCTGTCCTGTGTGATCCCATGCATAAGAGACGACGGGAGCGTGAGCGTGTCATACACCTCTCCGTTTACGGTCTCGATCCCCGACAGGTCCTCGAGCATATCCAGCGAAAGGTCCAGGATCCCCTGGCGGCTGTCATCGGATGTCTGCCCGGTTCCGGAGCCCGCATCTCCCGGATCTGTGGCAGGCAGCGTGTCCTCGGGATACGAGTCCGCGGCTGCAGGCGGCTCAGCAGGGGCAGGGTCGGCGGCGGGAGTCACGGTGTCATCAGCAGGCGCCGTCTCATCGGGGCGCACGATCTGAATTTTCGCGACCTCTCCCTTGCTCTCGCCGCATGCCGTCAGGACAGCGGAAATGGCCAGAAAAGTCAGAAGCGCAATGACTCTGTTCTTCATATACATCTCCCTGTCACACCGTCACAAACGGTTCCCGCTCGACTGCGCAGGTGACCTCGAGAGACGGCATCTGACGGCGGAAGACTTCCTTCATATAAGGAATAAAGATCTTCTCAAGGCCGTAATGGCCGGCATCGATGATGGAAAGGCCGCAGGCCACGGCGTCGATCCCGGTATGGTGATCGATGTCACCGGTGATCAGGACATCGGCGCCGGCCGCGATCGCCGTGTCCACGACACTCTTCCCGGAGCCGGGGCAAACAGCGGCCATACGGACCCTGCGGCTCTGCTCCCCGAAGAGTCGGACAGCATCGATATGAAAGACTCCCTTGACGAGTTCCGCGCACTCAAGCAGTGTCATCTCCCTCGACAGACGTCCGACGCGGCCGATCCCTTCCTTGGCGAGATCATCCTCCCAGGTGACATCCAGTACCTCGCGGTCACCCAGTCCCAGCTCGTCGGCAGCCGCGTCCGCCATGCCCATGACATCGAAATTCGTATGCATGGCGATCAGACTGATCCGGTTCTCGATCAGTTTGAGGACGCGGCGTCCCGTAAAATCCTCGTCCGTCACGCGCTTGAGGCCGTGAAAGATCAGCGGATGATGTGTCAGCAGCAGGTCTGCCTCCGCGCGGATCGCGTCGTCCACGACGTCATCGGTCGCGTCCACCGCAATGAATACCCGATTCACCTCACGGTCGCTCCTGCCTGCGAGCAGGCCCACATTGTCAAAGGAGAGCGCGAACCGTTCGGGTGACAGTTCCTCCAGCTGCGATCTGATCTCAGAAAGCTTCATCAGGCATCCTCCTGTTTCATTGCCGATCCCGCGTTCCGAAAGACAGAGAGTGCGGCCTCAATATTCGCCTGCCTGTCCGAAAGCTCCCGGATCCTGTCCTGCGGCCCGTTCTCCCCTTCAAGCTTTTCGATCAGCACCCGGTTGGCAGCCTGCTCCTTTTCCAGGAACAGATGCCAGGTCTCGTCACGGCCGGCGGACAGGATCGCCCCGAAATCCTCCTCGGCGCTGACAGCACTTTCACCCTCACGGACAGAGCGCATCATGGTGTAGAATTTTTCATCCTCATACACCATGCGTTCCCCGATCACAGCCCAGCCGCGGCTTCTCAGGAAGTCCCAGAGCTCCCGCACCTCGGACTGCGGCTGCACGATCAGCTGGCGTATTCCGAGTTCTCCCGGGTCATGCGCGGTCATCATCTTCTGTATCAGGCGCCCGCCCATTCCGGACAGGACCGCGATCTGCGCCTCTCCTTCCAGGAGCTGCTCAAAGCCGTCGGAACGTCTGAGATCGATCCTGTCCAGAAGACCTGCCTGCCGCACATTGTTTCTGGCGCGCTCGAGCGGTCCCTCATTGATATCCATGGCGATCATACGCCCGGTAAAGCCCTGCTGTACAAGATAGATCGGCAGATAGCCGTGATCCGTCCCAATATCGACGATCCCGATCCTTCTGTCAGGCTCCTGTTCCCGTAAATCCCCTGCCGCCCGCAGTACCATCGCCGCTACGACGAGCAGTCTTTCAGACATCGTGCTCATCCCGCGATATCATACGTCGAGATCGCGCGCAGCTTGTTCTCCGGTCTGCACTCCAGACGGATCCGGCGCTCTCCCGCTTCCATGTCAAAGAAATTGTCCGAAAGGACCGCCGGCCTGTCCCCATCCATAATGCAGACACCTTTGGCGAAGGCATCGGACCGGACGACCGCCTCTTCCCCCTCTATGCTGACGCTCAGATGCGGATCCCGGAACATATAGTATTTCGGTGCGCAGAAGAGTGTCGTTCCGCGTGAGACTTCCCTGCCGGCGATCTCCAGCACATACTCCAGATGCACCTCGTGCTGATCGATATCCATCGCATCCAGCGCCTCTCCGCCGTTGATCCATCTGCCGTCATAAGGAAGTACCTGCACCTCTTCGCTGCCGCTGCGTACCTCCGCGGACGCGGCGTCACGCAGAGACCATCGGACCGAAGCGTTTACCGGATCCTGCGTCTCGTTGGCGACATGCAGCATAAATGTGCAGCGCACAAGTCTCGGCTGCATGTTCGGGAACGGCATCTGTGTGATCTCGCCCTCCTCCCTGCAGGAGATCATGATCGGCGCGAACATCCGTTTTTCCGCGTAATGCAGTGCCTTGCGGTTGCCAAGACTGTCAATACCGGACCAGGAAGCCACCGGCGAGATATCGTTGAACTGCCACACCAGCGATCCCATGCAGATGCCGCGGTTGCGCCTGAGATGCTCGACTCCGTATCGGATCGCGTCCGCCTGCATGAGCTGCGTCGCATAGAGCACCATCTCAAAGTTTTTGGGATACAGATATGTCTCCGAAAGATACTGCATCAGCTTCCCGTTCGCCGCTGTATTGCGCTGGTGCATCTCCATCACACGGGAAAAGATATTGAGATCCCTGTCCTCCGCAAAGGTGCGGATCGTCGCCAGACACGGAAACGACTGGAATCCGAATTCCGACAGGAAGCGGAACGTATGCTTTCTGTACTCGGTAAACGGCTTTCCCGCGTGCCAGACCTCCCAGTAATGCACGTCACCGACGTTTTCCGCCTGCGGCGCATCGAAGTTGCCGCCGGAGGAAGGAGAACTCGGCCAATAGCAGGTATCGGGGTCCTCTCTGGAAAGAAGCCGCGGGATCCTGTACTCAAAGATCTTGATATAGTCCGCCTTCTGTTTGAGGGTCGGTTTCCATGCTCCGTCGATGGTCTGCGATTCCACTTCATTGTTCCCGCACCAGAGTCCCAGGCAGGCATGGTGCCGGATACGGCGCACATTATCCGTGATCTCCGCGAGCACGGTCTCCTCAAAGGCGTCCGTCAGTTCATAATTGGCGCAGGCAAACATGAAATCCTGCCAGACGATGAGTCCGAGCTCATCGCACAGATCGTAGAAATCATCATCCGGATAGTAGCCGCCGCCCCAGACGCGGATCAGGTTGTAATTTGCCCAGACCGCCTCCCTGAGCAGTTTCTCCGTACGCTGCCTCGTCACACGGGGAAGGATGTTATCCTGCGGGACATAGTTGGCACCCATTGCAAAGATCGGTGCCCCGTTGATCTTGAACGCAAAGTTCTTTCCGCCGTCCGGCATTTCATCCTGATTGACGGTCAGGATCCGGAGGCCGATGCGTTTTTCTACAACATCGATCACGTCGCCCGTCGCCTGCTCCACAAGCTTGACACGAGCCGTATAGAGCGGCTGATCACCGCTGCCGTTGGGCCACCAGAGTCTGGGATCCGGGACACGGATCATCTGCTGCACGCCGGTTCCTCCATCCTCATCGGTAATCCGGCCGCGCCTTTTGCCCTCCATATGATATACCGCGCCGTCCGGAGAGACGAGTTCCGCTTCGACGGCAAACCCCTTTCGCCTGAGATCCTCATGGCTCCCAAGCGTCACCGGTTCGCCTTCCTCATATACACTCACCTGTGTCGTCACATGCAGACGCACCTCAGGAATAATGTAGCCGTGTACGCCGCGTCCGGTCTTGATGTGCTCCTGATAAAAACTCACCTGGCTGATATCCGCGTTGTGATGTGCGATCACCTCGACCTTGCGGAAGATTCCCGCGTCAGGAAGTCTCTGCCCCCAGTCCCACCCGAACATGCAGTGTGCCTTGCGCAGCTGGGGGAAGCCGTCCATCGCATCGGATGTTCCGCCGACCGGATTCTGACGGTTTGCCGCCGCGATATAGGCGGTCGGGGAATGCAGATTCACGCGCAGTGTGTTCTCCCGGGAAGCCACGGCACTGATATCAAAGCTCCAGGTGCGGTGCATGTTGTCCGTCTCACCCAGCGCGATCCCGTTCAGGAAGATCTCGCCCAGCGTATCGATCCCGTGAAAGACCAGCGTCAGGGCATCCGCCGAGAGCATCTCCTCTCCGAGCTCGAACGCTGTCTCAAAAATGAACTCGTTGTCCATCAGCGGCAGGACTCGCAGCTCATTGTCACCGACATACGGATCCGGCATCCTGCCTGCCTCGAGCAGCGTGCTGTAGACGGTTCCGGGAATATGTACCGGGAGTTTTTCCTCCGTTGATACGAATTCGTTGCCGCGCATCAGGCGGAGCGTCCAGTTGTCAGCGATTTCCTGTCTTTTCATAGTCTTCTCCTGTCACTGTCGGAACTTCTCATCTGCGCTCATCCCACACCAGCTCCTCCACTGCTTCGCGCGGCATCGCTGTCGTGTGATAGTTATAGGATCTGCTCTCATGATACTGCATGGTCAGATCCGCCGACACTCTGAAACGGCCGTTCACATCGATATGCTTATTGGCCAGATTCACCATTTTTTCACTGTCCGCGTCCAGCGTGCACTGAAAATCCTCAACCTTGTTGCTGATCAGGTATTCCGGCTCACAGATCCGTCCGATCTCACTCTTGGCACGCAGCGAATTAAACAGTGCGGAATGTCCCGTCTCTTCATGAAACTCCATATCCGCATACAGCTTACGGGTTTCCCGGTCAAAATAGAAGACCGCGCCGTCAAAACTGACCGAATATACACCAGGCGTATCCCTGCCGGTCATCAGGAAGCAGCCGCTGCGGTCATTGGAGTAAAAGATCGCCTCCGCGGACATGACCTGTCTTTCAAACTGTGCAAAAACCGTCTCGGCTTCCCTCTGCAGTGCTGAGATCTCCGTGCTGGAACGGTTCAGCCGCACCACGATGGAAAAAAACTGCGCCACCATGAGCGAGATCACCGAAGAGATCGCCAGACCGATGATCAGTTCGATCAGAGACATCCCCGCGCAGTCCGCGGTCTTTTTCAGGATCCTGTTTTTCCTGCGCCGAGGCATCTCATCGCACCCCGTAATCCGTATGCACTTCGCTCCTGCCCGTCGGTTCGTATACCGTCAGGGTAAAAGCCTTACCGGAGCCGCTGAACACGAGCGTCCCGGCACCCTCCGTGCAGGCACCGCTCGCGCGGTCAAAGCTCCACTGATAATAGGAACCGTCATACCCCTCCTTGAGGAGTGTTCCCTTTTCATCACTGATCCTGAGCGTATTGGAGCTGGCCAGTTCCCTGCGGTCATATTCGCTCCAGGCCGTGCCTGTCGTGATCTCCTGATCCATCGTGCGCTGGATGACAACCTCCCATACATGGGAATCCTGGCGCAGCTGTATGCGGAATGTCCCCGGCCGGGTCTGCTGAGCGCTCTGTGCCAGCAGCAGTTCGTCCGATACGGCGCGCACCTGCTGTTCTGTCATCTTGCCGCGGTAGGAGCCCATTCCCATTACCGTGATGCCGGTCATCGTCATGATGATCGTCAGCACCACCAGCAGCTCGATCAGGGAAAAGCCTTCCCGGCGCCGCTCAGCCGATTCGTTCCCAGTTTTCAAACCGTACCACCTCGTCGACCGTCGTGATCTCCGCCGGTGCGCGGATCACCATGTCGCAGGAGATCTCCGACCGGGCGTCGCGTTCATAGTTCGTCAGGATCAGATGAACCCCCTGCAGGATGAGCGTACCGTCCGGATTGACCCTGATATCCTCCACTCGGACGGAAAGGATCTCTGTCTTCTCTGATGTGATCGATCTGGTGCCCTCCGCCGTCACAGACGAAGAAAGCCCCGACAGATACGTCTCCATCAGCCTGAGTCCCGCCTCTTTGCGGGTGTCCATCTGGATCTTGCTGCTCGTCTCATAGATCGACGGATCAAAGATCCCGACCCGGTTCCGGAGAAACCATTCCGCGGGAGCCTGCGGCCCGGTTGTCGCAAGCAGATCCGGTCCGATCACTTCAGATGCATCCTCGCCGTCCGCGGCCTCATCGTCAGCGAAATCCTCCTGCTCCCCGGTGCCCTCCGCGTCCTCTGTGTCCGCGGTATCCTCCGTCTCCTCCTGCTCCTCGGTATCCGCGGTATCCTCTGTGTCTTCCGGATTCTCCGCGTCCGCTGTCTCTTCCGTATCCTCCAGTTCCTCATCAGCCTGCTGCCAATTGTACATGCTGATGAAATAGAAGTCCGTCACATCTCTGGTAAGACCGGCTTTTACCTCCCCTTCGACCATCTCCAGCTTATAGAAATTCTTGTCGGAGATGCGCTTTGTGCCATAAAGGCGGATGCTCAGAAGTGCGCCGCTCATCGCCATGATGCCGAGGACCGTAGCAAGCGCCGTCACGGTCATGACGAGAATAAAGGTCTGTCCGCCGGTCTGCCGCAGTTTTCCGCGGGCACCTTTAAAGAGCCGCCTCATGATCCGCCTCCGGGCATGAATCTGGCTGTCTCAAAGCGGATCTGCTCCGTTCCGTTTTCGGCCAGCCGGCTGTCCATCCGGTAGATGACAACCCTGAGCTGCACAAGCCTGTTCATATCACCGCCTGACAGCACTCCCGGGCGCGGCCAGCTGTTGTATGTCGCGGCCAGATTCCCGCCGCTCTGGTGATTGGCACCGCTGCTCCCTGTATAGGGCGCGGGGTCGATCTCGCAATATACGCCGTATTGTTTTCCGAAGCTGACAACCGGTCCGCGGCCGTTGCCGATATCGTTGTACAGCAGCCGTATCCCGTTCTGTGTCCGGGATACCTGATACGTGATCCCGTCGATCCGGCATACCCCTTCGTTCCTGGCAATCTCCTCGAGTTCGCCGAGCTTTAAGTCCGCAGCCTTCATGCTCTCCATCGTCGTCTTGGCGAGGGTCTGGAGCTTCTGTTCGGTGGAGGCGCGCGCATTCAGACGCCTGGCCACGATAAAGGACTGCAGCAGCACTGCCGTCATCACACTTAAGAGCGCCACGGAAACAAGCAGCTCCACCATGGAAAAGCCGGCGTTCCGCCGGCTTTTTTCTGTCACTGTTTTACCGGAGGTCGTTCCGTATCCCTGATCTGCTCTCATTGGTCCCCGCGTTGTAGTACTGATAACCCGCACCCGCCGACAGGGGGGATCCGGAATAGAAGATATTGTCCGTCCCGGTCTCTACCTCCGTCTCTTTCTGCACTTCCTTGCGGTCATCGCCGGTGATCGCATATTCACTGATGGTCACGTCGGCATCCACCATCCCGTTCGAATTGTCATAGCTCGCACTGACCGTCTCAAGAACCTGCAGTCCGCCGCTCTCCTCGAGGTACTTGATAAAGCGCTTCCATTCGCTGTAGGAGAGCTGCATCGGAAACTGCAGCGTACTCCGCACGAGAGTGTAGCCTTCCTGATTGCCCGGCATCACGGACATAAACTGATAGACCGCCTCCGGATCCGTATAGCTCGCTGTCGTGATGCGGAGATCAAATTCGTCCTCCACACCGCGCAGGAACATGATCTGATTATTCTGAGTAATGCCGCAGGGAAACTCACCGATCATCTGATCGTAGTCGGCATTAAACTTATCGGTCTGAACCGTGTATTCGCCGCTCGAGTCATCGATCTTCTTGAGCCGATCATATTCGGACTGGAGCTCGTCATGTCTGACACTGATCTCGTCACTGGCGTCCTTGATCCGACTGTCCACGACGAGGATGCTGAACAGTATCATTGCCAGCGCAATACCGAGGACGATCAGCAGTCTGCTCCTGGACACTCCCTTCATTGCCCTGCCTCCTGAGATGTTTCCGTGAGTTCATAATCGCGCTTTACCTTGTTGGTCAGCGTACAGGAGATCGTACAGGTGACCGTCTCCGCGTTGCCCTCATAATAGCTGGCGATCGCGCTCGCCTCGACCTCGGAGACATTGTTCATCCCCTCCAGGGAGCGGAGCATGGCTGCCACAACATCCTTGCCGGAAGCAAGCACCATCATGGAGACATTGCCTTCATCGATCGTAAAGCTCTCGATGCTCAGTCCGCTCGGCCGCATCTCCTCCAGATCCGCGATGAACGCGGACAGCACATCGTTGTGAGAGGCCGTGATCCCCCGGACATTGTGCACGTCATCATTTTTGGTCTTGGCCTCGTTGTAGGCATTCAGCACCGCGTCAGCGCCCTTCAGGCTCCGCACCTCGCTTTCAAGGTGATCCGTATCATTTTTGAGCGAAAGGTATTTTGTCGCCGGTATCGCGATCGAGATCGCACTGACTGCAAAAGCACCGGCCAGTATGATCCGGTAGATATGCTTCCCGCTGGATTCCGCTTTGCTCTGTGTAAGCTCCTGAGAAACAAAGCCGACAGGCTTGATGACCGCGCCGTAGTTGTCCAGAAAACGCATCGCCTGGTCATGCATGAGCGAAGTGCGGGGAATAAACACGCCCTTGATCTGGTCGACCGAAATGACCGATACGGACAGCTGTGACTCCAGGATATCCCGAACACCATGATAATAGATAGCGTCACCCATCAGGAGCACCTTTTCCACCGGACGCATCCCGCGGTTTCTCGTATAATAGATCATCGTCCGGCGGATCATGTCGATCGCGAAATACAGCTGCTCCATCAGAGGGCTGTTGGGCGGCAGATCCTCGTTGATCATCTTCGTGGTGCGCAGCATCTCATCCGCGCGCTCCGCGCTGACCCACTTTTCCCGGGCTACGATATCAATGACCTGATCCATGCCGAAATCCATATTTCGCTGCATGATCATATCACCGTTGTCAAAGAAGGTCATCGATGTGTGATCACCGGAGATATCCACGGTCAGTGTCGGTTCCTTGCCGACCTGCATGGCGGCGAGCCGGAATACGCTGTTACCGATGAAATCGATCGACTCCACCCGCATCTTGAGATAGGCGGCCATCTCATACAGCGTGCTGACCTGCTCGTTGGGCGCGGCGATCGCCATGACGCGGATCTCTCCGCGCTTTTTCTTTTTGCTGCGCTTCTCGGCGCCTTCTTCGCCATCCGCGGCGGGCGCATGGTCCTTCTTTTTCTTTCTTCCGGCGCGCTCACGGCGCTTTTTACGCGTCTTGCGCTCCTTGTCCGGATGCTTTTTTTCAAAGGTGGTCAGTTCGACATCCGAATCACTCGCAAGATCATCGTTGTCCTCCTGATTCTCCTGTCCCTCCTGCTCTGCTCCCGCGGCGTCTTCCGCCTGGCGCACGGCCGCGACACGGTAAAAGCCGATAACATACTCCTCCAGATTGATGGGGAAGTATTCGCCGGCGTTGGTCGTGACGATCTGACGGATGCGTGCGTCCGACATGTTGGGGAGGATCACTTCGCGGGTCATGACCTTGTCCGCGGGAAGTGTAAAGATCACATTGCGGGAACGGATACCCGCACTGGCAAGCTGCAGCTTCAGAAATCCGGCGAACGCCTCCGGATCGAGAACGGTGCTGTCATCGACCAGTTCCTTGGGGCATTCCCGCTCCAGCAGACGGCGCACACGCGTCGTACCGCCGCTGCGATGGTGCAGCTGCGCGATCCTGAGCACATTATTATTGATCACTATCGACAGGATATCTGCCATCTCAACTGTTCCTCATATCTGCCGTAACTGGCGCTTCCATACCGGCGGGCAGGAAGCCTGCCCAAAACCCATCGCCGGACATCTGCTCGCTGCTGCCGGCCCAGACACCCGTCCGTACCATGCGTATGCCGGTGTTCCGGTCAACCTCTTCCCGCAGGAAGATCATGATCTCCCCGGTATCACTGTCTCCGCGTGCCTTGCGCGACACCAGCATCGGTGCCACGGGGATGTAATCCCGTACGGCATCCGCAAAGCTGTCATCCTGTAAAAAAAGCGTCGAAACCGCGATCGGTGCGGAATAGACGCCATTGGACGAAAGAGAACTCTTAAGCGCATCATATGCGATCTCGTCATACAGCACACTCTCAAGGGCACTGTAGACCATATTGATATTCTGCTGATCGCGTCTTTCCCTTCCTCTCTCGATATAGCGCACCAGCGCAGGACTGATGACACCTGTCAGCATCACCATCACGGAAACTGCAATGATCAGTTCGATCAGGGAAAAACCGGCTCTGGAAAAATCCGTCGCATCGGAGGATCTATTCGGTATCCGCTGCGCCTTCCTCAATGTCTTCCTCTGCCTCACGGCTTGTCGACGGTACTTCAAACTTATTGCCCTTGCTGTCAGCGATCACGCGCTGCTCATTCTTGCTGCCGCTGCGTGCGATCCAGACCTTAAGCTGACCGTTCAGATAGGAGAAACGGATGATCTTGCCCTTGGCGCGATTGGAGACCAGTGTCGGCATCTGATTGCCCATCACGGCCTGATATTCAATGGTAAACGGATCGGTCGGGTTTTCCTGATAAAGATTATCGGTGGAGACCACTGCTCCGTCCCCGCTCTCGATATCGACCGCGCCGTAGCGCCAGGTAACCTTGCCGCTCTTCTGAGAGATCTGCTCCATAAAGGAATCGTATGCATCCTCATCCGTCAGCGCCGCGTTGATCCCCTCATAAATGGAGTCGATCGTCTGCATATCCCTGACCTCACGGGCCCTGTCCACATATCGGATGATCCTGGGCGCGATCAGACCGACCAGGATGACCATGACGGTGATCGCGATCAGTATCTCGACAAGAGAAAAACCTGCCTTTTTGTCAGATCTCATTTGTTTTCCCTCTGGTGAATAGCTCTGTTCTATGCAAAACATGATGTCCGGATGGCTACTCTGCTTGCAATTTTAGTTTGACATCATATTATAACACAAGAATTATAATGCGTCGATATTTGTATACAGAGAAATCATCGGAGCAAAAACTGCCGCGATGATCCCGACAACGATCAGTGCCATCACGATGATAATGATCGGTTCAAGCGCCGCGGCTGCGGCCTCCGTGGCCGCCGTAACCTCTTCCTCGTAATAATCGGCCGCCTTTTCCAGCATACTGTCGACCGTACCCGTCTCCTCGCCGACCTTGATCATGTTGACGATCATCATCGGGTAAAGCCCGCTGTCCGCGATCGGATCCGCGAGACGCGACCCGCGGGTAACCTGTTCCTCAGCCCCCTTCAGACTCTGTTTGTACAGCTCATTGCCGAGTGTATCCGCCGTGATCGTGAGTGCGCGCATGATGGGCATCCCGGAGCCCAGAAGAGTACTCAGATTCCGGCTGAACTGGGCGCAGACCGTGCTTTTGTTGAGCTTGCCGAGTACCGGGAGTTTGAGTTTGAGACGGTCGATCCGTATTTTGCCGGAGGGCGTCGCCGCGTAAGAGCGGTATGCGATGACGATCGCGAGGATCACCAGCACCAGGATCCACCAGAAGCTGGTGAAAAATCCGCTGAACGCGACCAGGGTCTTCGTCGCCCCGGGCATCTCCGTGCCCATCTGATCGAACATCTGCGCATACATCGGGACGATCCTGGTGAGCATGATGACTACGACCGCGAGCGCTACCAGTGCCAGAATGATCGGATAGACCATCGCCTTTTTTACTACGCCGCGCATCTTTTCCGACTTTTCGTAATGGATGGCCATGCGTTCAAAGGCCACCTCCAGGCGTCCCGCTTCTTCGCCGGCGCCGACCAGCGCCGTGAACATCGGCGGGAATACGCGGCTCTGCCGGTGCATGCTCTCCGACAGTGTCGCGCCTTTTTCAACCGAGATGCGCACATCACGGAGGGCGTCCTTGAACATCTGATTCTCCGACTGCTCCTCCAGCATTTCCAGGGAACGCACGATGCTCACGCCGGAGCTGGAAAGAGTGACAAACTGCCGGCAGAAGACGCTCATCTCCCGATGAGAGATCCCTTTGCTGAACGAGGGCAGCTTGATATTCCTGTCCAGACCGCTGGCTTCCTGTACGGAGATGACCGTGTTGCCGCCGGATTTCAGCAGTTCGATCGCCGCGTTTTTATCACCCGCGGGAACTGTTCCCATCCGGGTCCTGCCTTCCGGTGTGATGATCCGGTACTTGTAATTCGCCATGCCTTTTCCCTTTACTCTTCGTACGCGATCTTGCGCACCTCATCCATCGATGTGATCCTCTCGCGCACCAGACGCGCCGCCTGCTGCTGCAGCGTTGTCATGCCTTCATCCAGCGCGATCTGCTTGATCTCCGAACTGGGGCGCATCCGCGCGATCGCCAGATGGATCTCCGGCGAAGACGGCAGCATCTCATAAACCGCGATCCGCCCGTAATAGCCGGTGTGGCTGCAGCGCTGGCAGCCGACGGGTTCACTGATCGTCAGGGGTTCCGCGGGATCGACACCGAGCTCCTGCTTTTCCTCCTCGGTCGCCTCGCGGTCACGTTTGCAACTGCAGAGCCTGCGGACCAGGCGCTGTGCCACGACACCGACAAGCGCATCCGCGATCAGATAAGGCTCGATGCCCATGTTCATAAGTCTGGCCACCGAGGCCTCAGTACTGTTCGTGTGCAGGGTGGAGACCACCAGATGGCCAGTGATGGATGCCTGGATCGCGATCTCCGCAGTCTCGGAGTCGCGGATCTCACCGATCATGATGACATCCGGATCCTGTCGCAGGATCGAACGCAGCGCACTGGCGAAGCTCATGTTGATCTTGTGGTTGACCTGGACCTGGTTCACGCCGTCCACGTTGGCTTCGACCGGGTCCTCGACCGTGACGATATTGACGCTCTCTTTGTTGAGCTGAGAAAGAGCCGTGTACAGAGTTGTGGATTTACCGCTTCCGGTAGGTCCTGTCACCAGGATCAGACCGTGCCGGTGCGAAAGCATATCATCAAACTTGACCAGGTCATCTCCCTCCAGACCCAGTTCGCGTTTGTCGCGAGTCAGGCTCTCCTTGTTGTTGAATCGCATGACCAGTTTTTCACCGTAAACCGTCGGGATCGAAGATACGCGGACATCATATTCCACGTGGTCGACCACAAGCGTCGTCCGGCCGTCCTGCGGCTTTCTCTTTTCGGAGATATCCATGCCGGAAATGATCTTGACACGGGCGGTGATCGCCGCCTGGATCGTGGAGTCGTGGCGCATGGCCTCGATCAGGTCGCCGTCGACACGAAAACGGATCCGGATCCCGTTGCGCATGGGTTCAAAATGGATATCGCTGGCTCTCTGGTGTACCGCCTGCTCCATGATCGAACGCACCATGACAACGATCGGCGAGTTGTCGGTCTCGGTCTGTTCATCGCGCTTTTCGCTCTTTTCCTCCTGCGCATCCTCTTCGCCGAACTCCTTTTTATAGCGCTCTGCGACCTCCATCACGGACTGCCGGCCGAAGAATCTGTCGATCTCGTAGGCGATCTGTGAGCTGGTCGAAAGGACCGGCTGTATTCTGCGGTTCGTAATGATGGAAATATCGTCCATCGCGATGAAGTCCATCGGATCCGACATGGCTACCAGCAGGATGTTGGGATTGTTCTTGTCAAAGCCGATCGGGATCAGGTTATACTGCTTCGCGATGGTCTCATTGATCAGATAGACCGCATCCTTGTCGAGCTTGATGTTGCGCAACTCCACATAGTCGATGTGCAGCAGCTCAGTCAGGATGTCGACCATCTTCTGCTCGGATACCAGGCCCAGGCTCATGAGCGTTTCGCCGAGCTTGGTACCGCGTGTCTTCTGCTCTTTCAGCGCCTTTTCCAGCTGCTCCGGGGTGATGACCTGCTTCTGTACGAGAACGTCACCCAGACGGATTCTTTGCCTTTGGATCATAGCTGCCTCACTTTCAATCTAAGTAGTCTTTCAGCTTTCTGGATCTGCTCGGGTGGCGGAGCTTGCGCAGCGCCTTGGCTTCGATCTGGCGGATACGCTCACGGGTGACATTGAACTCACGTCCGACCTCCTCCAGCGTCCTGGCACGGCCGTCATCCAGGCCAAAGCGCAGCCGGAGCACCTTCTGCTCGCGCTCGGTCAGCGTCCCAAGCACCTCTACAAGCTGCTCCTTGAGCAGAGTGAACGCCGCCGCGTCCGCCGGGACCGGCACATGATCATCCTGGATGAAGTCACCGAGATGGCTGTCCTCCTCCTCGCCGATGGGTGTCTCCAGAGACACCGGCTCCTGCGAGATCTTCAGGATCTCCCGCACGCGCTCGACCGGAATGTTCATCTTTTCCGCAATCTCCTCGGGACTGGGTTCCCGCCCGAGCTCCTGCAGAAGCTGCCTGCTGATGCGGATCAGTTTGTTGATCGTCTCAACCATGTGTACCGGGATCCGGATCGTACGCGCCTGATCGGCGATCGCGCGCGTGATGGCCTGCCGGATCCACCAGGTCGCATAGGTGGAAAACTTGAAGCCCTTGCGGAAGTCGAATTTCTCAACGGCTTTGATCAGACCCAGATTGCCTTCCTGGATCAGATCAAGGAACAGCATTCCGCGCCCGACATACCGTTTGGCAATGCTGACCACGAGACGCAGATTGGCCTCCGCGAGCTTGTTCTTGGCA
Organism: Lachnospiraceae bacterium; assembly: GCA_024687125.1. Classification (GTDB taxonomy): domain Bacteria; phylum Bacillota; class Clostridia; order Lachnospirales; family Lachnospiraceae; genus Butyrivibrio. The sequence continues at coordinate 20,760 of JAILFA010000012.1, forward strand.
TCCTCGCCGGCGGCGATCGGTGCCTGCAGCGCCTTCTTTTCTTTGTCTGTCAGCTTCTTCTTGAGTTTGTCCTGATCGAGCATCTTTTTGGAATTCTCGATCATATCACTGATCTTCTTTCTGGCCTCCTCGGCTTCCTCGTCGTCGCCCTTGACGGCCTTCAGCTCCTTTTCATATTCCTTGATACGGTTCTTGACGTTCTGTCTGCCCTCAGCCGTCATCTTGGTGCGGTCGTCACGCAGCTTCTTCTCCGCGTTCAGGCCGTCCTCCATGCGCTTTGCCAGAACGATCTCCTCGTCGGCGGACAGAAGCGGGACCTTGCCGATCTCTTTGAGATACATGCGGACAGGATCCTCGATAGCGACGTTGTCGGGGACAGAGAGATCGATGTTCTCCATATCGACCTCTTCCTCCTCGATGATAATCTCATCGTCATCCGGAAGCTCATCGGGATCCTCGTCGGTCTTGAGGACATCGATCCCCTCCGACTCCATGATCTCAAGCACACGTTCAAAATGCTCATCGTCCAGGCCGACATCGACCAGATGGTCCTTGATCTCGTTGTATTCCAGGACGTTCTTCTTTTTCTTGGCAATAAGGAGCAGATCGTTCATTTTTTTCTGGAAGCGCTGCTGCAGAGCCTCATCGATCTCGTGGGCACCCTCTTCTCCCTCAGCGCCGAGAAGCAGCTCCTCTTCCTCCCAGGAGAGCGTATGTCCCTTCTGCTGCTCTTCAGCCGCGGGAGCCTCCTTCTTTTTCTTTTTGGAGGAGGAAGGAGCGGGCTCCTCCTTCTGCTCTGTCCCGGAAGCGAGACGCGCCGCGCGTTTTTCCGCGGAGAGCTTGGCCGCGCCGTAAAGCACGCCTTCTCTGGCGGCTGCCGCCGCACCGTAGAGCTTTTTTCCGGACTCATTCTGACCGGCTTCGGCTTCGACCTGGCCCTTTTTGGATTTCTTTTTTCCGTCCTTCTTCTGTTCCTCGGCCAGACGCGCCGCGCGTTTTTCCGCCGACACCTTGGCAGCGCCGAAGAGAACGCCCTGATGCGCCGCTGCCGCCGCGCCGTAAAGCTTCTTTTCCTCCGCTTTGGAGGAGGGCTTTTTCTTTTCCTCGGCAAGCCGTTCTGCGCGCTTTTCCGCCGACACCTTGGCGGCACCGTAGAGGACGCCCTGATGCGCCGCCGCTGCCGCGCCGTAAAGCTTCTTTTCCGCCGTCTTCTTCTCAGACACCTTCTTTTCCGGCGCCTTCTTTTCCGGTGCCTTCTTCTCGGTCACCTTCTTTTCCGGCGTCTTCTTCTCAGCCGCCTTCTTTTCCGGTGCCTTCTTCTCGGTCACCTTTTTCTCCGGAGCCTTCTTTTCCGCCGGCTTCTTTTCTGCAGCCTTCTTTTCCGCGGGTTTCTTTTTGGAAGCGGACTTCTTTTCCGCCTCCAGCTTGGCCGCGCGCTTTTCCGCCGACACCTTGGCGGCGCCGAAGAGTACGCCCGCGTGCGCGGCCGCCGCAGCACCGTAAAGCTTCTTTTCCGGTTTCTTGTTTCTGTCCTCTTTCTTTGCCACTGTGATTATCCTTTCTTGCTCTCTTATGATAATGAGATCTTCAGTTTCTTCAGTTCGTCGATCTTCTTTCGATTCTCTACCACCAGGCTCAGGTATGCCGGATCCTCTTTGGAGAATGCGGCGGCCTCATCCTCGAGGGCATGCCGCCTGATGTCCCGGATCAGATTCTCCAATGCCCGCTCGCGCTCCGGCACGGTGTTTACTCCCTGTACCGGTGTGTCAAACAACGCGGCCACCCTTGCCTGATCCTCCTCGGCACAGCCGGAAATGATCGCAGCGGGAACAAGCGTCCCTGCCCGGATATCGGCAAACATGCGTTCCGCGATCTGCCGGTACAGCGGATCCGAGAAATCTTCTATCTTAAGATACTGCTCGATCACCGGCAGAATTCCAGGTTCATCCGAGAGCCAGGTGAGGAGCATCCTCTGGGGCTTTAACCGCCTCTCATCCTCTTCCCGCCGCCCGGCGTCACCCGCGGCATTCTGACGCCGCGCCCGGACCGCCGGCTGCGCAATGCCTGTCCTCGCCGCCATGTCCGCGACCAGGTGGCGCAGATCCTCAAGAGAGATCCCGTACTTTGAGGCCGTCGCGGCGATATAGTTTTCACGCTCGATGGGCTCGGAAAAACCGCAGAGCTTCTCTGCCGCAGCCCGGATAAAACGTGTGCGTCCCTCCGGGTCCTGCATATCGTAGTCTCTCTCCGCGACCCTGAGTTCGAAAAAGTAGGTGCTCTCCGCCTTCTTCAGACGCTCCGCGAACGCATCCCGCCCCTCGTTCTTGATGAACTCATCCGGATCCTTGTGCGGTGCGAGATTCAGAACCCGGCCGCGAAGCCCCGCCTCTTTCAGGATACCGATCGCCCGCTTTGCCGCCATGATCCCCGCCTCGTCACTGTCATAAGAGAGGATCACTTCATCGGCGTACCGTCCGAGGATCCTGGCCTGCATCTCGGTAAAAGCCGTACCCAGCGACGCCACTGCCTGCGTAAAGCCGGCCTGATGCATCGCGATGACGTCCATATACCCCTCGCAGAGGATCATGCTGCCGGTCCGCGATCCCCTGGCATAGTTCAGGCCGTAGAGATTGCGCCCTTTATCAAAGATCAGCGTCTCGGGGGAGTTCAGATACTTGGGCTTTCCGTCCCCCAGCACACGCCCGCCGAAGCCGATCACATGGTTGCCGCCGTCAAAGATCGGAAACATGACGCGGTTCCAGAACTTTTCCGTTATCCCGCGCTTTTCATCATGGGTGGCCAGCCCCGCCTCGATGATCTCCGCGTCGGTAAATCCCGCCTTCCTGAGATGCTTTACGAGCGGATTTCCGCCGACATCGGCATATCCCAGGCCGAAGTGCTTTATGGTCCTGTCGTCCAGTCCTCTGTCAGCAAAGTATTGTCTGCCCTGCTTTCCCGCATCTTCGTACAGCTGATGGTAGTAAAACAGTGCGGCTTCCTTGTTGACGGCGAGCAGACGCTGCTTTTTATCCCGCACTCTGCGCGCGTTCTCGGAATTATCCTCATCCGGGACCGCCATCCCGGCACGCTCCGCCAAATTCCTGATCGCTTCCGTAAAGGTCAGGTTCTCATACTGCATGACAAACGAAATAACATTGCCCCCCGCGTTGCAGCCGAAGCAATGAAAGATCTGCTTGCCCTGATGCACGGAAAAAGAGGGTGTCTTTTCGTTATGGAACGGACAGAGCCCGAAATGATTGGCGCCGCGCCTTTCAAGGTGGACCACCTGGCCCACTACGTCAAGGATATCATTGCGCGAACGAACTTCTTCAATAAAACTGTCGCTGAAAGCCAATGCCTCACCTCAATAAACTGACCAGGATTTTGGGATATGGATCTCTTCATAGCGCGCGATCGCATAGCGGTCTGTCATGGAACTGATATGATCGCACACGCAGCGCTCAACGCTCTCGCCGTCGCTCATCATCCGCTGCTGCAGACGCGGAAGCTCCTCCGGATGGCTGCAGTAGTATTCGTACAGGGTGCGCACCAGCTGCGTGGCCTTGCCCTCCTCACCCTTGGCGATCGGATTTGTATAGACCGCTTCAAACATGAACGAACGGAGATCCTGCATCGCCTGCGCGACGTCGTCGGACATCCGGATCTCGGCGCTGTCCGCGCTGGTCACGATAATGTCGTGGATAAAGTTATCGAGCCACTGGCCGTTCGTCCATCCGATCACCTCGGCGATCTCACGGGGGATATCCGCCTCACGCAGGATACCGCCGCGAATGGCGTCATCCATATCGTGATGGATATACGCGATCTTGTCGGAAAGGCGAACGATCTGCCCCTCCGGTGTCGCGGGAGTCAGGGAAAGCTCGTGGTTCAGGATGCCGTCCCGAACCTCCCAGGTGAGGTTCAGCCCCTCGCCGTCCTTTTCCAGGATCTCAACGATCCTCAGACTCTGCTCGTTGTGCTTGAACCCCATGGGGCAGACGGCATTCAGCGCGCGTTCCCCGGCATGGCCGAAAGGTGTGTGCCCGAGATCATGCCCCAGCGCGATCGCCTCCGCGAGATCCTCGTTGAGACGCAGCGCCCGTGCGATCGTGCGCGCGTTCTGGGATACCTCAAGCGTATGCGTCATCCGCGTGCGGTAATGATCTCCGTCCGGCGTGAGGAATACCTGCGTTTTATCCTTGAGCCTGCGAAATGACTTGGCATACAGGATCCTGTCCCTGTCCCTCTGAAAACAGGGACGCAGGTCACAGTCCTCCTCGATCCGGTCCCGTCCGCGCGAATGACTTGAAAGCGTCGCATAGGGACTCAGGATCTCTTCTTCTCTTTTTTCAAGATTTTCACGGATTTTCATCAGGCACCCCAACATGTGGTATGTGGCGCTCCTGACAGAAAGAACCCCACACTGTTATGTTCGGTGCGGGGTTCTGAATTCCTTTTATAGCAAGTGTTATTTTTTCGATTTGTTTCTTATGCTTCGATCTTCTTTCTGTGATCATCATAAGCCTTCTTGACGATCAGCGCGATCACGATGAGGAGGAGAAGCAGCCACCACCAGTTCATCTGAGCACCGCTCTGCTCGAAGGTCTTCGCAAGCGCGACCTCTTCTTCAGCGATCGTCACGAGCTCGGTCTCGGCGGTCTCGTTCGTGATCTCTTCGGCCTCTGCCAGAAGGGTCTCATCGATCTCTTCCGCGCTGTCCGCGATCTCCTCGCTGCCGGCTTCTCTCTTTACACCGAGGACGGCTGCCTTTTTGCTGCTGTCCTGTGCTGCCGTTCTGTTCACGCCCAGAACCTGCTGTCCCTGAACCGCTGCTCCGCCTGCTGCCACGAGGGTCACATTGCCATCAGCGGTCTGTGCATCGCCGTCTTCGGTCTGTGCGCTGCTGCCTGCGACAACAACATCACCATTGTCATCAGCGCTGCTCTCTTCGAAATCTGCCGCTTCGTCCGCGGGAACTACCACAACCGCGAATCTGGAGAGGTCGATGGAATCAACGATCCTGCGGGCTTCCTCAACACGATCCTCAAGGCCTTCCTTGACGATCCTGGCCGCATCCAGACCGCTCTGTGCCGCGCTCAGCTGACCCTGCAGAGCCTCCAGACGGCTGCTGTCGATCGTGATGTTCTAAAGTCTGTCGATCTCTGCCTTAAGTGCTGCCACCTCATCGGCTGCCGCCGCCACTGCCCTGGCAGTTTCCTCATACTCGCTCAGGTCGCTCAGCGCCTCATACGCTTTGCAGAGCTTCTGGTAATCATCGAAGTTTCCGGGGATTCCTCAAGGCTCAATGGTACGGGCGTTCCTTAAAGTAACGTCATTGTACAACAGAAAAAATCAAAAGCAAGAGAAAAATCGAAAAATTTCAAAATTTTTATTTTTTGAGATGAATTCAGATTTTTCGGGGCTATGTCGTCCAGGGTGCCTCTGCTGCCGTGAGCCAGCGCGGCCTGTCCGCCTCATAGCGTTCGGTCAGCCAGGCGGCTGCCTGCTCCAGGCCGTCCGCGGAGAAAGGAAAGGATTCCGAACTCTTTTCCTCGTCTGCGGTACTCGCCCAGGAATAGGGCTCCGGCCATACGGTCGCAAGGATCTGGACACCCTCCTCGACCGGCTTGTCGGGGCGCATCCTTTTCAGGGGATCCGCCGCCACGCGGTAGCGCATCCCCTGATAAGAGCCGAAAAATGCCTCCCCATAGAAGTAATGGTTCAGTCCGAACAGATCGTGAGCTGTGATCATGGTCTGCCTTAATAATCGATCCTGCCGGTGTCGTGATGGTTGATCACGTAGTAGGCGCGTCTGTCACCGGGCTTGATGTATACCTGCAGCTCGCGGATCTCAGTGATCTTGTGGCCCTCCGACACATAGTGCTCACGCACGCGCTTGATCATATCGTCGGTCTTGATCTCGTAATCGCCGAACTGGATATACACCTCGTTTTTGGAGGTCACCTCAGCAGCTTTGTCCGCAAGACCTCTGCCGGCTTTCTTTGCGGTATCCGCTGCCCGGCCCGCCTGCTTCTTTACGGTCTCCGCCGCAGGACCCGCTTTTTTCTTAGCCTCTTCGATCACGGGACCTGCTTTCTTTTTCGCCTCATCGATCACCGGCGCCGCCTTCTTTTTTGCGCCTTCGATCACCGGGCCTGCCTTCTTTTTCGCCTCATCGATCACCGGGCCTGCCTTTTTCTTTGCTTCCTCGATCACGGGCTCAGCCTTTTTCTTTGCTCCTTCGATCACGGGCTCAGCCTTTTTTCTGGCTGTCTCGATCGTATCTGCGATCTTCTTCATCGTGCTGTCTGCCATCTTTCGTCCCTCCTCTCAGAAAATGAGATTCATAAACATTTGCCCTATTGTATCACAGATTGCAGCGGATGATTATGAGATTTTTATAAACAAAAAGCAGGAGCCGCCTTCCGACGACTCCTGCCTTTGTGTTTGATCGAATTATTTCAGAGGCGCTTTACTGAAGAGCGTTCTTGGCATCGATCTGAGGCTGCCACTTCTCGCAGTCGAACTTGTACAGATCCTGGAAGCCCATGCCGTCCAGTGTCTGGGTCATCTCATCCCACAGCGCGTCAAACGCAGCATCGTCATCGACGAAGATCATCTGCCAGCTGTACTGCTCCAGGGACTCTTCGCACTGGTTACGTACAACAGAGATGTCCGCCGTATCGGAAACGAGCGTAACCGCAACGTTCGGGGAGATCACGAGCTTGTTGTTCTTCTTCATCCACTCTGCAGGCTCCGCTGCGCCAAACCTCTCCGCCCAGTCCTTCTTCATCTGGGTCAGCGTGGAAGCCTTCCAGGAAGCCCAATAATCCTTGGCATAGGTCTCGCCGGTGTTCGGGTTCACAGAGTTCGCGGAAACGATCCACTCGTTGATCTGGTTGTTGCCGTCGCTGTAGCCTGCCCCGCCGTACTCTTCGGGAACCGGAAGGTTGTCCATCAGAGCGTTGTCGTTGATAGCAGTGAACTTGCCGTCTGCGCCGACTTCATAGTTGAAGCCCTCGATACCGCAGTGCTCAAACTGGCATCCCTCAGGAGAAGCGTACCAGTCAAGGAACTCCATGATCTTCTTGTACTTCGCATCGTCAACCTGGGAGCCGACACCGAACACACGGCCGCTGCCGTAGAAAGCATCCGCATCAGCATAGTAGTTCTGATCGCCAACGGGAACAAAGATCATGGCTGTGCCGTTGTCAAGACGCTCCTGGCTGTTCCAGAAACCGACCTGCCAGCTGTACCAGAACATATTGACCTGTCCGGCGCTCATCTTTGCGCAGGCAGCGTTCCAATCCTGGGTACCGGAGTCGGGGTCGACGAGACCCGCTCTGTAGAGGGAGTTCAGGAACTTCAGCATCTTGTAGTAGGTAGCGTTCTTGTCGGTGAGGGGTGTGAAGGTCTTGCCGTCCGCCTTGAGGATCGCGGAATCCTTGATCTTCTCGCCGTACCAGGTGGTCAGCTGAACAACGTTCGCGATACCGAGCATGTTGTCGTTGCCGTCCCAATCAGGCCACAGAGAAACCGCATAGCACGGATCTCCGGCATCGTTGGTGGGATGTGCCGCCTGCATCTTGCCCAGGACATCGACGAGGTCGTTGAGGTCCTTGATCTCCGGGCAGCCGAGCTCCTGATAGTAATCCCAGCGGAGCAGCGGGCTGGAGTAGATGACATCCTGCGAATAAGAGGTCGGAGAGGTGTTCATCATCTGGGTCGGGATACCGTAGATCTGACCGCTGTTGCCCTCGAGACCAGAGTTGTAAACGTTGATCTGATCCATATACTGTGCAAGGTTCGGATAGTTCGGCAGATCCGCCGTGATATCCTTGACGAGGCCGGTCTTGACACAGTCCGCGAAATCAACGGAGTCAAGAAGGACGATATCGCCGAGGTTGCCGGACTGCGTCCTGGTCTGATAGATCGCGTCGCCCGCTACCTGCGGAGCGATGATGTTGAGCTCGATGTTGAATCGGTCCTTGACGACCTTGTCAAACCATCCGGTCTGCAGACCCTGATAGTTCGCAGCCGCGTCGTAGACTTCGATCGTCATCATTTCGCCGTCAGCGGCAGCCGGTGCCGCATCGGTCGTGGCTGTGGTGTCAGCCGTGGTGTCGGTCGAGGTCGTCTGCGTCTGGTCAGTCGCCGCAGGCTGTGTTGCGTCACCGCCGGCCGGCTGTGCTGCCCCGCCTTCGCCGCATCCGGCAAGGGACGCGATGACCATAGCGGTAGCGGCAAACAGTGAGATAAGTTTCTTTCCTTTCATGTTTTACCCTCCCTTTTGTTGTTAATAGTTACAAAGCCTCCGGATCCGCGGAAAGGAAACAGCGCGGATCGTTGCGAGGCCAAACTAACCTTTTACGGCACCGATCATGATGCCCTTGACAAAGTAGCGCTGGAAGATCGGATAGACCAGCAGGATCGGCGCAACAACGACAATGGTGACCGTCATACGGATCGAAGTCGCGGTCGCAGCGTGCGCCAGAGACTGTGCCAGAGAAGCCGCGTTACCGGTACTGTTGACCAGTGCCTTGAGCGAGCTTGCCTGATTGATATACTGATACAGCGTAAACTGCAGGGTGGACAGTTTGGGATCACTGACCAGCAGCAGCGTATCCTGGAAGGAGTTCCACTGCGCCACTGCTGCGAAGATCGCGACCGTCGCCAGGATCGGTTTGATGACCGGTATGATGATCGAAGAAAACGTGCGGATCGTCCCGGCGCCGTCGAGCTCCGCCGCGTCGGTCAGCTCCGCGGGAACGGATTCCACAAAGGTCTTGCAGAGCACGATGTAGAACGGAGACACCATCGTCGGCAGGACATAGACCCAGAAGTTGTTGTAGAGGCCGATGTTCTTCATCGTAATGAAGAACGGGATGATGCCGGCGTTGAAGTACATGGTCGCAACCACAAGGCGGTACCAGAGCTTGCGCAGCCACATGGTCTTGCGCGTGAACATGTAGCCGAGGAAGGCCGATGCGAAGACCGTCAGGATCGTGCCGATCACAGTCCTCCCGACAGACACCACGGCCGCATCCAACAGTGACGGAATATGCGACACATTGATGTAGTTGGTGAAGTGGATCTCCTTCGGCAGGAAGGTAATCTTGCCGCGGGCGCTCAGATCGTTGGAACTGATCGTATTAATGAAGATGTAGTAGAACGGATAGACACAGACGAAGGCAAAGAACGTATACACGATGTACGTGATCACGCTCATCGTCACATCGACAGGATCCTGCGTCTTATGGACTTTACGTACCTTGATCTCGGAGTTCTTCATCAGATGAATCCCTCCCCTCTTGTCGCCTTGGCAATCGTGTTCATCGCCGCAAGAAGAACAATACTGACAAGACTCTTAAGCACGCCGATCGCCGTTGCCAGCGAATACCCTCCGTTACCCATTGCCAGATTGTATACGTACAGATCCAGCACCTGGATGTAATCCTTGTTGAAGTTGTTCTGGAAGACGAAGAACTGCTCCATACCATTGGAAAGGAAGTTTGCCATGTTCAGGAACAGGAGCACCAGATAGGTCGGCAGAATGCTCGGGATCGTGATGTGCCAGATGGTCTTCCATCGGTTGGCACCGTCCACCTTGGCCGCGTCAATGAGCTCCTCGTCAATACCGGTGATCGCGGCGATATACATGATGGCTGCCCAGCCCGCGTTTTTCCACGTGAGCCACAGCCACATCTTGAACCAGATGTGCTCCTTGGACTGGAGGAACATGATCGGCTTGTCGATGACGCCCCAGTCCGACAGCAGGGAGTTGACAACACCGGTGCTGTTAAAGACACAGAATGCGATGGAATAGACCAGAACCCAGCTGATGAAATTAGGCAGCGTGGTAACGGTCTGAACGAACTTCTTGTAGGGTGCGCACTTGATCTCATTCAGAAAGACCGCAAACATCATCGGGAACCACGAGAACAGCATGCTCAGGCCGCTGATCGCAAACGTATTGAGCAGCACCTGGAAGATCGCCTTGCGCTTGATGTCGTTGTCGACCATGTAGGAGAACCACTTGAAGCCGACAAAGGCAGATTCCGACAGCGGTGTCGGAGGCTTATAGTCATAGAAGGCATAAACCCATCCGTACAGGGGGTAGTAGGCAAAGATCAGAACGACGATGATAAAGGGTAGAACGTAGAGGAATTCTCTGTATCCGCGGAGCTTTTTCCTGTTCAGCTTCATAGGCACCTCTCACATGGTTAAACGTTAAACCAACCTACGGATTTATTATACGCCGTTGTCCGAATCGTGTCAACGCGAAATATAACGAAAAAACTCAGCCCGAAGCGAGCGCCACGGAATCCCTGTATACCATGGTACACGGGATCTTGATAACCTGCGGTCGATCCCCGGGGACGTCCTCCAGACGTTTTTCCAGCCGGTCGATCAGCAGTCTGGCGGAGGTATGACCGATCTGTGACAGGGGAAGCGCCGTCGTGGTCAGCCCCGGTCTGTAATAGGCCGCGATGCTCTCATCATCAAAACCGATCACCGATATGTCCCTGCCGACCCGAAGTCCCTTTTCCTCCAGAAAGTCGTAGATACCGCCGCTCATCTTGTCCGAGATCCCAAAAAAGGCGGTGACGCCGCGTTCATAGAGTTCTTTGGCGCCGTTATATCCGGACTCCCTGGTCCAGTCGCCGTAGTAGACCAGATTGGGGTCAAACAGGATCCCCTCTTCGAAAAGCGCCCGCTGATAGCCCAGAAGCCGCTGCTGCGTGTGGTTGTTCTCGACGCGGCCGCCGATCACGCCGATCCGCTTATGCCCCATCTTCAGCAGATAGGAGACCTCTTCAAAGGCACTCATCTCATCATCGATGACCACGGACGGTACCGCGGGAGAATCCGAAAAGGCATAGGCCATGACCACGGGAATGGGATAATCGTCGCTGCAGCAGTGAATGACGCGGGCATGCCCCGCGATGTAGATGATGCCCTCGACGCGTGCTGACTGCAGGTCGCGGAGCACCGGATCCAGAACGGAATGGTATGCGATCTCCTGATCGTACCAGGTATCGGCCCATCGGGCGTACAGACGCAGATTGCGGACGGATACGCGGTAATTCTCTCTCTCGCAGTACTCCATGATGCCTTCGATGATGGGCGGCACGGTAAACTGCGCGATGTCCTCGGCAATGATGGCGATCGTGCGCGTGCGCTGCAAGCGAAGACCCTTGGCTACCTCATTGGGCTTGTAGCCGGTCTCTTCGATGACGGACAGGATCCGTCTCTCTGTCTCCTTGCTGGTCTTTGCCTTGCCGTTGATGACGTTGGAAACCGTCGTGGCGGAAACATGGCAGCGCTCTGCGATCTCTTTCAGTGTGACCATAGGTTCCTTCTGGCAGATGCCGGGGTACGTTTGTTAAACGATTAATCTTACATAAATCGTACTTCATGTACCCCGCATCTGTCAAATGGTTTTCCTGCGATCACGACGCCTTTTTTTCGGTCTGTGAATCGGTGCCCTGCGGCATCTCGATGATGTTGTCCGGCTGTGCCGCCGCACCGCCGCGCGTGGCGGGATTCATCCTGACATCGTCTCCGAAGATCGTCGCAAAGTCATTTTTCATGGAGATGGTGAAATACCCTGCCGCATCGCATTTTTCCTTGAACGAAGCCGCTTTTTCCGGGTTTCCATAGTCTCTGTCCGTATCATCGCAGAGGAGCATGTATGCTCTTCCTTCATATTTACCATTGGACAGCGTGTACTGCGCCATGGCAAAATCGCCGGTGCTGTTCCCGAATGCCACAACAGGGACCTTGCCGATCTCCCTGGAAATGGCGGAAACCTTGTTCATCTTGAGATTCTTCACGATGAGCGCGTCGCCCATGCACAGCTCATCATCCGCAGAAAAGGTGTAATTCAGCCCGTCCGCGTCGCCCTGGTTTGTTCCTTTGAGCAGGAAATCCGAGCCGATGACGCGGTCAACAGGGACCACATCGCCGATCTCATCCTCGACCAGTGCTCTGGCGGTCTGTCTTTCTGTCCCGCTGACGACGTAGACCTTGAAATCATTCGCGGCAAGATATCTGATGACGGAGATCATGGGCTTATAGAAAGCCGTTCCGTAGGTGAGATTGTCAAATCCTTCCGGCGTGAGCTTTTTAAACTCCCTGACATAATCCTGGAACTGCTCAACGGTCAGATCCGAATAGCACTGCGCGAAATGCTGCGCCAGCGCTTTCATGTCAAAGCTTCCGATGGTGCCGTCATTCATGGCGTCGCGGACACTCTGCGCGAATGTGCGCATCTCGTCTGTGGGCTGATAGTCAGCGTCCTCAAGGACTCTGTGCACGAACATGCAGGTATCGACATAGGTGGGGAAGAGTTCTCCGATGAACGTGCCGTCCATGTCAAAGACCGCGATCCTGTCCTCAACCGGAACATACTGATCGGAGTTTTCGTCACAGACCTGCCGGACATATTCACGGATGGACTCTGCCACCTGCGAGCCGTCCGTCCAGTATTCCAGTTCTGCCGCGGGTTCGCAGGGAACTTCCGCCTGTTCTTCGGCAGGCTCCGTCTCTTCGACTGCCTCTTCGGCACTTCCCGCCGGCTCCTGTGCGGCAGGGATGCCGAAGCCGGGCGCACCCTTCAGATTCATCTCCTCCCAGGTTTCGGGGCTCAGGATCTCCAGCTGATCGATCACGACCACACAGTCCTCACGGACATTCTGCATGACAGTCTTCATGCAGTCTTTGGGGATCGCCACACACCCGCCGGTATAGGGCTTGACCGGCCCCAGGCAGTGCAGAAAGATCGCCGAACCGACACCGGGGACGCCTTCCTCGTTGTAGCTGATGTTCAGGCAGTACTGATACTGGTACTCGTAGTCCATGATCCGTTCACTGTCATCGACGGCAAGATCCGGCAGATCCTTGATACTGACCATCTGATTATAGGAATAGCCGTCACGGACATCGCCGGACCAGTAATCATCGCCGGTCACCTTATGATATTTCATCTGGCATCCCGGGTCACTCGCGATTCCGAACGCGTAATTGAAACGGAATTCACCGACAGGGGTCATCCCATCCCCTTCTTTGGTCTTGCCCAGCCCGAACTTGCCGATATACCCCGGCGTTGTCATGATCTGCTTCCAGTTTCCGGACGCATCCTTTTCGTGCATGGATACATAGGCCGTCGTTTGCGTTACTCCCGCCACGACAAACAACTGTGAGGCATTTTTCTCCTCCCCCAGCTTTGCGATCCATTCCGGGGAAGCCTCCGCCTTCTTCAGATCGGCCTTTTTGCTCCCGCAGCCGGTCAGGACCGCTCCTGCCATGAGCACTGCCATCACCAGTGCTGTCACTCTTCCGAACAGTTTTTTCTTCATAATGCCCATCTCCTTACGTCACATTGATCAGTCATTTTCAAAGAGAGGCGTGGAGAAATATCTCTCTGCAGTGTCGGGCAAAACAGTGACCACGGTCTTGCCCTTTCCGAGTTTTTTCGCCAGTTTCAGGGCTGCGGCAACGTTGGTCCCGGAACTGATGCCGCACATGATCCCCTCCCTGCGCGCAAGATCCTTAGCTGTGCGGATGGCCTCCTCGTCGGAAACAATATAGATATCATCGTAGATCTCACGGTTCAGATTGCGCGGGATGATACCGTCTCCGATCCCCATCTGGAGATGTGTCCCGATATTTCCGCCCGCCAGGATCGCAGCGTTCTCCGGCTCGACGGCCCAGATCTCAATATCCGGGTACTGCGCCTTGAGCGTCTCTCCTATGCCGCTGATCGTCCCGCCGGTCCCGATGCCCGAGCAGAAACCGTGTATGGGCCCCGCGACCTGCTCAAGGATCTCCAGCCCGGTATGATGTCTGTGCACCTGCGGATTTGCAGGGTTTTCAAACTGCTGGGGGATATAGACTCTGGGATCCTCCTCGGCCATTCGGAACGCCGTCTTCAGGCACTCATCCATGCACGCGCCGATGTCGCCGTCATCGTGGATCAGGATCACCTCCGCCCCGTAGTGTCTGACAAGAAAGCGCCTCTCCTCACTGACGCTGTCCGGCATGATGATCTTTGTCTCGTACCCCATGACCGCACCGATGAGAGCGAGACCGATGCCCTGATTGCCGCTCGTGGGCTCGACGATGATCGTATCATCCTTAATGATGCCGGCCTTAATGGCCTGCATGACCATATTGTATGCCGTACGCGTCTTGATCGAGCCGCCGACATTGAGTCCCTCATATTTGACCAGCACCTCCGCGGCATCGGGATCGTTCATCCTGTTCAGCCTGATCATAGGGGTGTGTCCGATGTACTCCAGAATATTATCGCAGATCATCATCCATTCCTCTTGAAAAAGCTTTCGGTCAAAGATATGTTACTGTCTCGCTCACGGGCTTTCTGCTGGCGTGATTGGCCAAAGGGCCTGTTCCCGCGGCGGCATAGCCCAGATCCAGCAGCATCACGATCACTTCATGATCCGGCAGTCCAAGATCCTGTGCGAGCAGACCGGGATCGAAGAAATTGAGCCAGCAGCTGTCTACTCCTTCATTCGCTGCCGCGAGCATCAGATGTGTCGCGACGATCGTCGCATCCTCCGCGCCCGAATCATATCTGCCGCCCGGATAGGTAAACACATTCTGACTGTCATAGGCGACCGCCAGGACAACGGGCGCGCCATACCGGCACGGCGTAGCCTTATCCACTTTGGCCAGAGCCTCCTCTGACTGCAGGACATAAATATGCTGCTCCTGAAGATTTTTTGCCGTAGGTGCCAGCCGTCCCGCCTCAAGAATAGCTTCCAGTTTTGACGCCTCAAGCTTTCTCCCGTCATATTTTTTGCAGGAATACCTGTTTCTGACTACTTCCGTAAACTCCATTGCTCCTCCTTTCGGATCCTATTCTTCCTGTTTCCCCGTATAAAAAGTATAGGTGTGTTTTCCCTGTCGTTTCGACTCATACATCGCAGCATCGGACTTTTCGAACAGGCTGGTGACATCCTTCGCCTCAGACCCGTGAACGACCCCGACGCTGATGGAGACCGGCGGCAATCCGTTCTCCGGATTCTCCAGCTCCCGGTTGATCTGTTCGATCTTTGCTTCGATCAGCCTTTTCTCCATCCTGCCGGAGTGCACCATGAGCACGACAAATTCATCACCGCCCAGGCGGCAGATATAATCGTCGTCACGGAAGGCATTCTTCATCTCCTGCACCAGTTTGATCAGCACCTTATCTCCGACTTCATGGCCGTAGGTGTCATTGATGGATTTGAAATTATCCACATCGAGCAGCATCATGTAGGTGATGTTCAGATCGATGCCGGACACCAGAACGTCATATCCCGCCCGGTTATACGCGCCGGTCAGTTCATCATGGGAAGCCTTAAAATTCAGCCTCTCCACGCTTTTCTTATAGGTGGCATACATTTTGTTATAGGCTCTGGCAAGATACCTGAACTCATTGGCGCCGACCTCCGGGATCGGACTGTCTGCCTTGATCCTGTCCACGGCTTTGAGGACCGGTCGGACACCCAGAACAGAGGTCAGAAGTACCATGAGCAGGATCGACAGAACCTGGATCAGGACTGCAGCAAAAAGAATGTTCCTCTCACGGTACAGAGCGGCAAGCTCCTCATTTTCGATACTGTGCGTCAGCTTGTCGATCTCGTCCAGGCTCTCTCGCATATCGTTCCGGATCATGTCCTTTTTCTCATAATAAGCATCGTCCAGAACGATCGTGGTCGCGAGACGCATTTTATCTTCCGGGGCAAGTGCGTTATCCGCATCCTTAAGCGGATAGTCATTCAGGATCTCGGGATAGTCCGTATATCCCATGGCCTCGACCACCAGCCGCATAGCATAGTATTCACGGTCCATCAGATCCACAGAGTGACTCATTGCCTCGCGGAGCTGCCGCATCGCGGCGGATGTCCGCTCATCAATATTCATCTTTTCAACCGCTTCTTCACGGCGGTTTTCCTCAAACGCCTCCTCAATATACTCATTGAGAAAACGCACATCTCCGCTGATCGTAAACCGCTGGACGCGCTCGGTGAGATAATCGGATGCATCCATCAGCTCATGCGCGGCCTTTTCCAGCCTGATGTGTTCCTCTGTGGCGGCAGCGAGCCGGAGAAACGTAGCAGTCAGGCGATAGGTGAAAAAGAGCATGATTCCTGACACGATCGCCGTTATCAGGACCAGACAGATCTGGATCACCCTGAGTGAGATTCCCTTTTGCGCATTCATAAGCTGTTCCTTATCGATAATCTTTCACTCAATCATTTATAACTGAAAGCATAGTATATGATACTTTCACTCATCCTGTCCACAAAAATCAGCAAATACACGCTTGTTTATCCGGCCTTAAAGCCTGCCGGCTGCGTTCAGATGACGATCCGGTACCCCGACCGCATCTGCACGGCGATATCCCCGAGTTCTTCCCTGAGTATCCCGAAGGCCCGCCTGCCGGTACAGTGTCCCGTACAGACATACCCGATGCCCGTCTCCCTGACTCTCCCCGCGAAGTCCCTGATCTCCGCTTCCGATTTGTTGAACAGGTGGAATCCGCCGATCAGTCCGTAGACTTTTTTGTCCGGGAACGTATTCTGCACTTCGTTTATGATATTGTATGCGCCCCCGTGGGAACAGGAATTCAGGATGACCAGGCCCTTATCCGTATCGACCACCAGGCTCTGCTCGTGTGAAAAGTCATCAGGTTTCCAGCCGTGAGATGTCTTCCGGTACATCATCTCCCGTTTTCCGACAGCCTCAAGCCCCTCTGTCTTGTGGGGGATCAGGAACACGCCGTCTGCCAGTCTGAAGTCACCCGAGACCGCTTCGATCCTGTCTGCGTATTTCACCAGCATTCTGCGCGGGATCCCGATATATTTCCGGAAAAGGAACTTCTTTGCGTAACAGTCCGCTGCCGTCTGTTCCCTGACATACAGCTTTGCGTGTGAATTCTGTTCCAGAAATGCCGGCAGTCCGCCTGCATGATCATAGTGGGCATGACTGAGCACCGCATGATCGATGGTATCGACATCGATGTCCAGGCTCTTCATGTTCTCGAGGAACAGATCCGAGGCGCCCGCATCCAGAAGAATTCTGCCGCTCTCATGCTCGATCAGGATCGACAGTCCCCACTCCCCGGAGATACCGTTATCCGCGATATTGTCTACGATCACCGTGAACTTTGTTTCCATGACATCCTCATTTCTCATTACAAAAAGGCAGTTCCATACTGTGAAAAAGTAGCATGACGGTTTTTGTGTGTCAAGCCGGAGCAAAGAACCATTCCGTCATTGAGATCAGACACAGAAAAAGGCATCGGTCACAGGGCCGATGCCTTTTGTCTGTTTTCTTTTGCTTTCATTTTTGCTTCAACTGCAGTAGATCTGGATCGCTCTGTCGACGAATTCTCCGGTCCCCTCACCGCCGGCCGCGTCGATGTTCTTCGTGAAATCTCCGCCTGCCGAGTACATCTTCCCAAGGCCTTTCAGGATCTCATTAGTGCAGGTATACATGTTTTCGGTGATATAGGCCTGGATCCTTTTCACGAGATCCTGTGCCTCAGGAGAGCCGGGATCTTTGTCCTTCATCCCGCCGGCCTCCTTAAAGAGGAGCATGAAGCGTTCCACGAACAGCCTGTTGTCTTTCTCCGAGCGATCCTTCGTTTTCTCTTCGAATTCCTTATACTCCGGCGTGTCTCCCCACGAAGCTTTTGCTTCTCTGGCATATTCATCGAGCTTCGTCTTATCAAATGCTGAAAAATCCATATGTTTCACCCCCATTTCTTTGATATTCCGTGCAAAGCGGATCAGGTCATCCAGGTGTGCCCGTTTCAGTGTCAGGAGCTCGATCTGCTGCTCCAGCGCCCTGTCCCTGTCAAAATCCGGACTCTCCAGGATGTCTCTGATATCCTTCAGAGGAAACTCCAGTTCCCGAAACAGCAGGATGTGCTGCAGGCGCTCCAGATCCGTATCGTCATACAGTCTGTAGCCGGCCTCTGTGCGTCCCGTCGGATGCAGAAGGCCGATCCTGTCATAGTACTGCAGCGTGCGTATACTCACGCCGGCAAGACTGCTCACCTCATGTACGGTCATCATTTCCGTCATCCTCCTTTGCTTTGTGAGTCCACTATAAACTATTACGTTACGTCAGAGTCAACACATTTTTTCAATAATTTTTCTTGAAAACAATTCCTGATTCGTTTAGCCTTTATTCATAACATTCCTGTCTTATTCACGAGGAGCCGGGATACCTATGGGACTGATCGAAAAAATGATAAAAGCCCGAGGCGGCGACCGCCGGTCAAGGGAAAAGATTCTGAAGGCGCAAAGAAAGCGGCTTCTGGCACTTGTAAGGACAGCCAGGGAAAAAAGCCCGTTCTATCGGAAACTGTATGCCGGGATCCCCGATGATCCTTCGCTCGCAGATCTTCCGCCCGTCAGCAAGCCTGAACTGATGGCGCATTTTGATGATGTACTGACCGACAGAAGCATCACGATGGAACGGATCGACCGCTTTACACAGAACCTCGACAACATCGGGCGGATGATCGACGATAAGTATCTCATCTTCAAAACCTCCGGATCTACCGGCAACCCGGCAGTTGTCCTGTATGA
This sequence comes from Lachnospiraceae bacterium, assembly GCA_024687125.1. Classification (GTDB taxonomy): domain Bacteria; phylum Bacillota; class Clostridia; order Lachnospirales; family Lachnospiraceae; genus Butyrivibrio. The sequence continues at coordinate 39,368 of JAILFA010000012.1, forward strand.
CAGGCCGAATATCGATGTGGCTTCCGCGGTCGCGGCGTTTCGTACATTCGCGAGAAAAGAGGATCTTCGGAAGTTTCTGAAGCACGGTAAGAAGACAGCCGGCGTATTTGCCGATTACGGATTTTATCTTGCCTGCGGGATGTCCAGATATCTCCAGCTGAAAATGCCGCGGCAAAATGCCAAGATCACGGTCGATGTCAACGCTCCGGAAGCGGATATCATAAAACAGCTCAATGAATTTCAGCCGTCCATGCTGAGCGGTTACCCGTCAAACCTGTCCCTGCTCGCTGATCTTAAGGAACTGAACATTCACCCCGATGTGGTGATCACGGGCGGCGAGCTCCTCACGGATGATATCCGTGCAAAACTTGAGCGCAGGTTCGGCTGCTATGTGCAGACCCATTATTCATGCACGGAAGGCGGAGAGATCGCCTGCGAGTGTGAAGAAAAGCACCTGCATATCAATGAGGACTGGGTGATCGTGGAGCCCGTGAATTCCGCCGGCGAACCCGTCCCCTGCGGGGAAATGTCAGATAAGGTCCTGCTCACCAATCTGTCAAACCACATCCAGCCATTCATCCGCTATGAACTGACGGACAGGATCATCGTGCATGACGAAAAATGCGGATGCGGCAGGACCACCCGTTGGCTGGAGATCGAAGGAAGGACCGATGATATCCTGGAATTTGACCATGGGGTTCGTATCGCTCCGATGTCGCTGTACAAGATCCTGGAGGAAGTAAAAGCGATCCGCAGATTCCAGCTGATCCAGAGAGCGCCCGACCGTCTGGAACTCCGGATGGTCTCAGATGATCCAGCCGGGGCTTTTGCTCAGGCAAAGCATGACCTTCAGGAGTTCTTTGCGGGCAAAGGCCTGACAGTAGACGTCATTCTTTCCGAACAGACACCGCAGGCCGATAAGATCAGCGGAAAGTTCAAGCACGTCTGCAAAGACTTCGCCTGATCGATCCGGATGTCATTTGGTAAGCAAGAGGTGCCATTCATGTCAAAACTGCTCGATGATATCATAAAAGTCTCCGAGGAAGCCGGCCGGATCATGCAGACGGCAAAGCGGCCCAAAGTCATGGAGAAATCCGGACACGCCAATTTCTGCACGGAAACCGACGAAAAGATCCAGGCCTTTCTGATCGAAAAACTCTCCGGACTGCTGCCCCAAGCATCGTTCCTTGGAGAAGAGGACGGTCAGGACGTATTCACATCCAAGATGAGCCGGGGATACTGCTTCGTGATCGACCCGATCGACGGTACATCGAATTTCATCTATTCCTATCATCCGTCGGTTGTTTCCATCGGACTTCTGAAGGAAGGAAAGCCCTATATGGCAGTCATCCGCAATCCGTACGACGAAATGACGTTCTCGGCGACAGCCGGACAGGGAGCGTATATGAACGGCGAAAAGCTCCTGTCCTCCGACGCACCGCTGTCCGATTCACTGGCGGTATTCGGAACGGCACCGTATTATACGGAGCTGCAGGATCAGACATTCGAGTATGCCAGAAAGCTGCTGCCGTTATGTGTTGACTTAAGGCGCTCCGGAACAGCGGCGTGGGATATGTGCTGTGTGGCAATGGGGCGATGCAGCCTGTATTTCGAGATGCGGATCCAGTTATGGGACTACGCAGCGGCTGCACTCGTGGCCAGTGAGGCAGGCTGTTCTGTCACGGATATCAAAGGCGATCCGCTTTCCTATCAGGGTGCGACATCGATCCTGTGCAGGGCAAGAGGCGTCTCCGAGATACCGAAACCCTTCCTGACTGACTGATCAACATCCCGCAAAGGTTTGCTCGCGCCATATCCGACATTAAAGGCGATATTCGTGACGGTCAAACATGTCCATGTTTCCTTTCCGAGTTTTCTGTCATCATATCATAACCCGCATGCCATCACAAACATGCCCGGTATTCCGCCTGCTGCACATCATATTGCTTTTTGAAAGGTGTATGATAAAATAACAGTTGGTACCCAACTTCGTCACGTCTATGGGGGAATAAACGATGAGCAATCTCCGGATCCGAACAAAAGATACGCTCTTTCCGGTCGCACCGGATCTGTATGGCCTGTTTTTCGAGGATATCAGTCACGCGGGAGACGGCGGTCTGTATCCGGAAATGCTGAGAAACCGCTCGTTTGAGGATTCTCTGCTGCCGGAAGGCTGCGTCACCAAAGACGGCGGCAAAACCTTTGTCTCGCCCACCGGCTGGATAGACGAATTCAATAACGGTGAGGGCATGAGCGACTGGGTAAAAAACAATGACGTTCCACCCACGGATATACCCGCCTGGTACGCCGATCATGCAAAGATGACGCTGGATCATGAGAACCGTCTGAACCAGCATCGCAGGGTATCGCTCCGGGTAGATTTCAGCGCGGGCGGTACCATACGCAATATCGGATATTGCGGCATCCCTCAGCAGGCGGGGAAATCCTATGATCTCTACATGTTCGTCCGCTCCGATGTCGAGGCGGATCTTACGATCTCGATAACGGAGCAGGATCGCATTTCCGCATCCTCTGATATCCGGATCCGCCCCGGAGACTGGGACCGGTACGATGCCGTCCTACACGCCGCGTTCTCATCAAAAAGCGCCGCGTTATGCATCACCTGTTCATCGGATGCGACGCTTACCTTTGGGTTCATCTCTCTGATGCCAGCAGAAACCTTTATGGGGCACGGTCTGCGGATGGATCTGGCGGAGAAGCTCCGCGATATGAACCCTGCTTTTCTGCGGTTTCCAGGCGGCTGTATCGTGGAAGGCTTCTCAATGGAGACTGTATGGTACTTCAGAAACACGATCGGTCCCGTGTGGGAGCGCCCTTCTCACTGGCTGCTGTGGCACTACCGCACCACAAACGGTCTGGGATTCCACGAGTATCTGCAGCTCTGTGAAGACCTGAACGTTGCGCCGCTGTATGTGTGTAATTGCGGAATGACCTGTCAGGGCAGGAATCCGCGGTATTTTGACCCGGATGAACAGTCGGACATGCTGGAGGATATCCTGGCTGCGCTCGAATACGCGCTCGGCGATCCCGGCACCAGATGGGGAGCTGTCCGGGCAGACATGGGGCATGAGGCACCTTTCCGTCTTGATTATCTTGAGATCGGCAATGAAAATGCCGGGCCTGAATACGAATGGCGTTTTGACATGATAAGAAAAGCTGTTCTGGAGCGCTATCCGGACCTTACCATTATCGCAAACGACCGCGGCAAGTCGAAAAAACTGGAAACCGATATCGCAGATGACCACTACTACAATATGCCGGAATTCTTTGCCGAAGGGATCCACCTTTATGACGGCTACGACAGGACGGAGCCTGATGTTTTTATCGGAGAATTCTCGGTCAATCAGACCTATGAGGGACAGCTTCGCGCCGCTGTCTCCGAAGCCATGTTCATGCTTGGCATGGAGCGCAATCAGGACAAAGTGAAGCTTTCCTCCTACGCCCCTCTTTTCCAGCATGTACACTATGGTTCATGGTTCCCCAATCTGATCATTTACGACAACGCGGAAAGCTTCGTGATCCCGACCTATTACTGTTTCCGGATATTCGGAGGAAATCGCGGGCAAAATGTCGTTTTTTCCGAGGAAGACGTAAAAAAAATCTACTATGATCTCCACGGTCTGCCCGCATTATCCGGAGATGACGGGGTACGGTTCAGGGATCCGGTATGGAACGGAAAATCTGTGGAACCCTCCAGATGCATTCTGGCGCGTTTTCAGAACATCGGCAAAAATGAGATCACCCTGCACAGTGAATTTGAACCCGACATGCCCGAATTCCCGTTCAAAGTCTATCCTCTTGTAACTCTTGGCGAGGATCATGAATGCAGAAAAGGCGTCTTTGAGGTCGATGCTTTCTGTGAAAAAGGTAAGGATATCGCTCTTGGCATACTGGTCTCTCCCAAACCCCTTTCCTACTATGACCGCACAAATCCGAATCCAACCGATCCATGGAGCATGCGGTTTTTGGAAGTGTCAAGATGGATCATCTCAGACGGGCACTCTTTTATAGCACGCGGCAGCTTCCCGGCGAAGCCCATTTCGGAACCCAGAGATGTCTGTCTTAAAACAGACGCGTTCAACCACCTGAAGTATACCGTGTCAGACCATACCCTCATACTGGAGATAAACGGCGAGATCATAGATACCGTAGAGCTCCCGTACTATCCCGCAATGGGCAGCGTGGTCACGGATACGGATGAGGAAGTGATCATCAAGATCGTCAATTTTGCCGATGACGCGGAGTCTGTCGGGATCACTCTCGACTGCGACGTGGAGTCCGCCTATACCGTCAATCTTATGACTGGAAACGCCGCGGATGAAAACAGCCTGGAGGCGCCGGAGAAGGTTTCCGATAAGCTTGTGTGCGCAGACGGTGCTTCGCGTTCATTCGTATATGAAGCACCCGCGCTGTCTGTCAGCGCCCTGCGCCTGAAAAAACTGAACTGAAGAAGACGTGATCGCCCGTTCTGTACAGACGGGGTCCGTCTTAATCTCTGTCAGGCTCGTGCTCCTCGATTTTCCTCCTCGGAACACGCGGAAAGCATGGTCGTGGTCAGGATCAGTATGGCTGCCGCTGCATACTTCTTCATGACGTTCATACCGTGTAATTCAGGCACACTCTGGATGCCGTATAAGGTCTTACCTTTCCGTCAGCGACCTCCACATGCGCAGGATGCACGGAATATCCCTTCAGCGCAGCTTCGTCCTCGAACAGAGAATCCAGCATCAGATCACAGTTGGAGCCCGCCAGAGGCTCCGTGTTCACTTTTATCTCGACCAGTCCGGGAATCCTGCCCTTCAGGCCTTCCAGCCCCTCTTTGATAGCTTTTTTGATCTCATCCTTCCGGTCACCGGAATACTCATCCTTCAGTGTCCAGAGAATCACGTGACGTACCATAAAAACACCTCCTTTTCTTTCCGACTTACAAAGCAATTATAGACCATTCCGCGATATATGCCAAATCCGCCCGGCCGCGTAAATCCGCTTGACATGCTGCGCTGACCTGATGGTACTATGGAAGCGTAATGGCCACACGCATGATGCACAGGAGATGTGATGATAAAAGCCGTCATCTTTGATATGTTTGAGACTCTGGTGACCCTGTTTGAAGGGAAAACCTACTTCGGAGAGGATATCGCGGCAGACGTCGGCATTGATCCGACTCTCTTCAGAAAAGAGTGGCATTCGACGGAACAGGGGCGGAGCACCGGCAAGTACACGATCGAAGAAGGCCTTGCGATCGTCCTGAAAAGGCTGGGTGTATACTCGGAAGAGAAGGTGGCGTTCATCGCAGACAAGAGAAAAGCTGCTCTCAGGGATTCTTTTTCCGCCATCCCGGACGGATCGATCCGCCTTTTATCGGAGCTTAAGAAACGCGGGATCAGGATCGGGCTGATGACGAACACCTTTTCCGATGAGCGGGAGTTTATCAGGCAAAGCATCCTGTTTCCGTATTTCGATGTCTCTCTGATCTCGTATGAGCAGGGAAGGTGCAAGCCGGACCCTTCTCTTTACAGCGATATGACGAGGCTCCTCGGTGTCACTGCTGATGAATGCCTCTATGTGGGAGACGGCGGATCCCGGGAGCTGTATGCCGCCAGAGACGCGGGCATGCATCCCTGTCAATGCACATGGTTTCACGACAGAGCGTTTGAGCCTCATATCCCATGCGCCATCCTGGAAGAATTTGACCACGCGGATCAGCCTCTGGATGTCCTTGATAATCTGGACAGAAACAGCTGATAATCATCATCCTGCCCGTCCAGTAACGGCGAATTCTCCCCGCCGCCGTTGGTGCTGCGCTTCATGGCCGCGTAATCATTCTCGCCGTGTTCGATCAGATCCATCACATTCATCGGGCATCCTGCCTCATTCGCGATCGAACAGAAATCAGAAAGCGGATGATCGGAATCCCTTGTTTTCAGGAGCCTTTTCTTTAACGTCTCGTCGGCTTTCGCCATGATCATCAGTTTTTCCAATGCTTCTTCGATATCCATAATGGCCTCCGTCAACAGGTGATCACCAGGTGTTCATTCGCGATATCATTATACACTGCGCATTTCCGGTCTGCCACATCATACACATGGACGATCTCCTTGAGCTGATCGCCCTGCTCGAATTCCGTGACGAGATCTACTGAAGACGCCAGCTTCTTCGGTGAAAAGCGGATCGTCTTTTCGCTATGGAATACAGCGGTATAGAGGATCTCCGCCTCCACCAGATCCTGGAAGATGTGGCTGCCGTAGGAGAGTTCCGGATTGTACCCGGCTTTTGTCTCCTCCGTTTCACAGATGATCTCATAGGCGCTGATATCCGAAAAAGCAGTGGGCACACCGAGCTCCGGCGACGAGGTTCCCACGCGCCCCGGAACGATCAGCATCATATGCCTGTTCTGATCGCGGTACTGCCAGTTGATCCTTCCGATCAGTTTCGCGACCAGATCCTTTTCTTTGTAAGGCATATTGTAATAGCACACCGGATCCACATATACGATGATATCCAGTTCCGTGGTCTTCGATATTCCCATCGAAGCGCCTTTGCTTTCCAGCAGGATCCTTTCCTCCGGAATATCCGGCGGGATCACCGTCCCCGAGCGTCCCTTCTGCACCTGCAGCGGACGGCACTGTAAGAGATCGACGGAATACTCCCCGCTCTCTGATACATTGATCGTAAACTCCGTATCCACCGGGTACTCATACTCCTCCTGGATACAGGCGAGCATCCGCTTCATCTGCTCCATCAGCGTCTGATTGGCCACCAGCCCTTTGCAGGAGATGAACCTGATGTCCCTGTCGATCCCTCTTTCCCGGAGCATGGATTCCGCGTCATGATCGTGCTCCAGAAGGATCCGTTCCAGATACTTCGGCATTTCCGGTTCGATATCCTCGAGGGGAAGCTTCTTCAGCGACCGTTCCCCCATATGGATCACTTCCGCTTTGCCCTGGGAAAACTTATGCTTGTCCGCCGACGAAGAATAGGATGTCTTTTCCGGCATATCCAGGTTGACGATCCGGGGATAGGAGCCCTCCGTCCTGTCCACCGCCGAGGTTCCGAGTCCCATGACAAGACGCAGCATTCCGGCGGTCGGATCAGAGTCCTTCATGATCCGGTAGGGACTGTAGGAATACCCCACGCCCGCCGCGCAGGGCATGTAATTCTGACCGTAGTATGAGCCGGATACCCGCTGGATCAGCAGCGCCATCTGTTCGTCCCGTTTATCGAGACCGCGTCTTTTCCGGTAATCGAGCGCCGACAGGCTCATGGAACTGGCATACACGACCTTGATCGCGTGCTCGAATTCCTCGAGGCGCTCCTCGGGAGTTCCTCTGTTCACGCAGAATACGGATTCATATTTTCCGGCAAAGGCATTGCCGAAGCCGTCCTCCAGGATACTGCTGGAACGGATGATATAGGGATCCTGACCATAATACTCGATGATGCGGACAAACTGCTCCCGCATGGCTTCCGAAAACGTACCGCTCATCAGCTTGTCAGCAAACTCACCCGCAAGCGCAAAGTATCCCTCCTCTGTCCGCTGTCTGATCCTCGTGTCCCACAGATTGTTGTCCACGATATAGGTGTAGTACAGATCCGAACCGACGTAAAAGGAGTCATGCGGCTCCAGCACCTCGTCGATATCCGGCTCCTTATTCCTGATGATCGCGCGGGCAAGGAGCATGCCGCAGGCTTTTCCGCCGATCATGCCGGTCCCTACCATGTGATCACGCACGGCAAAATAGTCGTCCGGCTGAAAATGCTTCCGCACCATCTCCCGCATCTTGGGATCCCGCGTCATCATGATATCGCACATCTCCGAACAGGCATCGGAAATGTCCATGCCGTTTTCATTCATCAGCTTCACACGGTTGAAATATCTGTCCCAGGAATCGGAGTACTGCTCATCGGCGGAGCGCTGTGCGTGGCCGAGTGTCTGATAAAACCGGCTGGACTGTACACCGTCCAGGATCGGGTGGAAGGTTCCGGCCTCCGGATCGTAGACATGCGGCAGGAACATCGTGTCGGAGTTCCGGTTCCACACCTTTTCCGGTCTCACATAGACGTTCTTTTTATCGGAATAAACATCAAAGAAAAGCTGCGTGGTGTTCAGGATCTTATTGATCGCCTGTACGGAATGCTTGCCGCGGATGATCGGAAAGAAGGCAACTGTGTCCAGAATGAACAGGAACGGGCAGGTGACCCGGAAGAAATTGCCCATCATCAGATCCGTCGCCCATGCGGTCTGCAGCTCGGACAGACAGTCAAAGACATAAAAGGCGTCCTTTCCTTCGCGCTCGATCACGTTGTGGATATCGACCGTAAAATTCTCAAACCGGTGAGACAGCGGTACATTTACCGTCTTGATCTCCGGGCAGTCGTTCACCAACGGCTCATGGCTGGCGAAGCGAAAGTAGATGATGTTCCGCTTATCTTCGATGGCCTGCCGTACATAGGGCTCCATGAACAGCCGGAACTCCGACAGGTCCGACACCCGCCAGACAACATTATCCCCCAGCCTGATATGGTCAAGCGCCGTGTCCATCTCCGGAATGCCGCTTTTTACCTTATCGAATGCTGCCATCTCTGTCCTCCTTCCCTTCACTGCTCTTCCGCAGTCTGTACTTCATTTCCGCCAGTTCCCAGTCCGTCAGCGTGTCAATGTCCTGTACTTCCATCTCACTGATGATCAGCGGTCTTGCGTGATCAACCGTGGATCCCGATCCCAGAAAACTGTCCACACGGTAGAAATAGAACTGACCGCAGTCATGATACACGGGTCTAAAATCCTGAGAGCGCTTCATATAATCCGCAGGACTCGCGGGGGTGATAAATCCGTTCTCATCATAGAGTCCTCTCTGCGGCGGAAAGGCAAACGGGACCACCGGAAAAACCACATTGCAGTCACCGGCAGAGATCAGATCATAAGCTTCTTTTAATCTCTCTGCTGTGATAAAGGGTGCTGTAGGATAAAGATTGCAGACGAGATCAAAACTCCGTCCCAGGTCTCTGTATCTTTCCAGCACTTCCATCAGGGCATCTTCCGTAGTCGCGTAGTCATCCGCGGTTTCCGCACTTCTCATGAACGGGATCTCAGCGCCGTATTTTGCGGATATTTCAGCGATCTCCCTGTCGTCCGTCGATACCATTACAGCATCAAACAGTCCGCTGGCCAGCGCAGCCTGTATCGAATATGCGATGATCGGCTGTCCGCAGAACTCCCGGATATTCTTCTTCGGTATTCTTTTTGATCCGCCTCTTGCCGTGATGACCGCGAGTGTCTTTGCCATCGGCATCTCCCCTTTGTCGTCTGATAAAAAACAGCGCTCTGCATACATAAATGTATTGCAGAACGCCGTTGTTCATGCATATAAAACAAAACAGGGCTGTATTGATATACAGCCCCGTTGCCTGCGCCTATTATATGATCTCTACGATCTCATGTCAACATCAACATGAACGGCAGACTACCCCGTAAGGTCATCCTGAAACCTCGAAAGATGCTCGAACGGCAGGATCTGCCGCCCTCTGAACAGGCCGCAGCCGTCGTTGATCAGCTGATTGTTGAATGCCTTAAACATATTGACATTGATGGAGGACAGATCCAGATCCTGAAGCATTCTGAAACGCTCATAGGCCTCATCAAAGAAAACACACTCCCCGGCAGGAATGATGTCTCTCTTTGTCCGGTCCGCTTCCTGACTTTTCTCATATCCGTAATGATCCGCCGCGCCGATTTCTGCCAGATCGTCCATATCCTTTGTCCGCAGCTGCACTTCCGTATAACACCTTGCATGATTGTCATAAAAGGTGATATGCAGGGACCGATAACCGGATGGACGGGGCGTATGCACATAATCTCTGTAATACGGCCGGATGGCCTTATCCAGTTCTTCCGATCCGTCGTGAACCGCGTAACCGGACAATTCCGGCGTAAAGCCTCTTTCCTCAAGAAACCCCGGCAGGACATTTGCGATCTCATACAGGTATCTCCGTTCCTGCTCCTCCTGGGTTTCCTTCCCGGAAACATGACACAGAGGCAGGGATATCACGATACGGTAGGCGATCAGATCCCTGAAACAGTTCAGACTGTTCTTAATCTCTGCTTCACTCGGATACTTTCCATTCTCCTTGTAATAATCGTAAATGAACTCCAGAATATAGCCGTTGAACTTCTCCTCCGCGCGGATCAGGGATTTGATCCTGCCCTTAAAGGTAAACGCAAGAAAGGGATACTTCTGCGTCATATACAGGTAGAATTCCTTTATTCTCTGGGACTGTGACGTAAGGAAATCCGTATGTTCCAGCAGCTCAATGATCTGGATCAGAAAATTGCTGTGCGCAAGATCGATCGTATTCTGCGTTTCCAGAGATTCTTTCTTCAGATCTGATGAATATCGAAGCAGGATCTTCAGAACGGTATCTCCGGAGTATAGATAATCATTCAGTGTAATCATTGTATGTTTCCGATCAGCTCTCTGTTCAGCCTGTTCAGCACCCGTTTCTTATCCAGACACCACAGCGGGGCGATCAATAACCGGCGCGGGCCGTCACCGGTCATGCGGTGCAGGACGGTATTCTGCGGCAATATCTCCGCGCATTCGCAGATCAGCTCAGCGTACTGTTCAAGATCCATCAGCGGAAACGGCTCTTTTTCATATTCTACAGCCATTGCAGTACCCTTAAGGATCTGCAGCATCTGCAGCTTGATCCCGTCAAGTTCGGGGGCAAGAGCCGCCAGATAGTGTATGGTCTCCAGCATATCATCTCTGGATTCCCCGGGAAGATTCAGGATCACATGAACGATCACAGGAATGCCCGACGCTTTCAGTTTTGAATATGCTTCCTCAAATACCGGGAGCGGATAGCCGCGGCGGATCCTTTCCGCCGTCCTCTCATGGATTGTCTGCAATCCCAGTTCCACCCATACCGGTTTGATCGTCTTAAGCTCGCAGAGCATATCCATTACCGCGGGTCCCAGGCAGTCCGGTCTGGTACCCAGGGATAACGCGGCGATCTCCTCCCGGCGGATCGTTTCCAGATACAGCTTCCTCAATCTGTCGGTATTCCCGTAGGTGTTTGTAAAGGACTGGAAATAGGCGATGAACCGCTTTGCGTCTGTCTTCTCGGCGATCCGTTTCTTCGCCGCGCTTATCTGGTCATCGATCGGTGCTGCGGAAGAAGCAAATTCCCCCGAACCGCCCTCCGAGCAGAATGTACAGCCCCCATAACCGATCTGTCCGTCCCGGTTCGGACAGGTACAGCCAGAACTCAGCGACAGACGGTATACCTTCTTCCCGAATTCTGTCCGGAGATAGTCCGATAATCGTCTCACTGCTTCGCCAATGTCCCGACGAGGTTCATTCTCTGTCCGCAGTCACCTTCATGCATATTTCACAGCCAGTGATGACGCACAGTCATGGATGACAAGATTGATGACCGGGCATGCTTCCGCCCCGTTCCTTGCGAAATCGGCATATTTCGAGCCTTTGCATCTGATGGTCACACCATCCGGCATATCTAAGATCATATTCCCGGCAAAGGATGTGATCTCAATGTTCAGGCAGTCCTTTTCCGGCCTGGGAACCATGATATGTGCCACGCTGAAAAGCACCGTCAGATAAACGTTCTGTGTATCCGGCTTCAGCTCGATCTCTTCATTCTGAAACAGGCAGGATGTCATGTAATTGTTCTCGTTCTCATGCTGCTTCATCTTTTTGCTGTTGCGCACGGCCGTCGCGCCGATCGCGGCAATCCCCGCAGCCAGGGCTCCGCCGATGATACAGAAAGCCCCCGCCAGAGCCTTGACGAACGGGTTCTTTTTTTCCCGTCTTCTTTTCATGACTGCTCCTCCTTCCTGTTGGTCAAAATCGAGGGTTTTATGCTGATTCCGCCCAACTCACTTCGCTTTGTCGGTCGTATTTGGTCAAATTTTGGGCTTTTGTGCTGTTTTTGCCCAAATCTTTATAGCTCAAGAAAACCGAACATCAATAACCCGAGATTCATTATACCCGAAACAGCAATGAAGAGTACAGCACGATCAAAAAGTCATATACGCCGTGCAGGATGATCAGAGAAAGCATGGTGCAGCCTTTCACCTTGTATCTGACAAGGCAGAAGATAATGCCTATGATCGTTGTCAGGCATACCTGCACGATGTTTCCGATCATGAGATGGAATAATCCGAACAGTATGGATGAGGCAAAGATCGATATCCATTCATTGCTGAAGACACTTTTCAGTTTAGAATAAACAAATCCCCTGAATACGATCTCCTCGACGGCACCTACAGCCACAATAAAATACACGAGTTCGAAGGCGAACTGCCATAACTGCGTAAACCGGCTGCCATTATCAACATACGAACCGAATCCCATAAAATACGGTACCAGGAAATACGCCGATGCGATCACCGATCCGCCTGCCACCCCGATCAGGATCTGCATCCCGATCTTTTCCCGAGAAAACGTCAGTGTATCAATCTTATCCTTTGAAACGAATATCAGAACCAGCGGCACCAATGCTATCAGCCAGTATACGATGAGCATGCATATCATCCGTCCCGCTAAAGGCAGAGAAGTCAGCACATAACTGTTAAACATGATCACGCCAAAGCACCCAGCCAGTGCTCCGACATATCCCAGGATCATCAGACAGATATCGCGTTTCCTGTTCATGGTTTCCCGTTCCTCTTTATACGAACAGCATAATTATCTTCCCGCTGTCACCTTTTTCCGGCGATACACGCGGATCTGTTTTACACCCTTTTCTACAAGTATCCTTTTTGACAGAACAGCTTCTTCCATCTCCGCTGCGCCGTATAACAGCCCGTTATTTCCATAGTACTCCATGATCCCATGGTCAAGGATAACGGTTGTCTGCGCTTTCGCATGTTCAAAGCGGATCTCTGTTTCATCCGTCCGGATGACGGCAGGCCCCGCCGTCTCCCACTCCACGGCCATCACGACAGGTTCACCTTCAGGCCTTATCTCTGCACGGCCTCCGTCAGGCCTTATCAATTCTGCTTCCCGAAAGCTCTCCCACAGCTCTCTTACCGGTCTGAAGCAGATCCGATAACCGCTTTCCGTTTTCCGAAGAATAAGCTCCGCAGGGACAGACATCATCCCCCGAAAGCCCCCTCTTTCATTTTCGGTCCTGTACCACGCAACGCTCACCGTTCTGTCCGGAATCCCGGCGTAAGTCTGCGCGGCATAAGGCAGTTTCGTATCGTAGGCCGAACACACCTCGGAATCCGGCTCAAATCGGAACCCGTCAAAGCTTCCGGTCATGTAATACCCATCCGCAGACCAGAACACCCACTTTTTCTCTCCCGGTTCGTCTTCAACCGATAATTCAAACAGATCCGGGCATTCCCACATATGATCCGCCGAAAACCGCTGACTCTCTTCCCAGTGAAGCAGATCGGCCGACCGGAATACGGCAAACTCATTTTCGTCCAGGTACAATACCATCACATAGGCATTGCTTTCCTCGTGCCAAAGCACCTTCGGGTCTCTGTTTCCGCCCTTTATATGTTCGAGGATCAGCCCCTTTTTCTGCAGGGTTTCTCCGCCATCAGCAGATACTGCCAGCCTCTGTGTATGCTTATTTCCGTTTTCTGCAGACCACAGGCTGGTCCCTCCGGCCGCGGTGTAGAAAAACAGCAGAGTATTTTTTCCGAAACCGGCGGCATTCACCTTATCCTGCCATCCGCACCCGGAAAACATCGTGCCGGACGCATCGGGTTCCATGGCCATCGGACGGGTTTCCCAGCTGATCAGATCCCGGCTCACCGCGTGTCCCCAATGCATGTTTCCCCATTCGGTCCCATACGGATTCCACTGGTGATACAGATGATAGATGCCATCCGCGTATATAAGGCCATTGGGGTCATTGATCCACCCGCCTGCAGCGGTAAAATGGATCACCGGCCGATGCGGGCAGGCCCCGTCCGGCTGCTCATCATGACAGCTGAGCTTCTCAAGGACATCGTCAGAAACGTCGCCTCGGATCTCGATCTCCCGCCCAATGTATCTGCAGAGATCCATCGCAAAAAAATGATCGGGTCGCTCCGGGCTTAGCTTCACGTCCAGTTCCTGAAACTTCTCACCATCTATGTAGAAATGCAGTTTCTTTACCGCACCGTCTTTCCTGACAGGCAGCCATAAATATCGACGGGAAACATGCAGGATCATGTCCGCATCCTCAGGAATCCTGTCCCAGATGTCTCTCATTTGATCGCCTCCCTCGTATGTCCCTGCATAGCGGCCATCCTGCGTCAGTGTCAGAATCAGATCCGCATCCGCGGAGTGCTCCAGGCAGAGTCCGGCGTTATACATGTCGCTGAAATCCACGAATGCCTCCGCCTCTTCTGCCGGGTGTCCGCTTGCGATACGCCTTGCAACAAGCCGCTTTTTCAGCATCGATTCCTCTGCCCGGATCTGTATCGTATAGTCCGCATAGGAGGATAGCCTTTTCCAGCCATCCAAGTCAAGAAGAAGATAATTCCCCTCCAGAAGGACGATGTTCTTATCCACCGTGACCGCGTCCTCTACAGGATCATGAAGGAGCCTGTCATACACCGGCCAGCCGCATGCCGCACCTGTTCTGATCCTCCTGATGGCTTCCTCCAGTTTATCCAGGTCAAAGGTTTCCGGGGTTCCTTTGACATCGACCATCGGGATCTCTTTCCCGTCCCTTACGAGGGTATGGGAGAGAAGATACTCCTGTCTTCTGTGAAAACCGTCCATGCCGATCGCCTGCAGTTCCTCCAGATCCGGACTTTCCGATGCGAGTGACTGCAGAAAACTCGCCAGCGTACTCTTGCCCGCGCCGGGAGGTGCGGCAAGGAATGCAAGGATCCGCCGGTGATTCTCTTTATACAGATCCGTGAGAGTGTGCAGAAGCGGGAGGAAGATCTCTCTGATGTTCTCCTCTTCATAGCAGGCCCTCACAGATAGTCCGTTGATGCTCACACTGTATGTTCTCATCACTTCAGCTGCTTTTCCATAAACATCCCGGTCATGAAAACTTCGTATCAGAGTATTCAGACGCCGAATCGATATTCCCTGTCTTCTTTATCATTCGGGACAAGCCCAAACGCTTCGATAACCCTGTCCGCCACCTGGTCCGGTTCGAGGTCGGAATTATCGATCTTCAGATGGTTTTCAAACCAGGTCTCGCCTTCTTCCGAATTCAGCCTGTGTTTTTCCGTGTCATCGAGAAGATTCGACCTACTCCATTCCAGGTCACGCTTGGATGCCTTTCTTTCCATTCTGTAGGCCGTCTCATTTCGCGCAAGCCTGGTGTCAAGATCAGCGCTCAGCTCGACAAAGTAGAATTTTCCGCCGTTCTTTGTAAAAAGATCATGCAGGCTCATAAGATAGTCTTTTTCTTCCTGCATTTCAAACGCGCACACATAGGTGAAGATCAGATCCACGTTATGCCTGACCGCAAGTTCAAAGGCCTTCTCTCTGAAAAACGCGTTAAACTCCCTCTGTGCGGGAGTCGCAAAGCCAAAGATCCTGTCCGTGATCTCGATACTGTCATGGTTCAGCATCATGTTGTATTTCAGTTTGTCTCTCAGGCTCTCAGCAACCACCATTTTCCCCACAGCCTGAGGGCCGCATACGACGATCAGATTTGCCATCTCTCTATTTCTCCTGTCCAGATACAGCGCATATCACCGCTAAAAGTGCTCCCCGACGAAAATGTTCTTCTCGCGGAACAGCATCCTCAGCATTTCTTCCTTTGCCCTCACGGTAACATCCTCGCGGAGCATTGCTTCGTCAAGGTTTACCGCGCCGACTGCCATCTGCGAAAGTGCGCGTTCCGAGAGCTCGATGTCGGCTGCTGCCTTTGTCTCGATGACCTTGCTGTCCCTGACACGGAAGGTCCTGTTGTTCTCCTTTATGATCTCATCCGTGACCTTTATGACGAGATCGCATCCTGCGGGCTTCCTTATCATCTCCAGCAGTTTTTCGGTGTTGATGACTCTTGCCATGAAATTCTGTCCGGTCTTTTTTTCTACGTGATAAGAAAGAGGCGATCTGATGATGCGGAGAAGATCGATGCCGAGGGGAAGCGGGAGACTGATCTCTCCGTAATCCGCCTCAAATCTTGCAAGAAATCCCAGGATCGCGTTAAAACCGTCGCGGCAGGTCCAGGCACACTCCTCCACTTCAAGTATCGCTGCGGGATCGTGCCTGATGTCCGTAAAGATCAGGTATGCGACCGGCTTCCCGCCTTGTTCGAACAGGTATGAAAACTTCCTGTCCGCAAAGGGCTTGTCGACCTTCATGTGCTCCCGCATCATTTCTTCGGTGCGGACTGCAGCCAGATTGAATCCCCGTGCGAATCCGCTGTAGACGGAAAGAAACTCCGTGACCGGATCGCCTGTGTTCCACTTTTTCACCTCGCCGTCAAAGTGATAGCCCGAAAGAACCGCCGGAGCAAAGGTATATCTGTTCCTGTGGGTGATCGTCTCGTAGCCGGATTTCCTGTAGAACTCGTGCTTGAACGGAAAAAGTGCAGACAGCACCTCGCCGTTCTTATAAGCATCCTTCAGGAGTTTTTTGAAGATCTCTCTGATCGCTCCGCGGTCGCGGTATTCGGGCAGCGTCGAAACCGCTCCTACCCCGCCCACAGGAATCTCGTGTCCATCGAGATAAAAGGTGTAGTGATTGTTGATGATCCTGGCCATCAGCGTCCCATCATCATCGAAGGCACCCCAGTCACCGCGGTTTGACGCGTCGATCTTTCTGATCTCGGCGTCCGTGTCGTCCGTCCGCACGTGAAAGCAATACGCTGAGATCAGATATGCTTCCGGCAGTTCGTTTTTTCTGAGTTTTCTGATTTTCATGATCTGAAGCTCCCTGCTGCGGTTATCGTGCTTTTCCATTATACGTCAAAAGATCCGTTCCGCCAAACACATCTATGGTCATTCATGCATATTTATGGTACAATTCTGGCTTGGAACGCGAAAAACTGAGGACGCGTATACGGAACAGGGAGGAAGAAAAAGATGAGCAACAGCAGAGAACGACTGGGGAGCCGTTTGGGCTTCATCATGCTGAGCGCAGGATGTGCGATCGGCTGCGGCAATGTGTGGAAATTCCCATGGATGACCGGACAGTTCGGAGGCGGCGGTTTTGTGCTGATCTATGTGCTGTGCCTGCTGCTTCTCGGATTTCCGGCTCTCACGATGGAATTCGCCATCGGACGTGCTTCACAGGCCAGCCCGGTGCGCATGTACCAGAAGCTTCAAAAGCCAGGACAGAAATGGCATATTCACGGTTATCTGTGCCTCGCCGGCAATGTGGCCCTGATGTCCTTCTACACGGTGGTCACCGGCTGGATGATCTATTATTTCCTGATGTTTCTGACCGGCCAGTCCGCCGAACTGGGCTTTGTTAAGATGATCACCGATCCTTCGGTCAATATCATCTACATGCTCATCGCTGTCGCCCTGGGGTTTGGGATTCTCTGCTTTAACCTGCAGAACGGTCTGGAGCGGGTGACAAAGTACCTGATGACCGGTCTGCTCATCCTGATGATCGTGCTCGCCGTACGCAGCTTTCTGCTCTCCGGAGCGGCGGAGGGGATCAGTTTCTATCTGGTGCCAGATTTCTCCAAGATCAACGGCTCGGTGATCGTGGGCGCCATGAACCAGGCCTTCTTCACGCTGAGCATCGGCATCGGCTGCATGTCCATCTTCGGCAGCTATATCGGCAAGGAGCGCTCGCTCCCCGGTGAAAGCCTGCACGTGATCCTGCTTGATACGATGGTCGCCATCATGGCCGGCCTCATCATCTTCCCGGCCTGCTTCACCTACGATATCGAGGTCAATGCCGGTCCGTCCCTGCTGTTTGACACCATGGCGACGGTTTTCAACAACATGAACGGCGGACGGATCTGGGGGAGTCTCTTCTTCCTGTTCATGGTCTTTGCGGCTTTCTCCACGGAGCTTGCCGTGTTCGAGAACATCCTGGCCTGTGTACGCGAGATGACCGGCTGGAGCCGTCCAAAGGGCTGTCTCGTCAGCGGGATCGGGGTCGCTCTTCTTTCCTCTACGACTGCGTTGGGCTACAGTGTCTTACATTTTCAGCCCTTTGCGGAAGGAACGGCCTGGCTGGATTTCTGGGATTTCATTGTGAGCACGAACCTCCTGCCGATCGGCGCCATCCTGTTCAGCCTCTTCTGCTGCACGAAACTGGGGTGGGGCTGGGATGCTTTTGTCGCGGAGGCGAATTCCGGCAAAGGGCTGAAGATCCGCCCCTGGATGAAGCCGATCTTCCAGTTCTTTGTCCCAATCTGTGTGGCTGCTCTTTATATCTACGGACTGGTCACCTTTTCCTGGCATTAAAGTCACAAAATATATAAAAATCGGGGCGTCCCGCGCGGGCGCCCCGATCATATAAAAGGTATGACCTTCATATTTCGGAGGATACTCTCACAGCTTCTTCCCCTGCAGGATCATGGAAAGCGGAAAACCACGATGATCCAGGGAAGAAAAACCGCCGCTTATATCGTAGTCAAACTCCTGAAGTCCTGTGATAACAATTCCGTTATGACACATTCCGTTTATGATCTCCGACATCGGATGCGTATAATCAGTAAACGTCTTCGAGCGATAGCTCTTCTGCGTCATATAATACATCCCCTCGTTTCCGGTCCATTCATGCTCGAAATATGAATAATGACATTCCGTCCTGTGCTCCGGATCAAATTCCTCTTCCCCCTCCGTGGCAAGCATATTCGTGCAGGGGTGCTGTTCGTTAAGCACGATCACAGCTCCGGGCTTCATGCATTTTTCCACGATCGCAAAAAAACGTTCCAGATCGTCAAACCAGCATAACGCGCCTATCGTAATGATCACAATGTCAAACTGTTCCTTGAAGCTGTCGTCAATATCATAGATATTTACTGCTTCAAATGTACAAGGCAGGTTCAATTCTTTTGCTTTTTCATTTGCAAAAGCGACCTGATTCTCGGCAATATCAAAGCCGATTCCTTTTGCTGCTTTTCCGCTTTTCACCAAAGAAAGCAGTTCCCGGCCGTTATTGCAGCAGAAGTGACCGATCGTTTTTCCTGCGGTATCAATGTTTCGCAGGACATCAGCCATTTCTTTTTCAAAAAACGGATAGTCTTCTTTCCGTATGCGCTCGGTTATATCGGCGCCCCAGGATGCGTCCCTGTTATCAAAAGCCTCCTCCCATGCCGCCTTATTGCCTTCAATATACTTCTCCATAGGATCTCCTCTTCCTTCGTATGATCAAGCGCAGGAATTCAAAGACATTACGTAGATCTGGCAGGGATTGGCCTCATCCCAAAGGAGAGGGAATACCTCAAACTCCCTGAAGCCGCAGCTTATATAGAAAAGATTTGTCCTGTCATAATCATCGTACACGCCCATCTTCACCGTCTTAACCTGCATGAATTCGTATCCTTCGTCCTTCGCTGCTTCTTTGGCTTTTTCTACAAGTTCCCGGCCGACCCCGTTTCTGTGATATTCCTTCATTACACCCATAACGGCAAGTTCAACCGTAGCATTTCCCGTTTTCTTCAGGCATAGGAATCCCATGATCCGATCACCATCCTTTGCCGCAAGAAATGTCCAGTCTGCGCAGTCATGGATATAGCCCTCCCGGCTCTCTTCGACCTCAAACCATTCCGTAAGGGCCTCAAGCACTGTTCTGGCGATCGCTCTTTTTTCTTCCGGATCCTTTATTGCTTCAACCATCATTTTCCGATCCTTTCCTTACTTCTGTGTTTCATCGGGATAATCCCAGAATCCGCCGGTATGGAAGTTTTCATTTCCCAGCGGCTTTGCCGTCAATCTGAAGATCACGCAGCCATCCGGACACACAACAGTTTTTGTATACTTTCCGTCACCGCCGACTCTGGTAAGATCACCGCCGCTTCTGACAGCTTCCATCAGAGGATACAGCATCATCATTGTCTTTGAACAGATTCCGTAACCATCCTTATTAACCGGGCATCCATAGGTGCATTGATAGACATCACCGATCTCTTCACCATTACGGCAATATCTTTCTGTATGATCCCCATGCAGAAAGCCGGTCACCTCCACAGTAAACTCGTATTCTTCGTCATACCATTTTTTCATGATTTCTCTCCATTAACAATTTTCCGTATCGCACGCGCGTACTGATCTGCATGATTGATCGAAAACTCTCCGTGCCTCAGCCCCTTCAGGCGGTGCAGCTTACAGGAGGGATGCATCCGGCAGATGGTTTCTGCGGAGCGAAGAATCTCCCGAGTTTCTTTTTCGCCGAAATATACGTGTATCCCGGCAGATGATTCCCTGAAAGTGTCCTTCATGGAATATGCGGTATTTGCCTTCAGAAACGCGATCATGTCCTGTTTTTTTATCCGGCAGGTATCCCTGTAATAATCCTCGAACAGATCCGGCCTGATATGCAGAGACTGAAACTGCAGTCTCGCAAAGCCCCTGCGGCTGATCAATCCATAGCAGCTCCCAAAGGTCGGTGCGATCAGCTTATTTGTCAGTTTTGAAGGGATCACAGCCGCACTTTCGACCAGCGCGTAAGAGCAGATATCTTTGCGCTGTGATAACATATCCAGCAGGATCTGTCCGCCCAGCGAAAGACCTCCGATCAGCAAAACCGAACCGGACAGTTTTTCATCAATGAACGAAATGATCTCTGATGCATTCTCCTCGATCGTCGTAAACGGCCGGTCACTTCCGGCATGTCCGTCCAGGATCGGAAGGATGACGTGATACTTATCCTGAAGGAGTTCGGCTGCTTCCCGATAATTCCACCACGATAATCCGCCGCCATGCAGCAAGAGAATAGTATCTTTTTGATCTGTACCGTACTCCTTGATTCTCATTTCTTTATTGTTTTCATCGGCTCTCCCCACATCCCCAGTGCTTTGCCGTCATAGCTCAGATAGGTTTTGGCTGTGGTTCTGATCGGTGCAATGCGTGCAAGCTTTTGCTCCACCGTTTCATCGGATGACAGCGACTCATCCTGGAGAACATTTCTGATTTTGCAGAGCATCACTTTTCCGTCATGTTTGGAAATGAAATCCGTCACCTCCAGTTCATAGCTGACCGGAGATTTATTAAGGATCGGAACATTCAGGACCTCGCCCTTTCCGATATCCAGATCGATCTTCATTTTGTCCGGGTTTTTTCCGCTGACGCATCCGAGATAGTCGGCGACAGCCAGAAGCTCTTCTGTCACCAGATTCGCGGAAAACACCTTGTCACGCTCAATATTCCTCTTCGTAAGCTTGTCTCCGCCCATACAGCACATAACGCCGAGCTCGCCGTCCCAGATGTAACTGAGCCAGCAGAAAAGACCGAAGTCGGGATTTCCGTTCTCGTCATAGGTGCCATACAGGAACAGCGTCTGCGGACAATAATCATTGTTTGGATTCATACTGATCTTTGACATTTTGTATCCTCCCATATTCTTTTGATACTGCTAAACCAAAAACAGCAGCCCGATAAACATTACCGCTCCGGCCACGTTTCCTTTGGCAGGGATCTTCGTCGGAGCTATAGGGAGCATGATGACTGCTGTGTTGAATACGCATCCCCACGCGGGAAGTCCTGTCATGCCCCGCACCACCATGACAAACAGTGTTACAAGCAAGGTGAGCCAGCCGGCATAGCCTGCCGCCATTGTAGATATGGTCTTTTTCTGAAGCTCCAGCATGGCTGTACGTGCCTCGGCCGTTCGTCCCAAACGGATATACCCCCACTCTACGACGCCGCACAGCACGTGGTGCACTACGATGGAAACAAGGAACACTACTGTCGCGATAAACATGATATTGGCTGCCGTCCCGGAATACTCCTTCATCCAGAAGCACAGCGCAAAGTACCCGAATCCGAAAAGCGTTATCGCGAATGTTCCCATGATCATCGATGCCAGGGGGAATGACAAAGGCATATCGGCAAACATCGCCGACATCTTATCCTGATCGCTGATATCCTTAAAATTCAGCCTGCCCCTGGGCGAGTAACTCAGCAGGCAGTCGCTGATCCCGCACAGGATATGTCCGATAATTGCAAGGACTATTGCTGTCTTGATCATCCTTTACACCTTATTCCTGCAGTTCTTTCACCATATATCCGCACGTAAACGGGAAAAAGTCATACTTCTTCGTTCCGGTGTGAACTGCTCCGTTCTGTTCATACCATTTTCTGAGAATACGGTTTTCTTCAACAATTCCTATGTTTATAAGCCTGCGCCCCCGGCTTTTTGCCGATTCATATGCATGCTTAAGTAATTCCTTTCCGATCCCGCAGTGCCTGAATTCCGGAAGAACGGAAAGATTATTGAGTTCACATTCATTGTTATCCAGCATCAGCAGCGAATAATACCCGCATATTACCCCATCCTGTTCGTAGACAAACATCAGACGCGGTTCATTTTCCAGCTGACTGTAAAGTCGTTCTTCGGTCATTGCGAAAGCCGTGAATCTTGGCGCATTCTCCAAAGTAAGACCAAATTCATCTGCAACCGTCTGAAAACTCTTTCTGATAATATCTACACATACAGGAACATCGCTCTTTTTGACTTCTCTGATCATTTTCTCGTTCCCTCGATCGACTCTGCTATAATCCTGAGATTGACTAAAACATCCGACAATCATTCTATCACAGTTGTCCTGCCGAAAGAAGAGATAATGGGTGCATTTGCGCAACAGATAGATTATAATATTGCAGTCCGGTTTTGCATTTGATCTTCGGAGGAGAAAACTATGGTTTTATTTGTAAACGCGTGCGTCAGAGGGGAATCTCGCACCAAACGGCTCGCGGATGCATTGATACAAAAACTGAATTGTGAAGTGACAGAAGTAAAGCTTTCAGAAATCAGCTTTCCGATTGCAGATGCCGGTTTTCTGACAAAAAGGGATTCTCTGATCGCAGCTGCCGCATGGTCGGATCCGATGTTCGATCTTGCCAGACAGTTTGCCGGGGCCTCTATGATCATTATTGCCGCGCCATACTGGGATCTATCCTTTCCGGCGGCACTTAAGCAGTACTTTGAGCAGATCAATGTGATGGGGATCACATTCCAATACACACCGGAAGGAACACCTGAACCGCTCTGCAGCGCGAAAAAGCTCTACTACGTCACGACTGCCGGAGGCGCCTTTGTCCCCGAGGAATTCGGCTTCGGATATGTAAAAACGATGGCACAGAGTTTTTACGGAATACATGATGTAGAATTGATCAAGGCTGTTGGACTTGATATCGACGGAGCTGATGTTGAACAGATCATGAACGATTCGATCAGCTCTATTCCGGATCTTGCCTAAAGGCTTTGCTTTCCATATTTACTGAATATTATCTTATAAACAAAAACGAGAATGGGTATCCCGCCCAAGGTGCCGATCGCAAGCACCGCGCCGGCCGCATCCATCTGAAAAAGTCCCATGACGGCACCTATCCAAAAAACCGTGGAGTAGCAGATCCACATGATGCCATTCGCTCTGTTATAAGCAGGTATATCTGATATCTCACTTTCTTTGACGGTACTGCCTGACCAGAACCACATCGGTTTTTTTCGATTCCAGGCATATATGCCGAGACCGGTAAAAAAGGCACCAATGGGGATCGTGATGAGGAGCCATATCAGGGTTGCCGCAGTCATTGATCTCATTACTCCGTAATCATATCCGCAATCTGTTCAACCGTTAATCCGGTTGTATCAATAACGTTTTCTGCCGATTCGAAATATGACAGGGATGCGATACTCGCGTTGAACCACTGATCGGTTCTCCATTCGCATTGATGATCCTTCTCCCAGCGCTCAGCAAGGCACTCCCTGCTGCAGACAAGTGTTACACTGTTTACATCTGCCTGGAGCGTGGTAAGCCCGTCAATCATGCTCCGGTACACCTGCGGATCATCCATCAGCCATGCAAGAACGACCATGCTGCATTCGGAACATCTTTTGTAGTTTCCGATCATATGAAGAATATTGTCGACAGCCATCGCCCTCGTTTCCGGATTTCCGACAAACGGATGGATATCCATACACCAGTCCCCGTCAATAAACGCGGTTCCGGGATTCCTCTCTGCTATGGCTTTCCCTATGGTTGTTTTTCCCACACCCATAGGCCCGTTTATGATGATCACCTTCATATTCATGCCTCGATTACTCTCAGGGAGTTTTACGAAGATAATTATAAATGATACTGTTTTGATTGCCAACGATAAGAATTCCTTACTCCTGACAGATGGACTTGAACCATCAACCTCCCGCATATCAGGCGGGTACTCTGCCATTGCGCTATGTCAGGTTATTGCTGCCCGGACTTGAACCGGGATCTGTGCTTTAGGAGAGCACTGTCCTGATCCATTAGACTACAGCAATTTATGTTCCGTACAGGATTCGAACCCGTATTATGCGGGTAGAGGCCGCATGTCCTGATCCGTTAGACGAACGGAACAAAGCGACAGCACCCGGACTTGAACCGGGACACCGGCTTTTACACCGATGGACGGATTAGCAATCCGCTGGCTTACCATTGGCCCATGCTGTCAAATTTCCATATTTCACGACAGGGGCGGGGCGCTGGACGTCCAGTGGACGTCCGTTTAGCGCCGACCGAAGCAGAGCGGAGACCTCGATCCCGCATCTCAGTTTTTTCGCCTGAAGACACCGGTTTCCAACCGGGTACGTTTGCCAATTCCGTCACCCTACCATACGCCCTCGTTCGGACTTGAACCGAAACACCGCTAGTACGGCTACTGTTGAGGTTCAGACTCAGTGCCTTACCAATTAGGCTTACAAGGGCATTGTGAGAGCAATATTATTTTGTTACGACTATGTCATCCATCTTCACACCGAACAGTTTTGCCAATATCACCAGATTGTCCAGTGTCGGCAGATTCTGTCCGTTCTGCCATTTATATACAGGATACGGCGATGTAAAGCCAAACACTCCCTGCAGGTCTTTTACCGTCATACCTGCTTTATCTTTCAGTTCCTGTATTTTCAGCCCTGTGGCTGTCATATCTATTACCGGCATTTCTTTTTCCTCCAGAAGAAAACCGCCTGTCTCCGTGATCGAGGAAACAGGCGGTACGCTTAATCATATGGCGGAGGCTGGCATAAACCTATTCCTCCCGTACAACCGATTTCCCATAACAAATAATCCTGCGGATACTCCGCCGGGATGATCTGCCGGTACTGTGTGAAATTCGGTTGTTAAGCATGTAATAAAGCATTGTTTTATCTCCTCCTGTTCCTATTATCGGATGACCACTTCTGTAAATCAATCTACCTGTAGTTGAAAACTATTTTGATATCCTATCGGCGATCGTGCTGGCGACATATGAATCCGGTTTGATCTCGCACTCGTAACCCATCGCACGTACCCAGCCGACCAATTCCGGGATCAGTTCTTTGGTCTTGCCGTTCTTACTGTTTCCGGCATCTACATGGATGGAGATCGGGCAATTCAGATACATCTCCTCATATTTCTTTTCGTTCTCCATCTGTTCCACCAGAGTTGATGCGATCCGCAGGCTGTCATTTGTTTCTACATGCAGCTTCGTCCTCACATCCATGATCCTCGGCTGTCTTGTAACTTCATAGAAGAAAATCCCACCGTGCCCTTCACAGGTTACCGCGATCACACTGACCATCTTTGTCTGCGAGAAGTTCTGTGAATCCGTTCCGACGATGATGTGGATCGGGGTATCAAACTTCCGATACTTCTCGAAGAACATCAGCAGCTTGTCAGGTATCTGTTTAATATGCAGTTTTCCATAGGTCTGTGACTGAAACATTTTTCTTACCTCCAAAATAGCGGGGCGGGATTTGAACCCGCGTCGTACAGCTTATGAGGCTGCGCTGGAGCCACTCCAGTCCACCCCGCAGAGCCGGATTTCGGACTCGAACCGAAAACCTGATACTTACGAAGCATCTGCGCTGCCATTGTGCCAATCCGGCTTAAAGCTTTCGGGAAGAGCGGGAACAGGGAGACTTGAACTCCCGACCTCCTGATTAACAGTCAGACGCTGCCACCAACTGAGCTATGTTCCCATCATCGAAATGCTCGGATTCGAACCGCGCCTCCACGACCCTAACGTGGCGTGCTCCCATTACACCAGCATCTCGTTAATCGGAATGGCAGGTTGCTGCATGCCAGTGGAACGCGTTTAGCAACGACCGAAGCGGAGCGGAGACTTTGAACCTGCGACCTCGCCCACCCGAAGGGCGCGTGCTCCCTGGCTGCACCACATCCCGAAAGTAATCTGTATGGGGATTGAACCCATCTGTTTTCAATGTTCATGCCAACGACAGGACTCGAACCTGTAACCCTCTTCATTTCGATTTCAATACCGATTTTCAAATTTGTAGAAAAAACTTAACAGCCGATGGAGGGATCGAACCTCCGCATCGTGGTTCAGAGCCACGCACCCTGCCATTAGGTTAATCGGCTAAAAATGCCCCCGCCCGGCCACGATCCGGGAACCTGACGCTTAAGAGGCGCCTGCTCTGCCAATTGAGCTACGAAGGCATGGCAGATCCTGAAGGTATCGATCCCTCGCCTGCAGTTTTGGAGACTGCCGTGCTACCTTTACACCAAAGATCTATATGCGCTGCACGGGAGTTGAACCCGCCTTGAGGTAATCCTCACGGATTAAAAGTCCGTTGCCCAGCCGATAGGCCAACAGCGCTTATACTCATGCTACCGCTAACAGATCATTGATCGTCATTCCCAGCAGTGTTGACAGCATGAGGAGCCGATCCGTGCTGGGGAGAACATCCCCTCGCATATATCGATAGATCGATGTGGTATCCGTCCCCAAATATCCTGCCACGTCTCGAACTGAATAATCGCTGTTCCGGATCGCATTCCCGATCACTGCTCCGGTCGCCACAACATCGATCACCGGTGCTGTACAAATATCCATAATTCTGTACCTCCAAAAAAATCCGCCTGCTCGTGTGAGCAGGCGGATCATCCTTTCTCCTGGTTTCCGGGTCCGATCACTTCATCACTCTCGTTCCCCGGTATCCGTTTTCAGCTCACAATTTGCGTACATGGTTCCAAAGCTGTTCTGCTTCGTGCAAAACTGCTTCTCGGGCTTCCTTTCCTGAAATTGTTTGCTGTTCATCAAGTACATCATCGTTGCTCACTTTCTCTCTGCCGACATCGCGGCTCTCTTACTGACTATATCGGCATTGTAGCACCCGGTATTAGTCCTCACAAGTGGCATCATATGCCACTGGCAAAGAACAGTAATTCTGTCTCTACCTGTGAAGACGCAGCATTGCCCGAAAACGGTTCATACCGTCTTTACGGCAACGATATCTCCTATGCTGCAGCCAAATATATCAGCCAATGCAACCAGATTGTCGATCGTAGGCATACTCTTTCCCTTCTTCCATTTGCTGAAGGTGTTGGGAGATGTAAAACCGATCGTGACCATGACGTCCGCTACCGTCATGCCGCGTTCCCGCCGCATCCTGTCGATCTGGATCCCTGTGGCCTCCATATCCACTGTTTTCATCGCTGTTACCTCTCTTTCTTCCAGTTGTACTATTGCGGTATAAATGGGCCGGGAAGGACTCGAACCTTCGGTGTTTCTATGTCACAGATTTACAGTCTGCTCCGCTCGCCGCTACGGTACCGACCCAAAGAAAAAAGCCTGCTGTGGACTCCCACAGCAGGCCTTGATCACAATGATGATCTTTGCGCTTTAATCCTGCGCAGCCATGATGTTTTGTCCACACGACAGATAACCTGTTTTTGCATAATACAAATACAGGACTGCAGGCTGTAACGCGGCGTATGCAGTTGTCATCGTGTTCATTCTCATGGTCTTTGTATCATCCTTTCGAAACCATTATCGGCATTTTACAACGCCTGCCCAAGTTCGTCAACTACACCTGTGGTGGAATGCCGTCATCTTATTGTATCCAGACTGATCGAACTCCCATCCTGACAGATCCTATCAACTTTTCCGTCCTTTATCCGGTATGCTTCGCCGTATAACGTCTGGGTGCCGTCTTCAACATATATGTACGTGCCGTCATTCATTGCTATGATTTCGTGGCCGATACTGTCCTTATATGTGATATCCTCCATGATCCGATATCCATCCAGCCATTCATCCTTAAGGTACTGATAATGCGGAAAAATGTTGATATCCGTGAGTCCCAGTCCCGGAAACCATCTTTTGTAATCGGGATCGAGTGCCTCTCCGTCCAGTTCCGGCGGAGCGTATACATTTTCAGCACAGTTCATCGAACCGGCGCTCCATGCGATCAGGATTCCCTCATAGTCCGCAAGCTTTTCTCTTAAGCCGATCCCTGTGAAGAAATCATTTTCTGTGGGCACATGTCCGCCCGACAACAGCAGGACATCCATTTCGCTGATCCGATCCACAATAGCAGGATTCCTGTTATCGCATATATCCAGAGAGGCAATGCTTAATCCGCTCATCGGAAAGGACTGCCTGAAGCATTCGCACACCTCATCATTTTTTTCGTAGTCCTCCGGCGATGCGGCAATAAACAGCATCCTGGAATCGGGAACCCAGTCCCTTTTCAGTCTGTCCAGAAAACCATTGTACCGGAACAGTTTATCCGGTATGCGATTTCCGTCTTCTTTTATTGCGCCCCCGATGGAGCTGGTCAAATAGGCTTTCATAGGTTTTCTGTATCCTTACCGGTGTATATAAATACTGAACGCATTGTGCTGCATATTTGCTCATCTAGCAAAAGTATTATATCATATAAGTCTGAACAATCGTATTTTGGTCTTGCATTTGAGGAGGGATTTGAGGAGGGAATATGGCCGAGACGATCCGGATCAATGAGAACACATGGCGGATTGAAGACGGAGATGTCCGCTTTTACCTGTTTCGCGGCACCGAGAAGGCCGCGCTGATCGATTCGGGAATGAATGTCCCGGAAGCAAGAAAGATCGCCGAGGGACTGACGAGTCTGCCGCTCATTATGATCAATACGCACGGCGACCCTGATCATATTTCCGGAAACGCTTCTTTTGATGAATTCTACATGAGTCCCGCAGAAGAAGAAAACTACCGGGGTCGCGGAGGAAAAGGAAATCTGCTCCCCCTCCGGGAAGGCGACATCATCGAACTGGGAGACCGACCGCTGCGTATCATTGACATCCCCGGCCATACCCCGGGGAGTATTGCCATTCTTGATGAGAAAAACAGAGTTCTGGTGAGCGGTGACAGTGTGCAGGACGGACACATTTTCATGTTTGGTAAGGGACGTGATATCGACCTCTATATCAAGAGTCTTGAACATCTGTCCGATTATGACGGACAGTATGATGAGATCTATCCGATGCATGGCACTTTTCCGGTCAAGCCTGAGCTGGTGAAGCAATGTCTTTCCGGCGCTCAGGAAATACAGAAGGGTGCTGCATCCGGTAAAAATGTTGAGATATTTGGAAACCCGGTATGTCTGTACAGATTCCCTTATGCCGGGTTTCTTTGCGAAGCCAGATAAACAATTCCCGGAAGCGAAAACATCATCAGACAGGAGGTTAAGCCATGATCAAAGAGCATTTTGAGAAACTGCAGTGTGGAAAGTGCAGCAAAACGGAGATTATTCTGACCGGAATAGTGCTGTTTCTTCTGGGCGTTGTGCTCGGTATGAAGATCGCGCCGGCCAGGTTTGCGTCGTTTGGCAGTTTTAACGGCAACTCCGGAAATATCGATAAACCGGAGGAGCTGATCAGCAAGTTCTGTGATCACAAAGAAAAGCACGATTGCTGCTGCCACAAGGAAGACTGATCACAGCTGCTTTGTCCGTGTATATCATCCCTCAAGGAACTTATACAGCAGTCTGTAGAGTTCCCTTACATCCTTTTCGGTTAAGGGAGAACTCTTTTTTCCGAGTTCAAGCGGTATATCTTTGCACTTTTCCTTAAGATCATTGCCCTTCTTTGTGATCGTAACTATCGTTACACGCTCGTCTTCCCTGGAGCGTTCCCGCGTAACATACCCTTCTTTTTCAAGGGTTTTAAGAAGAGGTGTGAGTGTCCCTGCATCCAGATGAAGGATACTTCCGAGCTGTCCTACATTCACACTCTCCTTCTCCCACAGAACCATGAAGACGATGTACTGTGTATATGTCAGTCCCAATGGCTTCAGATACGGGTTGTACGCCGCAACGATCTTCCTTCCGCATGCATACATCGGAAAGCATAACTGGTTTTCAAGCAAAAGCTGTTCGTATTCCTGTGCCATGATCTGCCTCTTACAATAATCCCTCTACGCATTTATCCACATTTTCCATCTTCTCCGTGGGCTCAAACCTTGCGACCACATTTCCGCTTCTGTCTATAACAAACTTGGTGAAGTTCCACTTGATTTCCGGATTGTTCCTGTAATCCTTATCGATCTTCTTAAGCATCACATTCATGGCAAGCGCTGCCGGGCCTTTCCCGAAGCCCTTGAAGCCCTGCTGCTCCTTCAGATACTTAAACAGCGGGATTGCGGTCTCACCGTTCACATCAGCTTTCTTCATCTGAGGAAACTGCGTATTGTACTTAAGCTGGCAGAACTCATGGATTTCGTCATCCGTTCCCGGAGTCTGTCCCGCAAACTGGTTGCAGGGAACATCGATGATCTCAAATCCCCTGTCATGATACTTCTCATACATCGCCTCAAGATCCTTGTAATGAGGAGTGAAGCCGCATCCTGTAGCAGTATTCACGACAAGGACAACCTTCCCTTCATAATCCTTCATTGATACTTCTTCACCTGCTGCTGTCATTACGCTCTGATCATAGAATCCCATGGTATGTACCCCCTTTTTGGATAAGCCGGTTTATATATCTTTGACTATATTATATTTGGTCAAATATATATTGTCAAGAACTTTTTTCATTTTCATAAAAAGAGTGTAGACCGCTTTTGATCTGCACTCTTTATCTTGCGAGTTAAATTTTCTTCTGCATCCACAAAAGATCATACCATCTATCAAATTTTTTTCCGATAGATTCCATGTGTGCCACCTTAGTATAACCCATCTTTGAATGGAACTTGAAGCTATCATGAGACAAGTACTCATCTTCTTTAGCACAATATGCCACACCAGCCAAAGTGTTTACTATCCCCTGCTTACGAAGTCTGTTTTCCAGATACTCATAAAGAGCAGAACCAATCCCCTGCCTTCTACAACCCTTATCCAGATATATCGAGGTCGTAGCTGTCCACGAATATGCCTCTCGTGTACTATATGCTCCTGCATATGCGTATCCAACAACTTTATTGTTTTTCTCGCAGACCAAATATGGATATTTTTCAGTCGTAGTAATTATTCTTTCTTTAAATTCTTCTACAGATGGTGCTTTGTACTCAAAAGAAACTGCAGTATTTAAGACATAATATGAATAAATCTCAACAAGTCTTTCTCCATCTTCCGGTTTCGCGTCCCTGATTATTATCTCATTTCCCATTTTTCCTCCAGTTTAACTAGTTCTGTTCTTTTATTATTTCTTCAAGTATATCAACGGCATTCGCAACCATCTGCGGACAAAACTCCGTAAACAGTTTGTTTTCCCGAGCATAAGCAATACCTTCCTGTGTCGAAATATCACATTTCAACAAATCATTACAAATATAGGATCCGCATCTTTGAGCAAATCGTTCCATCATCTCAACGTTTACCTTATTTGCCGTCATTCTGCTCTCAAGGTCTGACGCATCAGATTGTCCGTATAAAGTTCCAAGAACCACTAAGGCTCCGGTGCAGGCACCGCAAACTTCACCTTTTCTCATACCACCGCCAAAGCATGCTCCTATCTTTAAGGCTTTCTCTTCAGTTAATCCGCATTCTTCTGCAAAAGCAGCAATAACCGACTGCGAACAATGAAACTTATCACCAAAGTATTCTAAAGCTTTTTCTTTGTGAGTCATATCTATCCTCCTCAATGAAACGTTAACCCTCTGCAGGCTCATGTATTTGCAGCAAATATTCGTTTTCCACGCGATAGGTCAGATTCTCATTGTGTCTGAGCAATTCTATTTCTGTCGCTGATATATTGTAATGAGCTAACGCTTCTAAAGCCGCTTGCCTGGATTCTGTCGTCATACTATGTCACCTAACACCGCGTGACCTGCTTTGCGGACTTCAACAACTCTATACCCGCCGCAGTAAGTTCATCTTTTATTTCATCAAACCAGTTGTCATCCAACATCGACTGGTAGATGATCGGCCTGCTGCATTTCGCCTTATAAAACTCGACAATATCTTTCAGCACTAGGGGAAGATCGTGTATTCTGTCTTTATAGATTACAGCATGATTTGAGTCGTACGAGTCCTTATTCTTCGTGTTATAAAACAGAATACCGTAATCCCGTTCTTCATACTCCGTGAAGATCATCGGAAACAGATCCTCTTCCACATAACAGTCTTGCAGGATATCTATACAAACGGGGCATTCCACATTTATCTTTTTCGACCAGCCCTCGCAGCATTCACCGCAAGCTGTGATCGTAGTAAAGTCTATCATTAATCTATAACCTTTTAACGGTTTTTCTTCACCTCATCCATTTCTGCGATAAGTTCATCTAACGGACGATATTCACCGCCCCACCATTCAAAGACATGCATGCCTTCATCTTCAAGCACTGATTCCGTAAGTGTCATATCTATTCCAAGTTGCTTAAGCAAACCTTCTCTATCTACTGCCTGGTAATCAAACGGAAGTAGTTTACAGAATTCTTTGTATGAAACTCCACATACAACCTGATGAACTCCCAGTGAAGCTATTGCCGCCAGGCACCTTTCACACGGAGCACAACTTGTGTAGACTACAGACTTTTCTAAAATGTCATCTGTATATTTATTGGCACATTTATGAACAAGATTAAATTCTGCATGACCAAAAATCTTCTTTTCAAAATCAGCAGTATTCTCAGCTTCTTCCAAAATTCTACCGTCACAAACCAATACTGCGCCAAAAGTGTCAAAACCTTTTTTGCCCGCATTTATCGCTAACTCATAGCACCTTTTCATATAACTCTCATTTATTTCAATCATGCTTAATGCCTCTGCAAACTCAGATTTATCTTTCCAAGTTGCCTCAGTGATTCACCCAAAGCATCCTTCAACTTAATCATCTGGCTGTTATCCAGATATTTCGACATCCTCTGCATAATGTAATTTGCTGTTTCATGATTCATTATAATGTACCTCCGTTTTTGAGGTCATTACAATGATAACTGACAAACATTACATATTCAGGCTGTTATCATTCAGGAAGAAATCGTACAATCCCATAAATGTTATACCCTTATCATTTCTCCATAATGGTGCAGTTCCATTAACTACTATTATCTTCTTAAAAGAGTCGGGAATCCTTATAAGCGAAGCCTGCTCTTGATCTATTTTTTCCTGTGTTGGAAGAGCAAATGCTGATTGTATATAATATCTCTCACTGCCTCGATTAATTACAAAATCAACCTCGAGCTGTTTTCTGGTGCTTTTGCCATTCTCAGTAACTCTTGTTTCTACAACACCAACATCAACGTTATATCCCCGGTAGATCAATTCATTATAAATAGCATTCTCCATCAAATGAGTTTCTTCATATTGCCGAAAATTAAGTAATGAGTTTCTAAGTCCAAGATCGGTATAGTAATACTTTGAAGGCGTCCCTATATATTTACGTCCTTTAATATCATAACGTTCAGCTTTTTGAATAATAAAACTCTCCTGTAAATACGCGAGATAGCTTGAGATGGTAGGCATAGTGATGCCTTTATTCCCTTTACTGTTAAATGTATCCGAAACCTTTTGGGCATTT
Source organism: Lachnospiraceae bacterium (assembly GCA_024687125.1). GTDB lineage: Bacteria > Bacillota > Clostridia > Lachnospirales > Lachnospiraceae > Butyrivibrio. The sequence continues at coordinate 73,205 of JAILFA010000012.1, forward strand.
GTGAGTGAGCCTATCACGGAAGCAAGCAATTTCATCAGTTCTTCCATACCTGCTTCATCCCTTATACCATAACGTTCAACAATATCTCTCAGATATATTTCCCTGTTAAGCCTTTCGAGATACAAACTTTTGCTTTCTTCGTCAGGTTCCTCCAATATG